>NZ_JAIQDF010000009.1:0-431444 GCF_020037055.1 Myxococcus sp. AS-1-15 | reverse complement strand
CCCGGACGGGACTCTCACCCGCAGGTCTGGTGGAGCATGGACGTGCTCCTCTTTCTCGTCCTTCAGGACGCACCATGGGCGCGGAGGATAACGCCAGACAAATCGCGGGAAGAAATCCACCCGGGTCCGTTCAGCACCCCAGCAAAGGACCAATCACAATGAACTTCTTGCGAAACATCCGCCGGGACCGGCGGAGAGTCTGGGGTCTGGCGGCCGCGCTGGTGCTGGGCGCCTGTGGCGACAACGGCCTGCCGGAGACCGCCCGTCCGGCCGGAGACGAGCAGTTGGAGACCGCGACGACGGCGCAGCCGCTGGCGTTCTCCTCGCCCATGGACTTCTCGGAGCTGCGTGGGCTGCCCGCGGCGCCCGCCTCCATGGACACCACGGTGAGCGAGCTGCTCGCGGTGCTGCCCGACCCGCGCTTCGCCGACCTGCGCGGCGTGCTCCAGACGCGCCACCAGCCCACCGACAAGGTGCGCCTGCTGACGTCCTACGCGCGCGACTACCCCGTGTTCCTCAAGGGCCACCAGGCCCTGCTGCCCCAGGCCGACGGCGTCATCTCCGCCCAGAGCCCCGTCGTCACCTGGCAGACGCTGGCCTCCAACGCCTGCTCCTCCACCCACGCGTGCGCCAACCTGTTCGAGCCCACGCAGCAGGACACGGGCACCCTGGACCACAAGGTCATCGTCATCGTCGCGCCCCTCGTGGAGCTGGCCGCCCCGGTGCAGACGGGCGGCGCCACCCTCGTCGTCGCCTCCGGCGGCTTCACCTCGCGCGGCTTCTCCGTGCGCACCACGCCGGGCGCGCGCACGCCGCAGCAGGACGCGGACCCGATGGACCGCGTCGTGCCCCCGGGCCGCGACGGCCTCAACGGCGGCAGCTTCGTGCTCTACACCAACGTCCTCAACGGCGTGCGCGTCACCACCTCCGGCCAGAAGGGCGAGGATGGCTGGACGGGCGTCGACGCCACGGGCTCCCCGCCCACCACCACCATCACCGGCAACTACGGCCCGGACCCGAAGGTGAGCTGCAGCGGCACCCCCACCGCGCAAGCCGGCCACGGCAGCAACGGCGGCAAGGGCGGCCACTCCGGCGACGTCGTCATCCGCTACACCTCGCTCATCGGTCCCGGCGTCGTCAACGAGCCCCACAAGGCCTCCCCCATCACACCCGAGCAGTGCTTCCAGGACGAGGACGGCCCCTGCCACAGCCTGAAGTGCCGCTGGAACCCCGCCATCGCGCTGTGTGATTCGCGCACGGAGGCGGACAACACCCAGTGCAGCGACGGCAAGGACAACGACCTCAACGGCTACACCGACTGCGAGGACTACGCCTGCTCCAAGAACCCGCACGTCACCGTGTGCGCGGACGCGTCCTGGGGCCCCATCCAGCGCGAGGCCTCCGCCGAGTCCTGCAGCGACGGCAAGGACAACGACAACGACGGCAAGACGGACTGTCTGGACCCGGAGTGCAGCCAGCGCGGCTTCTGTCAGCAGAGCCGCGCGGCCAACAGCGAGTTCTCCGAGGAGGCGTGCCAGGACGGCCACGACAACGACGGCGACGGCTTCGTCGACTGCGCCGACTTCGGCTGCAAGAACTTCGCGACCACCTGCGGCACCGCGGGCGAGGGCGGCGACGAGGAGTGCACGGACCTCATCGACAACGACGGCGACGGGCTGGGTGACTGCGCGGACCCGGGCTGCCACGGCAACGCGTACTGCGGCCTGGGCCCGGTGCTCCTGCTCACCACGGGCCTGGAGGAGACCAACGACGCGGCCTGCTCGGACGGCACGGACAACGACGTCGACGGTGACGTGGACTGCGCGGACAAGGAGTGCCGCTACAACCCCCGCGTGCTGAACGCCTGCGGCAGCGAGCGCACGGTGCTCAACTGCTCGGACGGCATCGACAACGACGGTGACGGCAAGGTGGACTGCCAGGACCCCGGCTGCGCCGGCAACCCCTACGTGAAGGTGTGCGAGCCGGACACCTACCCGTTCCTGCAGGAGGCCACCGCCGCCACCTGCTCGGACGGCGTGGACAACGACGGCGACTACTACTCGGACTGCTCCGACTTCCAGTGCAGCAACAGCCCGCTGGCCGGCAACGTGTGCGGCGCGCAGGAGAACACCTTCGCCCAGTGCACGGACGGCCTGGACAACGACAACGACGGCTACAAGGACTGCTCCGACTCCACCTGCCGCAACAGCCCCTTCTTCGGGGACCTGGCGTGCCGGAATCAAATCCAGACGTGGCACGACGTGAGCCTGGGGGACTCCTACAACGGCCGCTACGTCGACACCCGCGCGGAGCTCGTCACCACGGCGCCGCTGTCCGGCAAGAAGGGCATCGCCGGCAAGCGGCTGTCCCGGACGGTGCAGGTGGTGGTGCAGGAGGCGCCTCCGGGCAGCTGCGAGCACTACGACGACTACCTCTGCGTGCCTCGCGACGAGACGCGCACCTGCTACGTCGGCACCAAGGCCAACGACGGCGTGGCGGGCGCCGCGGGCACGGCCGGCACGCAGAAGGTGCTGCGCTCGATGCGCCGCGACGTGGACATGCTGCGCGCCCTGCTCGCGCCCCAGTCCTGGCGTGTGTCGCAGTCCCACGCCAACGCCCTCTTCAAGCGGGGCGAGCTGCAGCGCGCGGGCTTCCACTACCTGCAGAACATCATGGAGATGGGCGGCATCCTCGCCCAGGCGGGCCTGGTGTGTGACGAGACGCCCGCGGCGGGCCGTCCCTTCGCGGACCTGTACCTCTACGGCTCGCTGTGCCCGCTGATGGCCCACGACGTCACGCGCCTGAGCTTCCTGCAGAGCCAGCGCAACTTCTACGGCCTGGCCAAGGACACGCCCTTCAACCCCCACCTGCGCTACGAGCAGCTGCGCGCGGAGTTCGACTCGCTCTACGACGTGCTCGACAGCTCCGTGAACCAGTGGCTCACGCTGGCCAACGGCACGCAGCTGTCCGCGTGGATGTCCCAGAACCAGGCCGCGCTCAACGCGGACGTCGGCGTGCTGGAGGCGGAGAAGGTGGTGGCCGACCAGCGCATCACCGTGGCGAACGCCTCCATGGCCGCGCTCCAGCAGTCCATGAACAACCGCAAGGCGGCGATTCAGCTGATGACCGAGAACATCCAGGCCACGGACCAGCGAATCACGGACCACTACAACACCAGCAAGGGCTTCGGTGAGTTCCTGCTGGACCTGGTCGGCACGGTGGCCGCGGCCTACGGCGGCGAGTTCCTGGCGGACCTGGCGGGCAAGGCGGCCGAGTCCCTGTGGAGCGAGGTGAAGAAGAGCTTCCAGTCGGAGTCCAGCGGCACGCCCGTGGCCGGCGCGGGCGCGCCCAGCAGCGAGAGCGGCTCCATCCAGACCCTGCTGTGGGACGCCATCAAGACGAGCGCCGCCAACGCCGCCGCGAGCAAGCCCTTCAAGGACAAGCTCAAGAGCGGCGGCACCGAGCTGTGGGACATCGTCTCCGGCAACCAGAAGAAGCCCGCGCGCAGCATCATCTCCGACGAGGTGAAGAAGGAGATCCTCTCCCAGTCGCAGGTGGAGATGACGCTGGACCTGATGGACCTCCAGGCCCAGGTCACCAAGGCCCAGGCGGAGTACCGGCTGGCGCTGATGGAGCGGGACATGGTGACGCTGCGCCAGCGCAACTCGGTGGCCGCGCGTGACGCGCTCAACGACATCCTGGCCTTCGGCAACGGCACGGAGCTGCGCAAGTTCGACCAGCTGCTCATCGGCCAGCAGGTGTACGCCCGCGCGCTGCGCACGCTGGACCAGCTCTCCATCCGCTACTGGGAGCTCATCCGCGTGGCCGAGTACCAGTACCTGCCCTTCGACGCGTCCACCGGCGACAGCGCCATCCCTGCGACGTTCCGCGAGAACTACGACTTCAACCTGGCCAACTACCCGGACATGAAGACGCGGCTGGTGCAGCACCTGGACAGCCTGCCCACGCACACGGTGATGAGCCTGACGCCGTACTATCGCCGCCTGGCCGCCACCGACTTCCACCCGCTCACCGTCAACGAGTCAGAGCGCATGAAGGCGCTGGGAGATCTGGTCACCGCCGGGACGACGTACCGGGCGGCGCGCTTCCAGGTGACGCCCACGGACGTGAGTGCCTCCACCGTGCTGTCGCTGCGCAAGGGCCACCGCGTGCGCAACGTGCGCGTCAACGTCGTCACTGCCACGGGCGCCTCCGTGTCGGTGCCGGCGGTGCTGGTGCGCGACACCATGGACGGGTTCAAGCTCGGCAACTACTTCGCCGAGTTCGAGCTGGTGGACCGGGACGAGTACACCTCCGGCGGGACGCGGCAGGTGCTCCACTACGTGCCCTTCACCGCCTGCGTCTCCGGCCCGCCCGCGTGCGACGTCGCCGACCCGGCGTGCTCCACCCCGTTCCAGGGCGCGGCCTTCACGGACGCGTGCAGCGTGGCGCCGGGCGGCTCCACGCCGGCCAACAACTCCTTCTATGACCGGAGCCTGTTGGGCGAGTGGACACTGCTCATCGACACGGCCAGCTTCACGGGCCTGGGCGATGTGCGCGCCGCCGAGGTCGTCTTCATGACGGCCGGCATCACCATCTAATCGTCTTGACTCCGGGTGCGGGCTCGCGGACCTCCGCGGGCCCGCACCCGCCAAAAGGGGTGGCTCCCTGGAGCGGGCCGGCGCAGCATGCGCCCCATGGAGACTCCCAAGAGAGTGCCGACGGCGCTCACCATCGCCGGCTCCGACAGTGGCGGTGGCGCAGGCATCCAGGCGGACCTGAACACCTTCTCGTATCACCGGGTGCACGGCACCACCGCGCTCACGGCCGTCACCGCGCAGAACACCCGGGGCGTCACCAGGGTCGACGTGCTCCCCGCCGCCGCCGTGGCCGCGCAGGTGGACGCCGTCATCGACGACCTGGGCGTGGGCGCGGTGAAGACGGGCATGCTCGTCAACGCGGAGATCATCTCCGTCGTCGCGTGGCGGCTGAAGGCGCTCAAGCCAGGCCCGCTCGTGGTGGACCCCGTCATGGTGTCCCGAGCCGGCGCGCGCCTCATCGACGACTCGGCCGTCGGTGCGCTCAAGGAGCACCTGCTCCCGCTCGCGGACGTCGTCACGCCCAACCGGCACGAGGCGCAGCTGCTCTCCGGGATGGACCTGCAGACGCTCGAGGACATGAAGGAGGCGGCCCGGCGCATCCACCAGCTCGGCCCGCGGGCGGTGCTGGTCAAGGGCGGCGGCATGTCGGGCGAGCTGCGCGGCCTGGACGTCTGGTTCGACGGGGAGCGGATGGAGACGTTGTTCCTTCGCTCGGTGAAGACGCACAACACGCACGGCACGGGGTGCACCCTGTCCGCGGCCATCGCCGCGTGGATGGCGCTGGGGCAGGCGCCCTTCGAGGCCACCCGACGCGCCAAGACCTTCGTCACCTCGGCCCTGGAGCACCCGCTCCCCCTGGGGCAGGGGCATGGTCCCTTCAGCCACTTCTCCCCGCTCGAGCCCTCCTGAGGGGCCGGGTGGAAATGGGGCGGAAAATCCCTTGGGAAATGGGCGGTCGATTTCCCGCCGGCCTGTTCGACCCAAGGCGGGAGGCTTCACTCCCCTTCGTCACCGTGAGGATGGACCCATGAAGTACCTGCTGATGCTGTTCGAGAACGAGAAGGCCTGGGACGCGCTGCCGCAGGAGGAGGCCCAGAAGGTGCTGGAGGAGTACGCGGCCTTCAGTGAGTCCATCGAGAAGAGCGGGAACAACATCGCGGGCGAGGCGCTGCAGCCGACGTCCACGGCCACCACGGTGCGCGTGCGCGACGGCAAGCGGCTGACGACGGACGGGCCGTTCGCGGAGACGCGCGAGCAGCTGGGCGGCTTCTTCCTGGTGGAGGCGAAGGATTTGGACGAGGCGATTGCCCTGGCCTCACGCATCCCCGCCGCGAGGTCGGGCTGCGTGGAGATACGCCCGGTGATGGACTACTCCGACGTCATGGGCTGAGGCCCGGAGTCGGAGCGGGTCGTCCATGGAGGAGGTGCGGTCCATCGTCGAGCAGACCTATCGCGCCGAGCATGGCCGCATCGTGGCCATGCTCATCGGCGCGATGGGGGGAGACTTCGCCTCGGCGGAGGAGGTGGTGCAGGAGTCCTTCGAGGCGGCGCTCCAGCAGTGGCCGCGCGAGGGGATTCCGCGGGAGCCTCGCGCGTGGCTCCTGCGGGCCGCGCGCAACAAGGCGGTGGACCGGGTGCGCCGGGGCGTGCGCCTCGGCGCCCGGGTGGATGCGTTGGAGGTGGTGGCGAGGCTGGAGCAGGAGCTGGCCGCCACGCCGAGTGGTGAGGACTGGGAGGCGCATCCGGACGACTCGCTGCGACTGCTCTTCACGTGCTGCCACCCTGCCCTCGCCGTGGACGTCCAGGTGGCGTTGGCGCTGCGCACGCTGTGTGGGCTGACGACCGAGGAGGTGGCGAGAGCGTTCCTCGTGTCGCCGGCGACGATGGCGCAGCGGCTGGTACGCGCGCAGCGCAAGATTCGCGATGCGCGCATTCCGTATGTCATCCCGGAGCCGGACGCGTTGGGGGAGCGCACCCGGGGCGTCCTGCATGCCATCTACCTGCTCTTCTCGGAGGGGCACTCCGCGACGCAGGGCACGGAGCTGGTGCGCGTGGACCTGTGCGAGGAGGCGCTGCGGCTGGCCCGGCTGACGTGCGACCTGTTGCCCCGCCATCCCGAGGCCACCTCGCTGCTGGCGATGATGCTGCTCCACCATTCCCGGCGCCACGTGCGGGTGGCCGAGGATGGTGGACTGGTCCTGTTGGACCGGCAGGACCGCGGGCGATGGGACGCGGCGAACATCGCGGAGGGCCTGTCCCTGCTCGACACCGCGTTGTCCCTGCGAGCCTTCGGTCCGTACACGGTGCAGGCGGCCATCGCGGCGCTGCATGCACAGGCGAAGCGGCCGGAGGACACGGATTGGGAGCAGATCGCCGCGCTCTATGAGCGGCTGGCGAAGCTGACACCGGGTCCGGTGGTGGAACTCAACCGCGCGGCGGCGGTGGCGATGGCGAAGGGCCCGGCACAGGGGCTGGTGTTGGTCGACGACCTGGAGTCGTCCGGACGACTCACCGAGCACCACCTGCTGCCCGCGGCCCGCGCGGAGCTGCTGCGCAGGCTGGGGCGCAGGGACGAAGCCGTGGCGGCCTACCGTCGCGCGCTCGCCCTGGTGCGCACGGAGCCAGAGCGCCGCTTCCTCGAGGAGCGACTGCGGGAGGTGCTCGCGGAAGTGCCGCCGACCTGAGCGAGTCACGGAGTCACTCGACGAGCAATGCACCCACGCCCCGCGCCGGCAGTCGGCCGCCGAGAGGACGCGACACCGCGCCGAGGAGTCGCGGCAAGTGGACGGCCCCACCCTGGGCGCGACACCGCGCCGATGATGACTTCGCAGGCGGCGCCGCATCGACCATCGGGGGGACAGCGGACCTTGGGGTAGGGACCACGGTCACCGTGAGACGTGGCTCTGCGGCACGCCAATCCTTGGATTCTGCCGGAGGGCACGCCGGCCCCGAGCCGCGCCTCCCGTCGAAGCACCGAAACGCCTACGTCAACCCAGGCGTCCCGGCATGCACGGCCCCGCGCCTCAGTTCCACAGCTCGCGGGAGAGCACCTCCACCATCGCGAGAGCGACCTCCGGCTGGGGCAACCCCAGCGCGCGCAGGACCGCCTCATCGGTCGGCGAGGAGACCTCGGCGCGCAGCGCCTCCACGGCCCGCTGACGTGCCGCGCGCACCGTCTCGCGCTCCTCGGGCGAGAGCTTCTCCTCCGCCCAGCGGTCCACGGCCCACGACAGGTCCGCATGCCGCGTCTCGTCCTCCGCGATGCGCACCATCGCCTCGCGCACCTCCGCGTCCTCCGCGTGCAGCGCCTGGTGATGCGCCAGCAGCGCGCCATACGTCTCGCGCACGCAGCCCTCCACCGCGTTGTCCAGCGCCACCTCGAACAGCGGCCGGGGAGCCAGCGGCGCCACCACCGCGCGCTCCGGCGTCACCCCATGTCGCCGCGCCAGGCTGCCGCACACCTGCGTATGCGCCACCTCATCCAGCGCGCTGCGCAGCGCCGCCTGTTGCAGCTCGACGGCCGCGCCATGCAGCGCCAGCTCCTCGCGCAGTCGCAGGAAGGCGGTGATGGAGGCCTCCTCCAGGTGGGTGATGAGCGCGAAGTGCTGTCCCAGCTCATCCACGCAGTCCACGGTTCCATCCGAGCGAAGCCCCGCGGGCCTGCGACCCACCGAGCACCCCTTGTCGCCGCGCTCCAGGACGTGCGTGCGCTTCTCGACCACCTCGCCGGAGGACTTGACCACCAGCAGGTACTGCGTCAGCTCCGTCCCCTCGCCACACGCGAACCCCTTGGTGGCGATGACGCTGAAGGTCCCATCGGCGTTCGTCTTCACCGCGCCATGCTTCAGCTCGGTGCAGCTCACGTTGTAGTCCTCCGCGAAGACCTGGAGCAGCGCCTCCGTCGGGGTGTCGATGCTGCCCAGCAGGGCCGCGAGCGCGTTCCGGGACGTGTGCGCCTCGACCGAATCTCCTCGCGTCGTCACCAGGTAGTACGCATAGCAGCCCACGTCGCAGCGGGAGCGGAACCCGTCCTCGGAGGCCAGCGCGTCCAGCTCCGCGTTGCACACCGCGGGCTGCGTGGCGGTCTCGCACGCCGTCCCGACGGACGCCAGACGCTGCTGCCGCGGCGAGCTCTCCAGGTCCGTCACGATTCGCAGCTCGATGAAGTCCGTCGGGGTCGCGGGGGCCAGCCCCTGGAGCGACACGCGACCGTTGTCACAGGGGGGCGCCGAGAACCCCTCCAGGGAAATCCCCCCGTCGCCACAACCGGTGAGCACCAGGGGCGACGCCAGGGATGCACTCAGCGCACGGGCGAAGAGCCGGCGCAGTTGATTCGAGTTCAAGCAACACTCCTCTCTGGGTACGACCTCATTGCCGACAGCAATGGCGGTGCCAGCAGCGTCTCATTCGAGAAGCCGCGGTGACAATCCGAAGCGTCTCCGGTGTTTTCCGCGAGCGCACTCAGAAACCTGAGGGGCGCGGTGTCTCGAATTGATCAACCTCCGAGCCCCCGGCGTCCAAGCGGGCTCACCCAGACGCTGTCCTCGAAAGAGGCGGCACATCGCAGGCCACACACCCCATGTGGAAACTCCGCTTCATCCCGCTGCTCTGTCTCCTCACCCTCACCGGTTGCACCGAGCCCACCTCACGCGAGGCCTCGCGCCAGCAGCCCATCCCGAACCGATACATCGTCGTCCTCCGCCCCCAGGCCCACACGAAGGCCCACGGGCAACAGAAGCCTCGCGAGTACGTCGCGAACCTCGCCAAGGCGCACGGTGCGACGGTGCTGCGCGCCTATGAGCACGCGCTCCAGGGCTTCACCACGGAGCTCGACCCGACACGCCTCGAATCGCTGCGCGCCGATGAGCGTGTGGCCTTCATCGAACAGGACGCCCGGGTGCGCCCGCTCGCCACGTCGGAGACGGCGGCGTGGGGACTGGACCGCGTGGACCAGGAGGACCTGCCGCTCGACGGCCACTACCGTCCCGCGCTGAGCGGCGCGGGCGTCCACGCGTATGTCCTCGACACCGGCATCCGCTCCACGCACGCCGAGTTCCAGGGACGCCTGGGCGAGGGCTTCGACGTGCTGGACCCTGAGGGTGGTGCGGAGGACTGCCACGGTCACGGCACGCACGTGGCGGCAACCCTCGGAGGCTCCACCTGGGGCGTGGCGCGCGCCGCGACGCTGCACTCCGTGCGCATCATCGACTGCGAAGGCGAGGGCACGGTGTCGGGCATCATCGCCGGCATCGACTGGGTCACCGCCCATCACCAGGCCCCCGCGGTCGCCAACCTGAGTCTCAGCCTGGAGGTCTCCGAGGCCCTGGACCAGGCGGTCCGCAACGCCGTGGCCGCCGGAGTCACCGTCGTCGTGGCCGCGGGCAACCGCAGCGTCGATGCGTGCGACTACTCTCCGGGCCGCGCGGCGGAAGCCCTCACGGTGGGCGCCACCCGGCTGACGGACACGCGGGCGTCGTTCTCGAACTACGGCCGCTGCATCGACCTGTTCGCGCCGGGCGAGGACATCCTCTCCGCCGACCTCCCGGACGACACGGCGACCGAGGTCCGCTCCGGCACCTCCATGGCCACACCACACGTCGCCGGCGCCGCCGCGCTCTACCTGGAGACCCATCCCCGCGCCACGGCGACGCAGGTGATGGACGCGCTCGCGGGCGCCGCCGTGGCGGGGCGTGTGAATGAGGCCGGCCCAGGCTCCCCCAACCTGCTGCTCCAGGCGGGCTTCCGACACGTGACGGGAGACCATCACCGTCCCTGGGCGCAGGTGATGACGCCGTTCCCCTGGAGCACCGTGCGAGGCACCTCGCGCGTGCGCGTGCTCGCCTGGGATGACGTGGCGGTGCGCCGCGTGGACCTCTGGGTCAACGGCCTCCTGCGCGCCAGCGACACCACCCTCCCCTTCGAGCTGGACTGGGACACGCGCGAGGAGCTGAACGGCCCCACCACGCTGGAGGTCCGCGCCTACGACACCGCGCTCGGAGCCTGGCGCGCCACGCCGGTGAAGGTGACGGTGCGCAACCCGGACGTCGCGGACTTCGATGCGACACTCCTGGCGCCCCGCTGCACCACCCTCGCGTCCGCGTGCGACACGGGCGTGCTCGTTCGCGGCATGGGGAGCGTGGGGCCCGAACTCCATGCCCCCAACACGCTCGGCGGGAGCTGCGCCGACGGCAACGGCGGCACCTACGGCGTCACTCCGTCGCTGGAGGGCCTGCGCGTCGCCAGCCAGGATGGAGGCCCGCTCACCGCCGGCAGGCCCGTGACGCTCACCGCGAACGTCATCGGCTTCCTCCCCTTCTTCGAGCGCGTGAACCTCTTCCACGCACCCGACGCACGCCATCCCCAGTGGACCCACGTGGCCACGCTCCCGGTCGAGGTGACGGGAGAGAATGCGCTGTCCGTCACCTTCACGCTGCCGGAGGGTGGGCTCCAGGCGATTCGCGGCGTCATCGGTGACAATCCCACCGGGGCAAGCTGCGTCGCGAGCGAGTGGACGGACCACGACGACCTCGTCTTCCCCGTGGCGCCCTCGCGTCGCTGAAGCAGGCCACGACCCGGCGCGCCGTCAACCGGCGGCGCGCCGCGGTCTCTCAATGGGGGCGCGTCGAGTCCGTGCTCTCGTCGAGCATCCGCACCGCCACCGCGCGACATCCGCCACACACCACGCCCGCCCGCTCCCAGTGCACCTGGTCCTCGAGCTCGCGAGCATCCTCGGGCCCCTCTTCCAGTCGCCGCACCAGCGCCGCGAGCGCGTCCTGCTCACCGTCCTCCGACGCCTCGGCGGACTCCAGCACGTCCTGCTCGCCCTCCAGGACCAGCTTGAAGCGGTAGTACACCTCGCGTGGGTTCAGGGCGCGCCCACACGTCGCGCAGTGCCGAAGTCGGGGTCCGGTCATCGCAGGTGGGCTCCCTCGCTCGGGTGCGCAACAGCCATGGCATTCCGCAACCCCCAGCGTGGCACACTGCCACGCTCTCCCGACACTGCTTCCCTGAATTCAGGGAGATAGTTTGAGGCACGAGGATTGCTGACGACCCCGGGTCCCACGTCCCCCAGGGTCCTCCCCTTCGTGTCTCATCCATGAATCACCCGTCTCGTCCCGAAGTCGCGGGGGGCTCTGTCGTGGCCTCCGAGCGAGTCCCGTTCGTCTTCCCGAAGCCGAGGCGCTCCGGGGCACTCGCCGCGCTGCTCATCGCGCTCACGGCCTGCGAGAGCACGCCGTCCGACAAGGGCTCCGGGCCCGTGGTGGAGGAGGAGACGGCGTCACCGGTCGTCACCATCGACGCCATGGACAACGAGCAGCACGTGCTGCGCGGCGGCTTCCAGATGGACGCGGGCGTCGTGCGCGTGGAGGTCTACGAGGGCTCCATCCTGCTCGGGCTGGCGGTGCTCGAGGACGGACGGTGGAGCATCCCGTGGCAGCCGGGCCACGAGAGCGAGTCGCTGGAGGTCGTCGCCTATCACGACAGCGGGACGGAGGTGCGCACGCGCCTGGAGTTCCAGCGGCTGGGCTTCGGCACGCAGGACAGCCTGTACGCGGCCGAGGCGCTCCTGACGCTCCCCACGTCCCCGGACACGACGACGCGCTACACGCTGGACGGCTCCACGCCGGGCCCGACGTCTCCCGTCTATACGGCGCCGTTGGTGCTGCTCAACCGACGCGGGCAGCCCGCGCCGCTCAGCCTCATCCCGACGAACCCCGCCGAGTCACCGGAGCCCTGGCGCTGGAAGCCGCCCACCGCGCCCTCCACGCTCGCGACGGTGGTGCGCGTGCGGCAGTTCGCGGGCGAGACGCCGGTGGACGCGGGACAGGCGCGCACGTACCTCATCGGACAGCCGCGCGCGTACACGTTGCCGGTGTTGTCGTTGGCGACGGACGCGGCGAACTTCTTCGGTGACGAGCAGGGCATCTACGTGCCGGGCCGCGTCTACGCCGAGACGCCGGGGCCCATGGAGGGCTGGGGCACGGGCAACTACATGCAGGACGGCAAGGACTGGGAGCGCCCGGTCCACGTCGAGTGGTTCGACGCCGTGGGCGCGACGGTGTTCGCGCAGAACGCGGGCGTGCGCATCCACGGCTCGGGCAGCGCGGCGATGCCGCAGAAGAGCCTCCGGCTGTACGCGAAGGAGGAGTACGGCCCGGAGCTGTTCCAGGCGGACGTGTTCCCGGACCATCCGCTGCGCGAGTTCAAGCGGCTCATCGTGCGCACGTCGGGGCAGGACCAGGTGGGCTCCAAGCTGCGCGACTGCGCGCTCCAGGGCTTGCTGCGCGAGACGTCCCTGGCGCTGCAGGCCTGTCAGCCCACGCTGGTGTTCCTGGATGGCGAGTACTGGGGACTGCACGAGCTGCGCGAGCGGTATGACGAGTACTACCTGGCCACGCACCACGGGCTGAAGCGCAAGGACATCGTCATCCTGGAGGCCGACGGCATCCTCGACACGGGCGAGGACGCGGACGTGCTGCCCTACCAGGAGCTGCTCGCCTACGTGCGCGAGCACGACCTCTCCGTCCCCGAGCACTCCGCGTACGTCGCGGCGCGCATCGATGTGGAGGACTTCATCGACTACCACATCGCGGAGGTCTACTTCGGCAACGAGGACTGGCCGGACAACAACGTGAAGTTCTGGCGCCTGCGCGGTGGGGAGACCTCCGGCGACACGGGGCCCGGGGATGGGCGGTGGCGCTGGCTGCTCCACGACTTGGACGCGGCCTTCATCGGAGGTCCCGAGGCCAACTCACTCGGCCGGCTGCTGCGCGACGAGCGGCTCGGCGAGTCCTTCGTCGTGCTGTTCCGGAGCTTGATGAAGTCGCCGGACTTCAAGGGTCTGTTCGTCTCGCGCTTCCAGTGGCACCTGGAGAACACCTTCGCGCCGGAGCGGGTGCTGGCCCTGCTCGACGAGGCCGCGGCGCGGCTCGCGCCCGAGATGGCCGAGCACGTCGCGCGGTGGGGTTACCCGGCCTCGGTGGAGTCGTGGCAAGCGGAGGTGGAGTGGATGCGCGAGTGCGCGCGTCGTCGGCCCGAGGCGCTCCAGCGTCATCTGCGGGAGGAGCTGGGCGCGCCCTGAGCCCGTCTTCCTCATGCCGCGTCGACCCGACCTGGATGCCCTGCGGGGGTTGCTGCTCGTCCTGATGACGCTGACGCACCTGCCCACGCGGCTCAACGCGTACACCAGCCAGCCGTTCGGCTTCGTCTCCGCGGCCGAGGGGTTCGTGTTCCTGTCGGCGTTCCTGGTGGGGGGCACGCATGTGAAGGCGTGGGACGCTCCGGGGAAGCTGTGGCGCGGGCTGCGGCGCAGAGCCCTCAAGGTCTACGCGCACCACGTCGGGCTGCTCTGCTTCGCCTTCACCTTCATCGGCGCGGTGGGCTGGCTCACGCACCGCCCCGCGGTGCTCAACCTGCTCGACTTCTTCCACCAGGAGCCGCTCACGGCGCTGCTGAGCAGCCTGGTGTTGCTGTACTGCCCGCCGCTGCTGGACATCCTCCCGCTCTACGTCGTGCTGCTGTTCCTGTCGCCCTTCGTGCTGACCGCGGCGCGCCATGCGGGCTGGGGGAAGGTGGTGTGCCTCAGCGCGCTGGTGTGGCTGTGGGCGCAGCTGGGCCTCAAGCGGGAGCTGTACGGGGTGTTGGGGGCCGTGTCCTGGCTGCCGATGAAGGTGGACCACTCCGGGGCGTTCGACTTGTTCGCCTGGCAGTTCCTCTGGGTGCTCGGCGTGTGGCGGGGGAGCCTCCGGGCGCGGGCCGCCGGGAGCCCCGCGCCGCCGCCGCGCCTCCAGTGGGTGGTGGCGTGGGGAGTGGTCGTCGTGTTCCTGCTCGCGCGGTACGAGGTGCCGGGGTTCCAGCTGTTCACGAGCTGGCCCGTGCTGCTCGACAAGTGGACGCTGGCGCCGCTGCGGCTGGTGAACTTCCTGGCGCTGGCGCTGCTCGCGGACCGGGGTGCGCCGCTCGTGTATCGCTGGCTGCGGCCGAGGGTGCTGGAGCTGTTGGGCAGCGCGTCCCTGCCCGTCTTCAGCGCCCATCTGGTGTTGTGTCTGTTGAGCCTCGCGCTCATCAACGAGAGCGAGGCGCCGCTGGACAGCCTGGAGGAGGTCGCCGTGCTGGTGGTGACGTTCGCCGGGATGGTGGTGGTGGCGCTGCATCACCAAAGGCGCGCGGCGCCCCTCACGGGCTGAGCCGGGCGCGACCGAGTCAGAGCACCTGACGAAGGCCGAAGCGGCCCCGGGCGCGGAGGGAGTCTCCGTCCGTGGCGACGACGGGGGTGAACTGCCCCTGGCTCGGCTCGTAGGCGTGCACGCAGCCGTCCTCGAGCTGGTAGACCCAGGCGTAGAGGTTGAGCGCGCGGTTCGCGAGGGCCTCGGCGACCGTGGGATGGGAGCGCAGGTTCTCGAGCTGCACGAGGACGTTCTCACCGACGGCCGCGTCGAGGAGGGCATCTCCGCTCAGGTGGGCGTAGCTGGCCTCGACGATGCGCCGGGTGGACTCCGCGTGGCGCAGCCACTGGGCCATCTGGGGGAGCTTGTCGAGGAGCTGGGGCTTGAGCAGACCGTGCATGGCGCCGCAGCGGGTGTGTCCGCAGACGATGATGTGGCGGACCTTGAGGGCTGCGACGGCGTACTCGATGGTGGCCGCGGTGCCGTTGTTGGCGGTGCTGTAGGGCGGGACGATGTTGCCGGCGTTGCGGATGATGAACAGCTCGCCGGGCCCGGCGCCCGTCACCTCGTTGGGGAGGACGCGGGAGTCGGAGCAGGTGATGAAGAGGACCTCGGGGTTCTGCGCCTCCGCGAGCTTCGAATAGAGGTCTTGCTTGGAGCGGAAGACCTCGGTCTGGAAGTGATGCAGTCCCGGGATGAGTTTCTCCATGAAGGCGCAGCCTTCACCAGGAGCAGCGCCTCCGACAACCCCATTGCGTGTGCCACGCGGGTGACGGTGAACATTTCCACCGGCCTGCGCGAAAAAGCCTCTCCACCATGAATGCACACGCAACGGCCGTGGCATCATCGACAGGCAGCACACGAAGCGTCAATCGCGTTGGGAGGAACCATGCGTACCCTGTTGACCCTGGGCCTTGCAGTCCTTGGCTTCCAGTTCGGCTGTGGTGTGGATGATGCCGACACGGAAGCGCAACCCGATATGGCTTCACAGGAGGCCCCGCTCCTCATCTGCCTGTCGGAGTACTTCATCAGGTATTACAGCGATGCAACCCTCACCACATCGGTCGGCACGGAGCGGTGCATCTGTGGAAGGACACCCGTGCGCACGGGGCAAAGGAGCCCGTACTTCATCGAAACTGACGGTGGGGAGTGTCCTGGCATTGCGCCGGAAGCCCGGGCGGATGAGACGGACACCACGCTCGAGATTCCTCCTCCCACGGCGACCATGAATTGCGAATGGATGGACGAGACCGAGCGAATCGAGTGCACAGCGAGCGCGAGCGGCGGAGTGACGCCCTATACCTACCAATGGCAAAGGGCGCACAACCTCGACGTCGATCCCGCTCCAGGCAACTGGCCCTGGCGCAATGGCACCACCACCTTCAGCGAGCCTTGCAAGTTCGGCCTCTACCCGGGCGGACGGTATTACTACAAGTACATCCGCTTCCGCGTCCTCGACGCCAACACCTACGTCTCGAACTTCGTTGAACAGAGCTTCCGCTGCTGGACGCCGAATCCGTAAACCCTCGGGATGATCAGGGCACTGAGCGGAACCCGTCTCGTGCCGCCGTGGCAGCAGCGCGCCGTCAGGGAGGCGAGCATCCTCCCTGACGGACTCACGATATTGCACGAACCGGGAATCGAACCCGGACGACCCTTGCGAGTCAGCGGATTTTAAGTCCGCTGCGTCTGCCAGTTCCGCCATTCGTGCAGGCCCCTGTCCTACCAATCCCCCTGCCCACTGCTCAACACCATTCCGAGGCCCCACGCCCGGGCCTCTCCCTCCCTCGTCTGCCCCAGCGCGCCCGCCTCTCGGACTCCGAGGGCGCCCGGCTTTCACTGTCCTGAAGGCGCCTCACGGGCACGACCCTGGGACGAACGACATCTCCGGTGTCACCGCGCATTCTGCGCGGGTCCCATTGGAACGACAGGGGAGAACGCCGCCCATGAGCACGTCGCCCCGTTCGCGCCTCCGAGCGGACGCCGTCCAGGCCCCCGCGCCCGGCGTGTATGCCTTTCGTGAGCCCCCCGACTCGCGCTCCGTGCTCCACCGAGAACTCGTGACCCACGCCTTGGGCCCCTGAGGAGAATCACATCCATGTTGTTTCAGTACCTTGAAGACAGCGCGCGAGCGGCCCCTCGACGGACAGCGGTCATCGACGGCGAGCGAGCCATCTCCTATGAGGAGCTCGACGCGGGCGCGAACCAGGTGGCCCGCACGCTCCAGGAGCTCGGCATCGGCCGGGGCGCGCGCGTGGGGCTCCACCTGACCAAGTCGCTCGAGGCCGTGGTGGGCCTTTTCGGCATCCTCAAGGCCGGCGCGGCCTACGTCCCCATCGACCCCTCCGCGCCGGAGTGGCGCCTGAAGTTCATCGCGAGGGACTGCGCGCTCGCGGCCATCCTCACCACCCCCTCCTGGCAGGCCTCGCTCCAGCAGGTGCAGACCCTGCGCGGAATCATCCTGGTGGGAACGCGACAGCCGAACACCACATCAGCACCTCCCGGGGAGAACCTCCCGACGACCCTGACCTGGGAGCAGGTGCGCACCCGCTCCACCTCGCGCCTGGAGAAGGACTCGCGCGCCACGGCAGAGGACCTGGCGTATGTCCTCTACACCTCCGGCGCCACCGGACACCCCAAGGGGGTCATGCACAGCCACCGCGCCGCGCAGGCCTTCGTCGAGTGGGCCTTCCAGACTGCGAACGTGCGCTCCTCGGACCGCGTCTCCAGCCTCTCGCCCTTCCACTTCGACCCGTCCGTCTTCGACCTCTTCGCCACGGCCAAGGGTGCCGCCACGCTGGTGCTGGTGCCCATCGAGCTGTCCGCGATTCCGCGGGAGCTGGCGGACTTCATCGCGAAGAGGGAGATCGCCATCTGGCACTCCGTGCCCTCGGTGCTCACCCAGCTCGAGGCCCGAGGCGAGCTGTCACGGCATGCCTTCCCGCACCTGCGCACCGTGCTCTTCACCCGCGAGGTCTTCCCACACAAGTACCTGCGCAAGCTCGTGCTGACCCTGCCCAGGCCGCGGTACCTCAACCTCTACGGCACCACCGAGACGAACGTCTGCACGTACCACGTCGTCACGCCCGCGGACCTCGCGAGCCCCGAACCCCTGCCCATCGGCAAGGTCTGCTGCGGAGACGAGGTCTTCGTCATCCGGGATGACGGCGCGCGGGCGGCGGACGGAGAGGAGGGCGAGCTGTGCGTGGCGGGCCCCACGCTGATGAGCGGTTACTGGGGACAGGAGGAGCACACCCGGAAGGTGCTCGGCCCCATTCCAGGCCACCCCAAGGCCTATCGGACGGGGGATCGGGTCACCCGGGAGGGTGGAGGCGTGCTGCGCTTCCTGGGCCGCCGCGATGACCGGGTCAAGGTCCGGGGCCGCCACATCGAGCTGACCGCCGTGGAGGAGGTGCTGCTGCGCCACCCGGAGGTCGAGGAGAGCGCCGTGCTGACGCTCCCGGACGAGCTCGCGGGCGGGGAGCTGCGCGCCTTCGTGGTGCTCAAGGACAACGCGAGCGCCAGCCTCCAGGACCTGCGACAGCACTGCGCGGACTACCTGCCGCCCTACATGGTCCCCACTCGCATCGACACCTGCGAATCCCTGCCGAAGACGACCGCCGGGAAGAAGGACCGCGTCCGAATCCAGGAGGACGCCCGCCAACGCGCCTGAGCTGTCTCGTCCCACCGCGTCGGGCCTGGCCCCGTGGCCTCGCCCAGTTGGACATCGGAGTGAGTCGCCATGAACGGGAGCGTGGGACACTCGGCATCCGAGCCTCGGGGACGGACGGGAGCCCGCCCGATGCACGTGGACCTCTGGCGGGACTTCGAGCGACCGGGACACGTGGACGCGGCGAGCACATGCCACCTGCCCCGCGTCTTCCGTCTGTCCGGCCTGCTCGACTGGCGCGCGCTGCGTCTGGCGCTCGAGGCCCTGCAGCATCGCCACGGCGCTCCGTGGTCCACGCCCCCCGTGCCCGGCGTCTTCGTCCTCCCCACCATCAGCCTGCTCGATGGAACGCCCTATTCGGCGGTGCGAGAGGCCCAATTGGCCGAGGCCTTGCGCCACGAGGCCCGGCGTCCGGTCGACCGCCAAGGCGCGCCCCTCGTCCGGGCGACGCTGTTCGTCCTGGACGTGAGTGAGCACGTGCTCCGGCTCGAATTCCACCCCAGCCTCATCGACGTCCGGCCCCTGGACGTGCTGCTGTGGGAGCTCTCGGAGCTGTATGCCGCGTACCACCGAGGGGGACCCGCGCCCACCCTGTCGCCCGTGGAGCCGAGTCCCCGGCCGTCCGCGAACGACTTCGGGCGCGGCCCACGCGGGGATGACCTTCCGGCGCCCGCGCGGCGAGGACCTCGCGGTGCGCCCCTCGCCGCCGAGGACGTGCTCGCGGCCCTGGGCATGGCCGATGCCGCGCACAGGGGAAGGATCCTCGAGGACCTCGAACAGGTCCGTTGAGCGGAGGACAGCCCCGGGGCCTCCGGCTCGACCGGGGCCCGGGCAGGCTGGGGCCCGGGCCCGAAAGCCACCCGCCGGGCCCTGGGGGATGCGCCAACCCCTTGGGAGCGTTGATGAATCCAGGGCCTCGGCCCGGGCCAGACGGGCCCGGGGGTCGGCTCTTCACTCTTCGACGCCTGGGATGCGCTCCAAGGTCGCATCCCACCTCCCCCCTGTTATAAAGCGCCCCCCATGCTTGAGACCGTCACCAAGGGCTTCCGCGCCGCCAAGAACCGCCTCGCCGGCAAGAGCGAGCTCACCCCGGAGCTGGTCGACGAGTCGCTCCGCGACATCCGCGTCTCGCTCCTCGAGGCCGACGTGGCCTTCGACGTGGTGAAGAAGTTCGTCGCCCGCGTCCGCGAGAAGGCCGTGGGAGAGCTCGTCCAGACCACCATCACCGATGCCTCGGGCCAGAAGCGCAAGGTCAGCCCGATGGACCACTTCATCAAGATCTGCCACGACGAGCTCGAGGCGCTGATGGGGCCGGTGGACACGGGGCTGAACCTCAAGCCCAAGGGTCAGCTGTCCGGCATCATGATGGTGGGTCTGCAGGGCTCGGGTAAGACGACGACCACGGGCAAGCTCGCCAACCGGCTGCTCCAGCAGGGCCGCAAGCCGCTGCTCGTGGCCGCGGATATCTACCGTCCGGCCGCCGTGGACCAGCTCAAGGTCCTGGGCGAGCGGCTCAAGGTGCCCGTCTACCACGAGCCCGGGGTGCAGCCTCCCGAGCTGGCGAAGCGGGGCTATGCCGCCGCCCGCGAGCAGAAGTGCGACGTGGTGCTCATCGACACCGCCGGTCGTCTCGCCATCGACGAGGCGCTGATGTCGGAGCTGGAGTCCATCAAGTCGAACGTGCACCCGGACAACATCCTGCTGGTGTGCGACGCGATGATTGGTCAGGACGCCGTGCGCACGGCGGCCGAGTTCGACCGGCGTCTGACCTTGGATGGCTTCATCCTGACCAAGCTGGACGGTGACGCGCGTGGTGGCGCGGCGCTGTCCATCAAGGAAGTCACCGGCAAGCCCATCAAGTTCCTCGGCATGGGCGAGTCGATGGACAAGCTGGAGGAGTTCCGTCCGGAGGGCCTCGCCGGCCGCATCCTCGGGTTCGGCGACATCGTCGGCCTGATGAAGGACTTCGAGAAGGTCGTCGACGAGAAGAAGGCCGAGGAGGACGCGCGCAAGCTGTTGTCCGGCCAGTTCTCGATGAAGGACTTCGTCGAGCAGATCCGCATGGTGCGGAAGATGGGTCCGCTCAAGGACCTGCTGGAGAAGTTCCCGCTCTTCGGCGAGATGACGGAGCACCTGAACCCGGACGAGAAGGAGCTCACCAAGATCGAGTCGATGTACGACTCGATGACGGTGAAGGAGCGCCTGCGTCCGGACCTCATCAACGCCAGCCGGGTGAACCGCATCGCGAAGGGCAGTGGTCGCAAGCCCGAGGACGTGCGGGAGCTGCTGCAGAAGTTCGGGATGATGCAGCAGGTGATGGGGACGATTGGCCAGAACCCGGGGCTCCTGGGTCGCATCCCCGGCTTCAAGCAGCTGGGTCAGCTGTCGCAGATGCGGAACATGGACCTCTCCAGCATGTTCGGTGGGGACCCGAAGATGATGGAGAAGATGATGAGCGGCGGGATGCCGGGCATGGGGTTGCCCATGCAGCTGCCGCAGGTGGCTCCGGGCTACACGCCCCCCATGGGCCAGGCCGCCATGGCGAAGGCCCGGTTGATGGGCTACGCCCCGCCGTCCGCCGCCGGAGCCAAGGGCGAGGACCGGGATGCCATCAAGGAGCGCCGCAAGCGGGAGAAGGAGAACAAGAAGAAGAACCGCAAGAAGCGGTAGGCGGTCAGGCCCTCGCTGGCCCGTGAGCACGAAGCCCGTGTCACCCGCAGACGTCCGGGGGCGCGGGCTTTCGCTTGTCTGGGGTCCAGGGTCTGGGACGGAAGCCCGGGGGCGGGACGGGGCACCGCGGGCCTCGGCCGGGCCGAGGGCGTGTCATGGTAGGTGTCTGGACTGGAACACTCCCTGCACAGCAGACCTTCATGACGAACCGACTTCGCCTGTCCGTCCCCCTCTTCGCCGTCTTCCTGCTGTCCGCCTGTATCGATGTCCCGGACGTCGCGGGGCCGGAGGACATCCCTGATGCGGGGCAGCCTCCTCCTGACGCAGGAAGTCTCCCGGACGGAGGCGAGCAGCCCGCTGGGGACTTCGAGCTCAGTGTCATGCCCACGGAGGACTCGATTCTCCAGGGGGCCACGAGGAGCTTCCAGGTCTCGCTCGTCCGCAAGAATGGCTTCAATGGGAGTGTCTCGGTGATGTTGGTGAGTCCACCGGGAGGCATCACCGCGCCCTCGGTCACGATTCCCGGCGCGAGCACGCTCTCGAGCTTGAGCATCAGTGTTTCCGAGCAGGTTGCGCCCGGCCCCGTGACGCTCACGGTGCGTGGAATCTCAGGAGCGCTCCATCGAGACCGGAGCGTCTCGCTCACCATCGTTCCCCTGGGGGACCTGGCGGTCTCCTGGGTTGCGCCTTCAGCGTCGTACAGCGCCACGAATGGAAGACTGTCGGTCGAAGTCGCGGTGCAGGGGGGACAAGCCGAGAAGGTCGAGCTGGTAAAGGGAGACACGGTGCTGACCACGTGGACCGCGCCGCCCTACACATACTCCTGGGATACGACGAGCGCGGCCGAGGGGGAGTACACGCTGGTGGCCAAGGCCACGAGAACGGGCTCGACGTTCGCGAGTGTCGCGAGGACCGTGGTGGTGGACCGGACGGCGCCGAGCATCGCGAGCAGGCAGCCGGCACACGGGGCAACCCAGGTGAGCGCCCGGACCCGCGTCGAGGTGGGGTTCAGCGAGGCCGTGAAGGCGGCGACCGTGAGCACTTCGAACGTGGGGCTCATCGGGGATGGCGGAGTGCCCATCCCTGTCGTCCTGGAGCTGTCAGTGGATGGACGGACCCTGACATTGACCCCGGCTGCGTCACTCGCCGCGTCCACGGCGGTGAGCGTGCGACTTGGGACGGCGGAGCAGCCCATCACCGACGAGGCGGGCAACATCCTCACCACGGGTGGTTCGTGGTCCTTCGCGGTCCCCTTCTGGCTGCCCATGGGAGGCGCCATCAGCGCGTCTCCTGGGAACACGCCCGCGGAGAACGTGGTGATGAAGGTGGGAACGGATGGGCTGCCCGTCATTGCCTGGTCGGAGTCGGATGGGACGAGCAAGAACATCCATGTGATGCGATGGACCGGACAAGAATGGCAACGACTCGGAGGACCTCTTCGAGTGCACTCCGCACCAGGTGCCCACGCAGAGCGTCCGGACCTTGCGATCGACAACTCAGGGAGGATCATCATCGCTTGGGATGAAGCTGTTGGGAAAGCAGGTGTCCCGCCCATTCAAGTCATGGTCTGGTCGGGAACGTTGTGGCAATCCCTCACGCCTCCTCCCTTCCCGAATGATTCCGGCACCGAAACGACCATCCCCAAGCTCGCGGTGGACGCATCGGGAGCGATCACTGTCTATGCCCAGGTCTATTACGTCACCGCATATTACGAGTCCAAAGCCTACATCCTCACAGCCAATCAGCAGACCTGGACGCAGGCACAGCTGTTTCTTGGCCCTGACTGGCTCAACAACTATCTCAAGGCAATAACCAGCGCGGGAAACACCATTTTCGCAGCCCACAGCAGCTATGTCGACTCGCTCGGGACTCGCGCTATCACCGTCACCCAAAACCACTCACAGCCATTTGGAACCGCACTCATCTCCAGTCCTACCGACGCCTACACTGACCAAGCAGCACTTGCCACCAATGGCGCTGGCGAACCGTTGGTAGCCTGGGACGAATTCAAGGGCGCTGGGGCATCCTCCAACATCTTCTTCGCGCGGTGGCAGGGCAGTGCGTGGCAATCTCCAGAGCTCGTGACCCCACACTCGACCAACAACAAAGCTCCATCGCTCACGATGGGTGATGATGGCTCTCCGCTGCTGGCTTGGAGTGGATTCGCCGAGCCGGAGCAAGTGATTTTCGTCGCCAAGCGAAGCACGTCCTCTTGGACACAGCTCGGCCCGGCACTGAGTGCGGAGTCAGGCGCAAGCACTCCGGGTAGCCGACCCGTGCTGGCTCTCGGAAAAGAGAACCGTCCGCTGGTTGCCTGGCTGGAAACGACAGCTACTGGGACGCACGTCTACGTCGCGCAGCAGAACCAATGAGCCAGTGGGGCTGGGCGTTCAACGCGCCCAGCCCTCCGTCGACTCAGCTGTTGTCGCGCTTTGGGACAACCAGCCCCTGGCTGAGTCGCTTCAGCACACGCTTCTTCTGACGGCGCTTGTAGGCATCATGCGCATTCTCTCCCTGCTCATTCAATCGGGCGGTCTCTTGGTCGACGATCTGGAACTCGACCAAGGAGATGATGACCCGGCCCTTCCGTGAACGCGTATCTTCGTGTGGAGCAGGGAGATGGGCGTCCATACGCACTGGCAAGTCCACCACGAAGTTCAGCGCCCGATAGGTGTTTCCGGAGAAGGAGTTGCCACTCTTGTCCTCACGAGCTTCGTAGTCTTTATCGAGGTGGAGTCGATGGGTGACTTGCTCGAAGTGAGGATTCTCCTCCAGGACACTGCGAAAGGGGAGCAGTGTGTTTTCAGTCTGCCCGGGAACAACGAGATGAAACGGGAACAACCACTGCGTCAGATAGTAGAGGACCGGTAACAAGTCTTCTCGTGCACGGGTCACAATCCGGAAACGGGTCCGATCATAGACCTGTGCCGCAACCGTCTCCTTCTTGGCCAGCAGCTTCGTCACCAAGGAGTCTTGGGTCTTGATGGAGTGCGCGAATTCGACAACAGGCAACCCTTTCGCCTGCATCTCACGTGCGACCCCCTGGACTCTCTCAGTCACCAACTCCGCCAGTTCAGCCTCGGAGATGGCAAGCCGGAACAGCAGATCTCTCCCCTCGATGTGCTGAATGACATGCATCACCTTGAGTACGACACAGGCGATCCGCCGATGCCGAACCTCACCTTTGGCCCCTGAGGCCAGAAGGAACAGGTCATGGATTTCTGTCGGTTGGGCTACCGCGTCGGCAACACGGTAGTTGAACGTCTTCCGCAAATAGACCACCGACTCGGCCAGCACGCTTCGCGCCCAGGCCTCGTCGTGAGGTTGGGACAAATCCAGTTGGCAAAGTCGCAAGAAGCGGTCGACCTCGTCTCGCGTCTGGAAGTGCATCCGACGCCAATCGATGACCGAGCCACCCCGCAGGATGAGACGAATGCGCTCAAGCTCGCGCAAGCCCATCTCCGCCACTGTGCGGACGGGGATCTCTGGAAGGACGAGGGAGAGCAAGGGGGCCTTCACGACTGAGCTTCCTATCCGAGTCGTTCGACGCGGGAAAGCCCTGAGGGGAGCTGGCCCTCCCCCTCCCCAACCAACAGGGAGGGGGCAAGACGGAGATTGATGTTCCGGGACTACCGGTCGGAAACCGGCTTGCCGGCCGCGAATCGGGCCTGCGAAACCGTCCGGCCATCCTCCGCGTAGACGACCTCAAGACCGTCCTGAAGGCCCTTCACCCACGCCTGCTCCAGCTTCTTCGTGCCGTTGGCGAAGTATTCGACGCGCTTGCCATGGTAGTCATTGCGCTCGAACTCGGTCTCGCCGGTCTTGACACCATTCGCGTCGTAGAACGTCCAGCGCCCAGTCCGCAGGTTGTCCTTGAACTGCCCTTCGGACTGCTTCTGCCCATTGGCCCAGAAGTCGACGTAGGGACCATGACGGACGACCTTGTCCAGGTCCGAACTTCCTCCGGTCTTGATGCAGAAAACCCCCAGGTCCTTCGTGGGCTTGCTTCCTTTCTGAGTGGTCCCGGCCGGGCATTCGAGACGAACCCCCTGACCCGCCGAGGCGTCTCCCGCAAGGGCAGGCGCGGAAACCACTGCAATAGCCAGGACCACGTGACGATAAGCCATCTCATCTCTCCTTCGCGGAAGGACGCCGGACGAGCAGCGCCACCACCTATCTCAACGCAGGAAATCTTCTCTTATTCATGGCGGCATTCGCCACCAACTGCGTTCCGGCCCAAAACAACGAGCCCCACCCCGGGTCATGGGATGGGGCTCTTGCGCTACAAACAGCTTTCAGCTGACTGCAACGAGGCTGCGAGCTACTTCTGGATGACGCCGCAGATCTCGTTGCCGTCCCGGAAGTAGAGACCGATGGACAGCGTGTTGATGGCGCCCGGGCAGAAGTTCATCGTGAAGGTCGCGACCTTCCCGTTCTGGCTGGTGGCGTACTCCGAGGGGCGGATCAGGTTGACGCCATTTTCCTCGGTGCCGTTGACCTTGACGTAGAGCAGGTTCTGAAGACCGGACCGCTGATCCGGGAACTTGTTGTTGCTGTTGGCCGGCTGGTAGGCCTTCACCTGGACCTTGACGGTGTCCGCAGCGCCACACCAGGGCATGGAGTTGGTGTCCGGCGCCCAGGACTGCTTGGTGATGCTGAAGATGATCGGCCCCGAGCTCGAAATCGTCCACACGGGCTGCTTGCCACCCTGCGCAGGGTCGAAGTTCGCGCACGTAGGCGCCGGAACTGCGGTGCAGGTGCTGCTGGAGCAGTAATCACCGTAGAGACACGTGGACTGTCCCTCACCCGAGCAGGTGGTCGGACCCGTGTCGTCCTCCTCGCACTGACCGGAGGCCGTGTCACACACGCGGCCGGAGCCGCAGTCATCGTTCGAGTCGCACGCCGGGACGCAGACGTTGTCCAGGTTCGAGCAGACCAGGTCGCTCGACGTGCCGTCCGAGCCGCCATTGCACAGCGCGTCGGTGGAGCACTGGCAGATCAGCGTGTCGGACTGGGAGCTCGTCCCACCCAGCTCCGCGCAGGTCTTCGCGGAAGCGGGACAGTCGTTGCTCGTCGTACACGTCAGAACACAGACGCTCGCGTCCGGGTGACAGATTTCATTCTCAGCGCAGTCGTCGTTGCCGGAGCACGTCGTGCCACTCGGGTCGTCGTCGCCACAACCCGCCATCAAACCGCTCATCGCGCCGAGTGCCGAGAGCACGAGCATCATCTTACGAAGCTGCATGTTGGGAATCCCTCCGTGGATCTGCTTGGAATCGTCTGCTGGGGGGCCTCCGGCCACTGAAGTCAGGCCCCGACGTCCATACAAGCGGTTCGGCTTTAGTCCCGCCCGTCGTGACGTGTCAACGAGTGTCGACACGCCCACGGACGCGTCGCTCCCGCGGAAATTCAGCCCTCACGAAAGCGAACACTCACATGGGACCCTGGCGTGACACACATGTCGCCAAGGACCCAGACTCTTCCTCTCCCGCTCAGAAGGTGAACGGGAAGTCGATGGGCTCCCCCTGCTTCTTGTGCTTCGGGAACGCCCAGCTCTTGATGAGCCCGGTGATGCAGGTCGCCATGTACGTGCTGCGGTACTCATCCGACTTGCAGGTGACGTTCGACGTCTTGCCGCTCGTCTGGATGGTCCACCGCATCACCAGCTTGCCGCTGAGCATCGGGTCCTTCTTCTTCTGCTCGTTCACGCACTTCACGATGGCGGGCTTGTTGTTCAGCACCACCTCCATGATGTCGGAACGCTGAAGGGTGTCTCGCACCCCGCCCCCGCCCGGCTCGGGAGGGATGTAGGCCGTGGGGCGATTCTCCGGCGCCTTCGGCTCGGGCTTCGACTTCTTCGTGCCGAACAGCTCGTCGAAGTCGTCATCACCATCGCTCGAGGACGGCTTCTCCGCGCGCGCCACGGGGCGCTCCTCGGTGTCCTCCCGTCGAGAAGACGAAGAAGACGAGGAGCCGGAGGCACGCCGAGGCGTCGTCGTCCGCTCGACCTTCGCCACCGCGTTGTCCAGCGGTTGCTTCACCGCATCCGCCGGCGGCGTCGCGGGCACCTGCCCCGCCACGGGCTGCGCGGCCACGGGAGGCGGCGTCGCCACGGGCGCGGTCGTGGGAGGCGTCGTGGGCGCTCCCGCGGCGGCCACGGCGGGGTTCGCCGCGCCCGCTGTATCAGGGGCAGGAGGCTGCGTCGGCGCTCCGGGCGCCGTGGCCACGACGGGCGGCGTCTGCGGCGGTGCGGCGACAGGTGCCGCCGCGACGGGAGGAGGCGTCACCACGGGCGGAGCAGCCGCCGGCGGCGTGGCCGCGGCGACAGGCTGCTGGGTGGGCGGAGCCTCGGGAGTGCCGCCCTTCGACGCCAGCGCCCAGGCTCCACCACCGAGCCCCAGCACGCCCACAACGATGCCGACGATCAACCCCACCCGGCCCTTGCCTCCGCCAGAAGGCGCCCCCCCGCCCTGTGCATAGGCCGGAGGGTAGCCCGCGGGAGGCGCATACGGCGCCGGGACAGGCTGCGCGTAGTGCCCCTGCGGCTGCCCATACGGCATCTGCGCCGGCTGGCCATAGGGCTGCTGCGGATAGGCCTGCGACGCCTGCGGAGGCGACATCTGAGCGGCCATCGCCGGCCCCGCGCCCATCAGCGACGGGGACGACACCGGCTCCGGAGGCGGCATCGGCACGTCGAGCAGGCGAGACTGCGACACCGGCTCACGCCCCAGCGAGGGCGCGGGCGTCGGAGGCGGCTTGGACAGCGCGTCGTTCTCCTCCTTCACGAGCGAGGCGAGCACGCTGGCGGCCGACGGCTTCCACCCCACCGGCTCCTCGGAGGAGGACGCCAGCACCACCGAGTCGCCCTTCGGCTTGCCCGCGCTGAACGCGGACTGCACGGGCCCCGGCTGCACCGTGGGCGTCGAGCCCGACACGGGCTCGGGCGCGACGATGGTCGGCTTCGACGGACGCGGCGCCAGCACCGACGCCAGCTCCGCCGTCTCCGACAACGGAATCCAATCGCTGAAACCCGAACGCCAGCACAGGCTGTCGGGCCCCACCTCGCCACGGTCCCACGCGTCCTTCACCTTCTCCACAGTGAGCGGCCCGACCTGCTTCTCGTCGATGGCCACGTACCACTCGTGAGAGGTGGCCGCGGGCTTCGGCTCCTCCTTGTCGGGCTCGTCCTCGGCCTCGGCCAGCTTGCGCACCGACTCCGTGGTGGCATCGCGCGCGGCGGCCTCTCCGGCGGCTTCACCCGCCGGAATCTTGTGCGTGCCAGAACTGAGGACCTGGTCGAAGACCGCGCCGATTTCGTCCTCTTCCACGTCCGTGAAGAGGCCTCCCTCGGGCGGGGTCCCGAGCGTCGCGGGCAGCGAGGCGGAGGAGGACGAATCGGCCTCCTTGCCCTGGGTGCTCGCGCTCTCGGGAGCGGGAGAAGAGGTGGACGCGGGCTCGGACGGGGAATCCTTCCCCGCCGCGGCGCCCGCCGGGCGCACGGTGATGGTGTGGCCGCACTTCTTGCAACGAACCTTGACCCCCTTCGGGCCAACCTTGTCGTCGCTGATCATGTACTGCGCGCGGCAGCTGTCACAGACGAAACGCATCTTTTCCGCAAGCCTCGGAAATGACGGGAGAAATCCCGTCGGAATCGTAGAAGTGGCCACCCGAGGCGGTCAAGGATCAGTACCTCGACCGCCCGGTTGCTCATCAACGCGTGAACCCTTGCCCGGGTTCTACCGCGCTATCTGCGCACCTGCACCTCCACGTGTGTGCCAACAGCCACACGCAGGTGGTGCAGCTCCTCGGACGTCGCGAACACGAGCAACTCCTTGAGCTTGTTGCGAGGAGCGACGCGGAAGGTGGAGCCCGTCTCGCCCTGGACCAGCCGGCGCACCGGCTCCATCTCCCCAGCGACGAAGAGGCCCGCGCGCGCGGCCGTCAGCTCCGCGCCCTCCAGGAACTGACGCACCGACTGCGGCGTCGCCGTGGGGAGCCAGGCCCGGGCCGCCTTGGCGAGCGCCGCGCGGTCCACGTCCGTGAGGACCTTCTCCAGGGCCCGCCGCTCCATCTCCACGCCGTGGAGCGACTCGGCGACGCGCACATTTCCCACCACGAGGTTCAGCGCCGCCTGGAGGATGGCCTCCAGTCGCTCCGCCGGCACGTACTGCGCGAAGGCCAGCTCCGGACGCGCCAGCGCCAGCGCGCGGCCCAGGAGGTAGTACACCTCCTTCTGGCCCTGCTCCGCGAAGTACTTGCCGCCCACGCGGACACACGGCGGATGCGTCTGGAGCAGCTCCACGTTGACGAGCGGCTCGGGCGCGGGCTCGTTGGAGCGCTTCGCCATGCGCTCGCGCGTGGCCACGAGGAACGGCGAGTACAGCTCCACCGCCTCCATGCCCAACAGGCGCGCCACGTACCGGTAGTGGTGCACGTGGTACTCCTGCGCGCTGGCCACGTCGATGCGGTGCTTCTTTGGCACGAGCTGGTACTGGGTGAAGGGCACCGCGTACAGGTGTCCCGCCTTGGCGAAGAGCAGACCGAGCAGCTCCGCCAGCGGCCCTCGCGCCTTCGGGTGGAACAGGTGCGTGTGCCACAGCCGGTCGTCGACCGGACGCTGGGCGACCTCCTTCTTCTTCGCGTAGGGCCCCAGCTTGGAGAGGATCTCCTTCTCGTCCTCCCCTGCTTCACCGAGCAGCCCCGAGGCGGCCTGGGCCGCGAGCCACGCCAGGTCGTAGTCCTTGCGCAGCGCCGCGAGCCGCACGAGCTGACCGCAGATCTTCCGCGCGTCGGTCGTGTGAGGCAGCGCGCGTCGCAGCGCGGCGATGGCCTCCTCCTCCTTGCCGGGCAGGTTGCCGGCGAGCTCGGCGTACGTCTCCTGCACCGCGGCATCGTCCGGCAGGCCCTTGGCGGCCACGCCGTAGGCGGCCACCGCGCCCTCCGGGTGCTTGAGCACCTGGTGGTACAAATCCCCCAGCGCGCGCCACAGCGCCATGCGCGCCACGTGCGTCTCCGGCGTCTTGGGCAGACGGCCGAGCATCTTCGTGTAGTTCTCCTCCAGCGACTTCCACTGGCGGGCGCCACCGAGCATCGCCTCGAGCGAGCTGAACGCCTCGACGAAGCGGGGGTCCAGGTCCAACGCCGCGTTGAACGCCTGGCTCGCGCCCTCGACGTCCTTCAGGTCGTCACGGCGCAGCTCGCCCAGGGCGAACCAGACGCGCTTGGCCTTGTGCGGCTCCGACGCCAGCGCGGGGAGGGCCAGCATGCGCGCCAGCACGTCCGCGGCCTTCTGCCCCTGCCGCGTCTCACGCAGCAGCACGTAGAGCTGGTCCATCACCTCCAGCGCGTCGGGCTGGACGCGCAGCGCGCCGGTGAAGGCGTCGATGGCCATGTACGGGTCGTGCAGCTCATCGCGGGAGATGCGGCCCAGGTCCAGGTACACCTTCACCTTGGCCTCGCCCTCCAGCACGCCGACGAGCTGCTGGCGCAGGTCCGCGGACTTCTCGAACTGGCCCGCCTTGTCCATCAGCACCACGAGCGCGCGCAGCGTGGGCTCGTGGCCCGGGTCGATGGCCAGCGCCTTCTCGAAGTGGTTCTGCGCGCGGTCCGCCTGGTTGAGCGCGGCGTGGATGTCACCCAGCTGCCAGTAGACCTCCACGACCTCCAGGTCCGTGAGCTCCTCGCGGTGGTGGATGAGGATGGTCTGGAAGACCTTGAGCGCGCCCTCGTAGCGGCGCGTCTGCACGAGCAGGTTGCCGTAGCCCTCGAGCGCGGGCAGGTACGTCGCGTCGCGCTCGTACGCCGTCTCGTAGCAGCTGAGCGCCTTGTCGCGCCGGCCCAGCTTCTCCGCCACGTAGCCCAGCCGGTAGAGCTGGCGGCACAGGTCCGCGGCCGTGGCCGCGTCCTTCTCCACCATCGCCTTCTCCGACAGCTTGCGCGTGACGATGTCGAGCATCCGCTCCGCGTCGGACCACTGCTCGTGGGCGATGTACACGTCCGCCAGCGGACGCGCGGCCTCGATGCTGTCCGGGATGTGCTTGAGCGCCTCCTCCCAGTAGCCCGTGGCGGTGTCGCGGTCCTCGCGCGTCTCCGCGTGGTAGCGCGCCACGTCCAGCAGCGCCTTGCCCTTGGCGACCGGGTCCTCGGTCTGCTCGGCCTCCTGACGCAGCGTCTGCTCGTAGCCGCTCCAGTCCTTGTCCTGCTCGAGGATGCCCTTGAGGGCGCGGAGGCTGGGCAGGTGGCCCGCGTCGATGGCGATGGCCAGCTGATAGGCGTTCCGGGCGCTGCCCGTGTCCATCAGCATGTCCTCGTTGATCTTCCCGAGGCGGTAGTACAGCTCCACCGCGTCCTTCGACTGGCCGGCGAGCTCCGCTTCCTTCTGCAGCATCTCCAGCGCGAAGGGCCAGTTGCCGCTGCGCTCGTACAGCTTGCCCAGCGCGTGCAGCGCGGGCCGGCTGCCGGGGTCCGCCGCGAGCGCCGCATGGTAGCTGTTGACAGCCCGGTCCACCGCCTTGAGGTTCTGGTACTGGACGTTGCCGATGTCCACGTACAGCTCCGCCTGCTCCTCGGGGCTGACCGCGAGCGAGAGCTGCCGCTCGTAGGCGTTGATGAGGTCTTCCCAGCGGCCCTGCACCCGACGCAGGCGGATGAGGACCTTGATGGCCTGGACGTTCTGCGGATCGATGGAGAGCACGCTCTCCACGCACACGTCCGCGTTGGCCGGGTTCTGGTACTTGTCCTCCCAGATGGTGGCACTGCGGAACAGGACGCGGACCTTCTCGCGCCAGTCGTCGCTCAGCTCCAGCATCCGCTCGTAGATGGCGAGCAGGTCCGCGGGCTGGTCCAGCTTGGTGTGCAGCCGCTCCAGCGACTCCAGCGCCTCGCGGTTGACCGGGTCCAGCTCCAGCGCCTGACGGTAGGCGGCGACCGCGGACTCGTCGTCCGAGAGGTCGCGCTCGAACACCCCGGCGACCTCCACCTGGATGCGCGCGCGCTCCTCGGCGGTGTCCGCGAGATCCCTGGCGCGCAGGAGCGTCATGGCCACGTCGCGCCACGCGCGCTGCCGCCGGTACAGCGCGGTGAGCACGCCGAGCGTCTCGGTGTCCGGCTCCAGCTCCAGCGCGCGCAACAGCGCGCTCGCGGCCTCGGACGGGTCCTCCAGCTTCTCGTCCCAGACGCGGGCAATCTCCCGCAGGATGCCCTTGCGCTGCTCGATGGAGCCGGCGGCCTCGAGCTTCTGCTCCAGCGCCACCACGTACTCGCGCTCGTGGCCCCGGCGCTGGAACACCGCGGCCAGTCCATCCAGCGCGGTGGCGTTGGTCGGGTCGAACTCGAGGATCTTCCGGAACGCCCCTTCCGCGGCCTGCGGGTCATCCAGCCGCGTGTCGTGGACCCGCGCGAGCGTCGCGTACAGCCGCTCGGCCAGCGGCCCACGGGGCAGCTCGTCCGCGACCTCCTCGTAGACGGCCGCCAGCTCCTCGTGGCTGCCCGTCTCGTCCGCCAGCCGCTCCACCTCCTCGCGGAGCGTGTCGTCCGAGGCATCCAGCTGCAGCGCGCGGCAGAGCGCCAGGAAGGCCACGTCCTTCTGCCCCAGCCGCTCCTCCTGCACGCGAGCCAGCTCGCGCAGGGCGGCCATCTTCTCCTCGTCCGTGACGAAGTGGGGCATGTACCGGTCGACGGCCGTCGCGTAGGCGCGCCAGTCGTTGTACGTCCGGTACAGGTCGCACACGCGCTCGTACGCCGTGCGGTTGGCGGGGTCCAGCTCCAGCACCTTCTCCAGCGCTCCCGTGGACTGCTCGGGCTTGCCGCCCGGCCCCGCCCACAGATCCGCCACCTCGTAGTACGTGGCGACGGCGCGCTCACGCTCCTCGGCGCCCAGGTGCACCTGCACCTTCAGCTCCAGCGCGCGCACCGCGTCGTTCCACGCGCGCAGCGAGACGAACAGCGTGTGCACGCGCTCCAGCTCGGCCACCTGGTGGGGCTCGACCTCCAACGCGCGACGGGCGGCGTCCAGCGACTCCTCGCGGCGCCCCATCCCAGCGAGCACCTCCGCCAGGCGCAGGCGCAGCGCCTTCACGCCCTCGCTGTTCTCCTGGAGCGGGATGAGGCGGCGCAGCACGCCCACCAGCTCCTCGCGCTGCTCCGTCTCGTCGTACAGCTCGCGCAGCGTGTCCAGCACCGCGCGGTTGCGCGCGTCACGGTCCAACGCCGCCTTGAAGTACGGAACGGCGGCCTCGGGCTGCTTGAGCAGCCGGTACACCACGCGCCCCAGCCGCTCGTTGAGCCGCACCACCTCACGGGGGTCCAGCGTCATCGCCAGACGGCCCTCGAGCAGCGCGCGCAGGTCCTCCGGACGGTTCGCCCGCTCGTACAGCGACTCGAGCGCGGAGAAGGCCTGGTCGTTGCGCGCGTTCTTCGCCAACAGCTCGCGGTACAGCTCGATGGAGCCGCCCAGGTCCGACAGCCCCTCGGCGGACACCTGCGCCATCTTCGCGAGGACGCGGTCCCGCTCCGCCCCCGCCACCTTCTCCGACTGGAGCTTGAGGATGGCGTAGAGCTTCTCCGACGCGGAGGCCGCCTCGTAGATGCTCTCCAGGAGCCGCGCGGACGCCAGGTGCCCGGGCTCCAGCTTGAGGATGCCCTCGTAGGCGCTCGCCGCGCGGTCCGGACTGTCCAGCCGCTCCTGGTAGAGCTGTCCCAGGCGGAAGAGGTAGCCCACGCGCTCGGCCTGCTCGGTGGCGCCGGTGACGAGCGCCTCCAGGATGCCCGCGAGCTCCGGCCACGCCTGCAGCTCCAGGTACAGCCGGTCCAGCGCCACCAGCGCCTTGGCCTGCACCGCGACATGCAGCGTGCGCGCCCGCTCGTAGTACGAGACGGCGCGGTCCGAGTCCCTCAACTTCGACTCGAGCAGCTGGCCCAGCTTCAGGCACACCTGCGCCGCGTCGGCGGCCTCGGCCACGCGCGGCAGCGCCTCCTCGTACGCCGCGACCAGCTCGTCGTAGCTGTCCGAGGCATCCGTGGCGTTCTCCAGACGACGGCGCACCTCACCGTCGTTCGGGTCCTCCTTGAAGGCGCGGAAGAGCGCCAGGAACGTCAGCTCCGACTCGCCCTGCGACTCGCGCAGCGTCGCCAGCTCGCCCAACAGCGCCTTGCGCTCGAAGGCATCCGTGGACACGCCCACGCGCGTCTCGATGAGCTGCGCCAGCCGCGGCACGTCGCCGCTCGCGCGGAAGGCGCGCAGCAACGTCTCCACCGCGAGCAGGTTCTGCGGCTCGCGCGACACCAGCGCCTCCATCCGGCCCACCGCGCCCGGATGGTTGGGCTGCACCGTCAGCACCTCGCCGTACAGCGCCAGCGCGCCCGTGCGGTCCAACAGCCGCGTCTCGCGCACCGAGGCCAGGCGGAACTTCAGCTCCAGCCCCGCCTCCGGAGGCATCAGCGCGATGCGGCGGGCCAGCACGTCCGCCAGCTCCGGCCAGCGCTCCTGCTTCTGGCACAGCGCCTCCATGCGCTCCAGGCCGGCCACGTCGTCCGGCTTGAGCTCCAGGAGGCGCCGGAAGGTCGCCAGCGCGCCCAGGGCGTCCTGGAGCTGCTCCTCCTGCAGGTGTCCGATCTGGAAGAGCACCGCCGCACGGCGCGCGGGCTCCTCGGCCACCGCCAGCTGACGGCGCAGCACCTCGAGCAGCTCCGTCGGCTTGCCCTGCGACGCCACCAGTCGCACGGTGCCATCCAGCGCCTCGGCGTCCGTGGGCCGCAGCTCGAGCACGCGCTTCCAGGACGCCAGCGCCTCGGCGGGCTCGCCCAGGTCCGTCTGCAGCCGCGCCAGCGCGCGGTACAGCTCGGCGCGCGCCGCGTCTCCCGCCTTGGGCGCCACTTCCATCAGCACCGCGCCCAGCTCCTCGGGGGCCTCGGCGCGGTCCACCAGCGACACGCACAGCGCCAGCGAGCGCAGGTCATCGGGCAGCTCACGCAACGCGCGCGTCGCGGCGAGGAAGCCCATCTCCGCGTTCTCCAGCGGACCGGCGTACATCTCGGCGATGCGGCGCAGGAGCGCGGCGCGCTCCTGGGGCACCGCCTCCGCCGACACGCGCGACTCCAGCATCTCCACCTGCTTGAGGTGGTTGCCGACGGCGACGAAGACCGGCTCCAGCGCGCTCGCGGCCGCGCCACGCAGCGGGCTCTCCGAGCGGGCCATCTCCTCGAGCGCACCCACCGCGCCCGCGTGTCCCGCCCGCCGCTCCAGCACGGACTGGTACAGCTCCAGCGCCCCGCGCGGGTCGTCCAGGCGCGAGAACTTCAGGCGCCCCAGCCGCACGCGCAGATCGGACGACTCCTCCTGGGCACCGCGCGCGTCGGCGAGCTGGATTTCACGCTCGATGTGCTGCGCCAGCTCCGGCCAGCGCTCCATCTCCGCCAGCACGCGCCCCAACAGCTTGAGCGCGTTCGCGTTCTCCGGACGCAGCAGAAGGATCTCGCGGTACGCCTGCGCCGCCAGCGCCTTGTCCGCGAGCGTCTCCTCGGCCAGGTGCGCCAGCTCGAACAGCAGATTCACCTGCGACGCCGCGTTCGGCTCCGCGGCCACCTGCCGCCGCATGACCAGCCCCAGCTCACGGTGAGCCCCCGTGCGCCGATGGACGCGGGCGATGGACTCCAGCACCGCCTTGTTCTTCGGGTCCCTGCGACTCACCTCCTCCAGCGCGCGGACCGCGAGGTCGTAGCGCTTGAGGCGGTTGTCGTAGAGCGCCGCCAGCCGGCGCCACAAGTCCCCGGCGAGCGGCTCCTGCGTGTCCCGCTCGAGCTGGTCCTCGTACGCGCCCGCGACCTCCTCGAACGAGCCGGAGTCCGCCGCGAGCCGCTCCAGCTCGTCGCGCACCGACGTCTCCTGCGGGAACTCGTTGAACGCGCGCAGCCGCGCCACGAAGGCCAGCGACGTCTGCCCCAGCGCCTCGCGCAGGGTGGCGATCTCCTGGATGTGCTCCAGCCGCCGCTCCGGCGCCACGCCAGGCAGCAGCACCTCCATCACCTCCACCAGCTTCCGGGTGTCGTTCAGGCCCCGGTAGACGGGCTCCAACAGGCGCGCCGCCTCCACGCGGGGCCCGTCGTGCGCCATCAGCCGCTCCAGGCCCGCCACCACCTGGCCATCCCCGGGCGCAAGCTCCAGGAGCCGGCGATAGACGGGCAGCGCCTCCGCCGGGCCCACTTCCTTCTCGAGCAACTGCGCGCGCTTGAGCAGCCAGCCCCGCCGCGCGGCGTCGTCGGCCGCGCCGTCCGCGAGCTGATCCAACACGTCCGCCTGCTCCACGAAGCGCCGCGCCTTCGCGTACAGCCGCTCCAGCGCGAGCAGCCCCTCGGGCAGCCGCCGCAGCGCCAGCGCCGAGCGGTACGTCTCGATGGCCCGGGCGTCCTCACCCGCGTTGGCGTACGCCTCGCCCGCCTTGAGCAACAACCCCACGCGCTCCTCTGCGTCCTGGGAGAGCTGGGCCTGACGCGTGTAGACCTCCGACAGGCTCTTGGCGTTCTGGCCCTTCTCGTACAGCCGGGACAGCGCCTCCAGCGCCTGGCGGTCCTGCGGCGCGTCCGCGAGCAGGTTCTTCCAGAGGCGCGCGGCCTCCTCGGGCTGGTCCAACGACTCGCGCAGCTCCGCGGCGCGGCGCAGCAGGTCCAGCGCGGCCGGGTCACCCTCGGTGAGCTCCACCGCCGCCGTCTCGTAGATCTCCGCGAGCACCTCGTGCGAGCCCGTCTCGCGCGCCAGGCGCTCCAGGTCGGGGCGCACACCGTCCCGGTCCAGTCCCTGCGCGAAGGACTTCACCGCGGACATGAAGGCCAGCGACGGCTGGCTCATGTCGCGCTCGTAGATGCGACGAATCTCCCCGGCGAGGAGGATCTTCTCCGTGGTGAGCGCGGACTCCATCCGTGCCTCGCGCAGCGACACGCGGCGGGCATGGTCCCCCACCTGCACGAGCACCGGGTCCAACACATCCAGCGCGGCGCCACTGGCGGACACCGCCGCCTTCACCCACGCCTCGAGCGCGGCGCGAGCCCCGGGGTGACCCGAGTCCTCCGCGAGGATGCGCTTGTAGAGCCCCAGCGCCGCGTTCGAGTCGTCGAGCACCGTGCGCTGCAGCTCGGCCAGGCGGAAGGAGACCTCGCGGCCCTGCGGGCTCTGTCCTTCCTGATTGCGGCGCAGCGCCAGCGCCCACGCCAGGTCCTGATGGCGCCCGAGCTCCGTGTAGAGCCGGTCCAACGTGGCCGCGGCCTCGCGGTTGCCGGGGTCCCGCTGGGCGATGGCGCGCCACGCCTCCGCCGCGCTCTCCAGGTCCGACAGGCGGGCCTCGTGCAGCAGCGCGGCCTCGCGCAGGAACCCGAGCTGCTCGGCGGGCTCCGGCGACGCGGCCGCCAGCTTCTCCAGCACCTCCGCCAGCGCGGCCCACTCCTCGCCGCCTCGATGCAGCCGCTGCAAGGCGCGCAGGCTGTCGAGGTTGCCCGGCTCCAGCACCAGCAGCGCGCGCAGGGCCTTCACCGCGCCCGCCTTGTCGTCGAGCTTCTTCTCCTGCACCTCGGCCAGCTCGCGCAGCAGCGCCGCGCGCGCGGAGCCCACGTCCCCCTCCTCCGCCAGCTCCTCGATGATCTCCGCGTAGCTGTCCAACGCGTCGGCGTCCTCGGCCGCCTGACGCGCCGTGGAGCGAAGGCCCGCGTCGCCGGGCGCCAGTCGGAGCGCGCGGGCCAGGGCCGCGAACGCCAGCTCCGGCTGCCGCAGATGCGCCAGATGCACCTGCGCGGCCTGCCGCAGCACCTGCACCCGCGCCGCGTCGTCCTTGGCCACCTCCGCCAGCACATCCAGCGTGGCCACCAGCTTGCGGTAGTCCTTGGTCCGCTCGAGCGCGGGCAACAGCACGCGCGCCGCGGCCTCGCGCGCCGTGCCCGACGCCAGCATGGCCTCCAGCGCCGCGAGCGCGTCCGGGTCCGAGGGGCGCTGCAGCAGGATGTCCGCGTAGCTGCTCACCGCCTCCGCGCTGCCGTCCTGCAGGCCCTGCAGCAGCTGCGCGCGGCGCAGCTTCAGCCGCGAGACCTTGTCCGTCTCACCCGCCGACTCCGCCAGGCCAATCATCCGCGCCAGCGTGTCGCCCAGCTCCCGCGTGCGGCCGGCCTTCTCGTACAGCTCCGCCAGGCGCGGCAGGTGCCGCCCCTCCTCGGCGCCGTGCGAGAGCGCGGACTGGAGCGCCTCGGCGGCCTGCGCCGGACGCCCGAGCTCCGTGTTCAGGTCCACCAACTGGAGCAGCAGCTCCAGCTTCTCCGCGCCGCGAGCGCCCTGGATGCGCTTGCGCAGCAGCTCCTCCGCGTCCGCCGCGCGACCCGCGCGACCGTACAGGCGCACCAGTCGCTGCAACACCGCGCCCGACTCCGGAGCGCGCTCCACCGCCGCCTCGAGCGCGGCGATGGCCTCCGCCACCAGCCCGCCCTCCTCCGCCAGCCCCGCCGCCTCGGTGAGCAGCGACAGCGCCACCGCCGGGTCCTCGGCCTCCGCCGCCAGGGTACGCAGCACGCGCCCCAGCTCGGCGTGCGCCGACAGGTCCCTCGCCAGCCGCAGGGCCTCGCCGCGCGAGGACTCATCCCGAGGGTCCTCGCGCACCACGCGCACGCGCGTATCGAAGGCCGCGCGGCTGTCCGCGAGCTGCTTCTCGTGGATGCTCGCCAGAAGCGAGAACAGCCGCTTGCGCGCGGCCCCGTCCGTCGTGGACTCGAGCTGCTGCTGGAGCGCCGCCACCTGACGCTGGTGGTCGCCCGTGCGCCCGTAGTGCGCCGCCAGCGCCTCGGTGACTTCCTGCGTCCTCACGCCGGAGGCCGCCAGGCGCTCGAGGCCGCCCACCACCACGCCCGTGGACACGTTCTCCGTCAGCAGGCCCAGGAACAGGTCCGCCGCATCCTCCTGACGTCCCAGTCGCTCCGCGTACAGCTTGGCCTGGCGCGCCGTCCACTCGTTGCGCTCCAGCTGCGTCTCCGCCAGCGCCGCCAGCCGCCCCGCCAGCGCCGCCGCCTCGTCGAAGCGGGACAACGCCACGCACAAGGCCTGCAGCCGCTGCACCGCGCCCACCTCGTCGGGCGCCAGCTGCGTCCACTCACGGACCAGCGGCTCCAGCTCCTCGGGCGGAGCGCCCGCGGCCTCGCGCCGCGTCACCTCCGCCTCGATGCGCGCCTTCGGGTCGTCCGCGAGCGCCGCGGCCGCCTGCAGCGACTTCACCGCCTCCGCGGCGGCCTCGTCACCGGGCACCCGCACCAGCACCTCGCGCCACGCCGCCTCCGCGCGCACGGGGTCCGCCAGCGGTCCCTCGAGCAGCTGCGCGAGCTGCCGCCACAGCGTCGCCGCGACCTCCACCACGGGCGCCGCCTGCGCCGCGCGCTGGAGCGCCAGGGCCAGCGCGGGCCGCGCGTTGGCCTTCTCCGCGTGCTCCACCACCGAGCCGAGCAGCAGCGGACGCGCCGGATCCAACTCCAGCGCCCGCGACAGCACCTCGAAGGCGCCGCGCGCGTCGTCCTTCTCCTCGAACATCAGCGCGAGCGCCTCGCAGAAGGCCACCCGCTCCGCCCTCGGACGGGGCGCCAGCAGCGCCAGGTCCAGCAGCGGCACCACCGCCTCCAGCTCCTCGTCCTCCGCCAGGAGCCGCGCCAGCTGGAAGGCCGCCAGCGCGTGCGTGGGGTCCAGCTTGAGCGCCGCCTCCAGGTGCGCGCGCGCCGCCGCGCCGTCCTTGAGCTGCGTCAGACACAGCTCCGCCAGCCGCAGGCGCATCGCCGCCTGGCCCGACTTGTCCTTCACGGTGCCCAGGTAGCGCTCCAGCACCACCACCGCGTCCTGCGCCCGGCCGCCCTCCAGCAGCTGCTCCGCCGTGAGGCTCGCCGCGTCCGCGCGCGACGGGTCCGCCGCCACCGCCTTCTCGAAGGCCGCCAGCGCGCCGGGCGCGTCGTTCAGCCGGCCCAGGCGCAGCGTGCCCACGCGCAGCCAGAGGTCCACCTGCGCGCCGCGGTCCTTCACCTCGCCCGCCATCGCTTCAATCTGCTCGATGGCCGGCGCGAAGTCCGTGCCCGCGCGCGCGGCCATCTTCTCGATGAGGGACAGGCCCTCCGGCATGCCCGGCCACAGCAGGAAGCAGCGGTCCAACGCCTCCTTCACCTTGCCGGCCGAGCCCGGGTCGTACCAGGCGAACAGCTTCGCCACGAGCAGCGACAGCCGCGCGGCGCTCTTCCTGTCGCGCTCCTCCAGCGACATGCCGCGCAGCATCCGCACGCGGTCGCGCCACGTCTGCTCGAAGCGCTGCAGCGCGCGGGTGGCCTTCTCCACGCGCGCGTTCTGCGGCTCCAACGTCCGCGCGACGTCGAGCACCCGCTGCGCCAGCTCGTGCTCGGTGGGGTCGTCCACCAGTCGCTCGGCGAGCGCCGCGTACTCCTCGGCCATGCCCGCGTCGCCCAGCGCCTCGCGCTCGCGCTCCAGCGCCTCGAACGCCGTCTGGAAGCGCTCCTCGGACAGGAGCAGCTGCCGCACCCGCCGGAAGATGGCCCGGTCCGACTTCGCGCGCGCCGCTCGCTGCAGGCACAGCACCGCCCTGTCGCGACGGAAGAGCTTCTGCTCGTAGAGGTCCGCCGCCTTCAGGTAGTGGCCCGCGCTCTCCTCGCCCTGGGTCGCGCTGCCCAGCTTCTCCAGCACGTCCGACAGCGCCGCGGCGTCCTGCCGCGACTCGTGCAGGCGCTTGAGGCCACGAAGCGCCGGCAGCGGCTCCTTCGCCACCAGCAGCGCGCGCTTGAGCAGCTCCTCCGCCCGCGGCGCGTTGCGCTGCCGCTCGTGCGCGAGCTCCGCCGCGCGGCACAACAGGCGCACCGCTTCGTCACTGGCGACGTCGCGCGAGCGCCCCTCGTACAGGCGGATCAACTCCTCCACACGGCCGGCCTTCTCCAGGGCGGCCTCGGCTTCGACGAAGCTCCGGTCATCGGACACGCGCAGCGTGGGTCGAGCAGACGTGGGCTGTTGCATGGGGACGGCGGGCCTCGGGGGTGAAAATGGAACGCAGCGGGGGCGCCAGCCGCCGGACTCTACCGGCCGCGAGCGCCCCCGAGCAATCGTGCAAAACCCGCCAAAGGGCGGGAATCATTGGCCTTCTTGCTACTCGGCCGAGGAAGCGTCGGGGGATGTGTCCCCGTCCTCGCCCCCGGCGGACGCCTCGGTGGGCGCCGGAGCAGGAGCCGCCTCGGGCAGCGCCTTGGCCCGCTCCAGACCCGCGCTGTCATTCAGCTGGGTGTAGAGGGCCACGGCCTTGTCGCGCTGCTGCAGCTCCTCCGCGAGCTGGGCGGCGCGAGTCAGGTTGCCGAGCTTCTCGTGGAGCGGCAGGGCCTTGTCCTTGCGCCCCGCGGCCTCCCACGCCTCGGCGGACGCGGCGACGTCGCCCAGCAGCTCCAGCCAGCGGGCACGGCCCGCGGGCTTCTGCTCCGACTCGGCCCGGGCCAGCTCGCGCTGCGCCAGCTCCTTCGCCTCGTCGTCCAGCTTCAGCCGCTGCATGAAGTGGAACGCCTTGGGCGGAGGCAGCGTGCCGAGCACCTCCACCGCCTCGCGGCGCTGGCCGGCCGCCACGAGCAGCGTGGCCGCGCCCAGACGGTCTCCACGCTCCACCAGGCTCTTCACCTCGAGCCCGCGGATGCGGTTGGCGCTGGCCATGTCCCGCGAGCGCTCGTACGACTTGCGCGCCAGGGTCAGCTTGCCCGCGCGCTCATAGGCGAGCGCCGCCTGGTCGAACTGGCGGGCCCGCTCGTACAGGCGCGCCACGTTCTCGAAGTCACCCTTGCCCACGTAGTGCTCCATGAGGAGCTCGTAGGCGCCGGCCTTCTCCAGCGTGGGGGCGAGCTGATCCGCCGGCAGCGTGCTCACCAGCTTGCGCGCGGAGTCGTTGTCCCCACCCGCGAGGGCGTTGCGCAGGGCGCTCTTGAGGTCCCCGCCCGCCTCGAACAGGCGCGCCGCGTCGGCGAAGCCGCCGTTGCGCTCGTGGAGCCGGCCCGCGTCACGCGTGCGGCCCATGGCCTCCAGCTGCTTGGCCTGCTCCTTCCAGTCCCCGGTCAGCTCGGGCACCGGACGGCGCTCACCGGGCGCGCCACGCTCCGGACGCTCACCGCGCTCCCGACGCTCGCCCCGCTCCGGGCGCTCACGACGCTCACCGGACGCGCCGCGCTCCGGACGCTCACCGCGCTCCCGACGCTCACCCCGCTCCGGGCGCTCGCGACGCTCACCGCGCTCCGGACGCGACTCCGTCCGGGCCTGCGCGGGCGCCTGGGGCTCCTCGACCTCGGGACCCGGCTGACGGCCGCTGGCGGTGAAGGCCGCCTCGGCGCGCTCCTTGTCGCCCGCCGCGCGCCAGACCTGGCCCACCAGGAACAGCACCTCCGTCCACGAGTCGAACTTCTCCTTCGCCGGGTCCACCGCGGGCGCAGCCGGAGCCGCCGCCTCCGCGGGCGCGCCCTCCGTGGCGACAGCCTCGGCACCCTCGGCCGGAGCCGCCGCCTCCGCAGCAGCCGCGGGGGCCTCGGACGGAGCCGCGTCGGCGGCGGCAGCCTCCGGCGCGGCCGGCTTGGGCTGACGCTGCACGCGCAGCATCGTGGTGATGAGGCGACCTCGCGTGTTGAGGTCCAGATCATCCAGGGACTTCAGCCGCATGGGCCGCAGCGAGCGGACGATCGCCTGCAGCGGGGCCTTCTCGGCCGTGAAGTCCGTCTTGGACAGCGCCTTCTCCAGGACGCTCAGCTCGGAGATGACCCGCTGGCCCGGGCCCACGGGGCCCTCGTCGCGGCCACGACCCCGACCCTCGCCGCGGCCACGTCCCTCGCCCCTGCCACCACCAGGGCCTCCGGGACCGCCGCGGCCACCAAATCCACCGCCAGGACCATCACGGCGCGGGCCCTGACCCGGCGCACCCCCGTCACGACCGCGCCCACCCTGGCGCGGCCCACCGCTTCCATTCTCCTGAGGCACGTCTATCTCCCGCTAGAACGCGTAGCGAATGTTCGGCGCCACAGCGAATCCGAACGAGCCTCCGGAAACGAGGTAGTTCCCCGTGACCTCGAGCCCCACGGAAAAGTGGCGCAACCGTGTGTAGTACTCCACTCCGGGCCCGGCAAACACAAGAATGTCGGAATCCGGAAGGAGACGCTTCGGCGAGAACATCGCATAACCCGCGCCCGCGCGGAGATAGAACCACGTGCGCTTCACTTCCTGGCTGTCGGCCAGGCCCACCAGACGCGCGCGCAGCACCGCGCCCGGGACGAAGGTGGAGTAGTCGCCGGACACCGCGCCGCCGGACTCGCCGATGTACTCGGCGCTGGTGCGGATGCTGGAGCCCATGACGAACAGGCCCACGGAGATGCGCTCGCCCAGGTCCACGCCCACCTCCACCTGGGCCATGGGGCCGGAGGAGAAGGGCCGGGGCGTCCCCTCGGCCGCGGGCGGGTTGGTCACGAACAGCGGACCGCCGAGCAGCGCGAAGTAGAAGCCCCGCTCGATTTCATCGAACGTGGTGGCGGGCCGGTCGCCCGTCGCCGTGGTGGGTGGTTGCTGTGCGCTCGCGGCCATGGGGAGGACGAACGCGGCACACAGGGCAATGGGGGCGAGGGCTTTCATGCGGTCCTGAGGTTGACGGGGGCTCCCACGGGGGACGGGAGCCGGGGTGACTGCGCGGGCGGCCCCGGGGAAGGGCCGCCCGTCCGACAATGAACATCCGGCGCGCTACTCGCCGGACTGCTTGAAGATGAACGGATAGGTGACGACCACCACGCCACCACCCTTGGGCTCGGGGAACTTCCAGGTGCGAACGCGGCCCGCCACACACGTCTCCAGCTCCGCGTTGCCCGCCGTGGACTGCGCCACCGAGGACGACGCCACGGAGCCGGTGGCCGTGATGACGAACTTCACCGCCACCTTGCCGCCCAGCTTCGGGAAGCGGTTGAGCATGCTCTCGTAGCAGTAGCGGATCTGCGCGCGGTTGGCCTGGATGACCTTGCGGATGAGCTCCTTGTCCAGCGAGCCCATGACCTCCGGGTCGGACGAGGTGATGCCCACGTCCACGCTGGACTTGCCGCCCAAAACGCCCACGCCGGTGCCGTAGCTGCCGGTGCCACCGCCGCGGCCCTTGGTGCCGATGCCGCCGATGCCCACGGTGTCACCCGTGCCGCCGCCGCCGCCGCCGGAGCCGCGCAGGCCCAGGCCGCCGAAGCCGCCCGAGTTGCCCGCCTTGGCGCCGAACATGTTGCCCATGGCGCTCTTCAGGTCGCCGCCCAGGCCCTTGCTGCCGAAGACGGTGGAGATGCCGCCCTTGCCGCCGCCGAAGATCTTCGCGGTCAGCGCGCGCGCCTCGTCCTTCTTGTTCGGGTCGCCCTTGGGCGCGGTGCGGTTGTTGGTCTTGGGCGCGTCCTTCTTGCCCATCTGACCCTCGTCACCGCGGCTCTTGGCCGCCATCTCGCCGCTCTTCTTCGCCTCCTTCTGCTGATTGAGGCGCTCGAGGAACTTGTTCTTCTGCACCTCGGGCGGCTTGATGATGAGCTTGGCGATGCGCGCGGAGTTGGCGGACAGCTCGTCCGCGTACTCGTCACCCTCGCCGGTGCGATTCATCGCGGTGATGACGAACGCGGTGGCCGCGAAGAACATCACCAGGAAGATGTTGAGCGCGGTGTAGTCCAGCGACTCGCCCAGCGGCGCCACGACGCGCTTGGGAACGGACTGGAAGACGGCCTCCATCGTCACGCCGCCCAGGTCCACCCAGAAGAAGTCCTCCGCGTCGAGCGTGAGCGTGTACGCGTCACCCTCGTGCGAGGCCTTGCCGGACTCGATGACCGCCTTGAGCTCCTGCGTCTCGCCCTTGCGCACCAGCTCGCCCTTCATCTTGCCGGTGAAGCGCACGGTGAAGGACTGGCCGTCGGTGCGGAGCACCTCGAAGCGCGGGCCGCCCAGCTTGGCGTCCCCCATGACGAAGTCGACGCCCGCGGCGCTGCCCACCGCCACGGCGCGCTTGGCGCCCGGGCCCACGAAGAACTCGCCCACCCGCTGATCGCCCCAGGAGAAGCGCAGCGCCACGCCCTGCGGACCGCTCGACTTGGAGCGGCGCACGGTGCGAGCACGCGGCGCGGCCTCGGCGGCGGCCTCGCGGGCCGCGGGAGCGGGCTCCTCTTCGGCGGCCACGATGGCGTTCTTCTGCGTGGCGGCGACGGAGGCATCCAGCGCGCCCGAGCTCGCGGCGGCGGTCGGAGCGGGGGCTTCGGGCTCCGCGGCCACGGCGGCGGCCTGCGCGAGCCCGGCGGCCGGAGCGCCCGCGGCCAGCACGGGGTTCTTCTCCGTGGTGGCGTCGGTGCTCGCGGCGGCGACGGCCAGGTTCACCGCGGCCACGGCGGCCGGGTTCTCCAGGTGGATGGTCGTCCCACCCACGCGAATCCTGTCACCGAACGACAGCTGGCCCTTGTTGACCCGCTTGTCGTTGACGTACGTCCCCTCGACGCTGCCCATGTCGATGATGGACATGGAGCCGTCGCCGGCGACCTCGATGACGGAGTGGATGCGGCTGACCTTCTCGTCCTCCAGGCACAGGTGCGCCGAGGACAGACGGCCAATCTTGATGATGTCGCGCTCGTAGTCCTTGGACGTGACCAACGTCTCGCCCTTGAAGACCTTGAGTGTCAGCGGAACGGCCATGAAGGCTCCTGCGTGGGGTCAATGCCCGGTATGACAACGCGCGCGCCGGCAGGTTCCCACCGGCGCAGGAAGGCGGAAACTACAGCTCGCCCACCGACTGCATCACCTTGTCCTCGAAGTCCTCGCGGATGCGGATGAGGTTCGAGTGCTTCACCTTGTCGCGCGCCTCGATGTACTCGCCGTCCGGCTTGGTGAGGTCGCCTTCGATGGTGTCGTCCTCGAAGTCGATGTTGGTGGTCTTCGAGTAGCGCACATTGCCGTCGCCCGCCCCACCACCCGCCGGCTTGGCGGCGTCGTCATCCTGGGCGAACGCGGTCGCCGCCGAGAGCACCGCGCACAGCATCAGAGCCTTCCGCATCACTGTCTCCCACGCGGGCCCCGCCGGGCCCGTTCCACACCGTGTGTCCGCTGACGCGGACACCGCGAAGGTTCGCATCATCGCCCCGGGGCCCGCCACAGCGAAGGCACCCGGGGACGTCCCAACTTTCACAGCAGGTCGTCTTCGGGCTCACCCGGCTCGGAAGGATCCGCCGTGCCTGCATTCTTCTTCTCCGCGGGCGCGGGCGCAGGTGCGGGCGACGGGGGCGGAGTCCCACCCGCGGGCGTGGCCTGCGCGCCCGTACCGGAGCCGGCCACCGGAGCCACGGCGCCACCCGGGGGCGGGGCCTGGTTCTTCTCCTGGTTCTTCTTCTCCGCGGCCTGCATCTGGGACTGCTGCTGCTTCTGGAGCTCCTCCATCTTCTTCGCCTGCTGCTCGGCCATGGCGGCCTCGCGCTTGGCGTTGACGAGCGTCTCCGCCTCGCGCAGCAGCCCGAAGACCGGGGACTCACCGGAGAGGCCCACGCCGTCACCCGCCATGGCGACGTACTTCTTGTAGAGCTCCAGGGCGCGCTCGGGGGCGTCCTTCACCTTGTGCAGGATGATGGCGCGGTTGAGGCTCACCGCCGCCAGCTCCGGGTCGAGCTTCTCCGCCTCGTCGTACTCCTGCATCGCCTTGTCGTACTGCCCCTGGCCCTTGTAGGAGAGGCCCAGGTTCAGGTGCGCGGTGGCGTTCTTCCCGTCCGCCTGCAGGATGCGGCGCAGGTGCTCCTCGGCGCCGGGGTAGTCCTCCGCGTCGAGCGACAGCTGGGCCAGCTCCACGTGCGAGGGGACATAGTCGTCGCGCGCCTCCAGGGCCTTCTTGAAGGACAGCCGCGCGTCGTCCGCGTTGCCCTCGCGCAGTTGGATGATGCCCACCAGGTGGTGCAGCTCCGGGTCCGCGCCGTCCAGCTTCACGCCGCGCAGCGCCACCAGCTTCGCCATGGAGAGCTGCTTGCGGTCCAGGTAGCTGCGGATCATCACCTTCAGCGCGGTGGTGGACGCGGGGTCGCGCATCAGCGCGCCGCGCGACAGCTCCATCGCCTTGTCGTGGTCGTTCTGCTGCCGGTAGATCTCCGCCAGACGGGCGCGCGACTGCGCGTCGTCCGGGTAGCGCTGGAGGACCTCCTGGTAGAGGGCCACGGCGCCGGCCACGTTGCCCGCGTTCTGCTCCATGACGGCCAGGTTCTCCGACGCCTGGCGCAGCGAAGGCTTCTTGGTGAGCGCGGCCTTGTAGCGGGCCTTGGCCTCGGTGGTGTTGCCCTGGCGCTCGGCGATGACGCCCAGGTTGTACTCGGCCTCGGCCAGGTTCGCGTCGGACTCCAGGGCCGACTTGAACTTGCGCTCCAGCGCCGGGTAGTCGAACGCCTTGGCCTTCTTCTGCGTGTCGAAGGACTTCACCGCGTCCTCGAAGCGGGCCTTGGCCGTGTTCGAGATGGGCGGCGGCGGCGCGTCCGACGGGGACTTCGCGACGGGGCCCTTGGACGGAGCCGCGGGGCCGGTGGCCTTGGACGAGGAGCAGCCGGCGGCGATGAGCGCCGCGGCGGCCAGCAGGGGGAACAGGCGCATGGTACGGGTCGTCCGGTTCATTAGAGGAAGTCCTCCGGCTCCTCGTCGGCGCCGCCCGACTTGGCGGGCTTGGTGCCATCCGGGGTGGAGGCGGTGGACTTGGTGTCCACCTGGGTCTCGGTCTGCGAGCGCAGCTGCGCGGTGAGGTCCGTGAGGTCCTCCTGCAGCGTCTCCTTCTTCTTCTGGGCCTCGGCCACCGCGGTGGGCGCCGGGGGCGGCACGTCCTGGATGCCCGCGAGCACGTCACCACCGATGAGCTGGCTGCGGCTCTTCAGGGCGACCTTCTCCTCGTGCATCTCCGGGTAGCGGTCCGGCTGGTAGGTCGTGCGCAGCATCTTCAGCGCCTCGGCGGCGCAGTCGTTGAACACGTCCAGCTCGCGGCTCTTGGCCACCGTGGCGGCGAAGGCCTCCGTGGCCTTGTCCTTGAGCGGCTGGGCCTGGTTGGAGAACTCGTCGCGCAGCGCCTGCTGGGACTCCTCGTCCAGGCCGCGGGGCATGGGCGCGTTGGTGACGCGGTCGGCGAAGTGGTCGTACGCCAGGCCGATGCGGTTGAGCGCGCACAGCGACGGCTCGGGCGCGCCCAGGGACACCGTCTGCACGTACTTCTTCTCCACCACCTGCAGCGCGCGGCTCTTGTCCTGGATGCTGGCGCGGAAGCGGTCCGGCGACGGCGGGGCGCCCCAGTACAGCTTCAGGCGCTTGTACTCGGCCCAGTCCGGCTCCACGCCCAGGAAGTGCGCCTGGGCGGCGGTGGCCAGCGCGGGCTTCTCCAGCGTGGTCTGCACGCGGCGCGGCAGCTGGTCGAAGTGCTCGCCCACGCGCTTGTACATGCGCACCACGTCGCGCGTCTTGTTCATCTTCTTGTACAGGTCGATGATGCGACCCTCGGCCGTGAGGAACTTGCTGGCCGAGCGCATGTTGTCGCGCTCGTACTCCTCGAGCATCTTGATGGCCTTCATCGCCGCGCCGCTCTTGCCGGTCAGGTCGATGATGGACAGCCGGATGTCGTCCGCATCCTTCGCCTTCGGCCACAGCTCCAGGTAGCGCTCGCGGTTCTTCAGCGCGGCCTTCGTCTGGCCCAGGCCCTCGCGGTAGGTGGACGCGTTGAACAGCGCCACCTGCGCCTTGGACTCGTCCCACTTCTGCACCACCGCGGGCTTGTTGTCGTCGCCGCCGCCCTTCCTGGCGCTCTTGGCGCTCTTGCCGCGCGCCTTGGCGCCGCCGCCGCCCTTCTCCCCGAGGCTGCGCTCGTAGCCCTTCACGTACAGCTCGTACGTGGTCGCGGCCTGCTCGAAGTCGCCGATGGCCTCCAGCGCCTCCGCGTTCGCGTAGATGGAGTCCGGCACGTACTTGGAACGGGGGTACTGCGCGAAGAGCCGGGCGCGGACCTCGATGGTCTTATCCAGCATCTTGGCTTTGTAGTAGTCGACGGACGCGTTGTAGAGCGCCAGGTCGGCGATCTCCGTCTGCGGGAAGTCGTGCACGAAGTTGAGGTATGCCTCGGCCGCCTTGGCGAACTCCTTCTTCTCCTCCAGCTGGCTGACCAGCTTGAAGGACGACTGCTCGATGAGCTTCGCCAGGTCGTCGCGGAACTTGCCCGTCGCAAGCTTGTCGTTGGCATAGAAGCGGCGCGCCCACTCGTTCACCTTCGCGAAGTCCTGCAGCAGGTTGTACGAGTCCAGGATGAGGTTGGCGCTGATCTCCGCCGCGCGCGAGCCGTCCTCGAACTTGTACTCGGGGTAGCCGAGCGCGATCTCGCTGAAGCGCAGCACCGCCTCGTCGAAGTGGTTGTGGCGGTAGTAGATGTTGGCCGCCTTGAAGGCGATCTCCACCCGCTTGTCGCCCTTGGGCACGTACTTGAGGTAGCGCTCGCACGCGTCCAGCAGCGCCTTCTTCAGCGTGGGGATGGTGGCCTTCTTGGTGATGTCGGAAGACACACCCTCGCTCTTCGCCTCGCCGCGCGACTCGGCCGTCTTGACGACCTCGTCGTAGGCGAGCACCGCGTTGTAGGCGGCGTTCTGCAGCCACTTGCCCGGCTTGCCCGGCTTGGGCTTGCCCTTGTCGTCCTTGGCCTCCAGCACCTTGGCGTCCTGCAGGACGACCAGCGTGTAGTTGGCGGCGGACTTCTCGTAGTTCTGCAGGTTGTCGTTGAGCAGCTCCGCCCAGAAGAAGCGCAGGTCGTACGCCTTGGGGTTGTCCGGGAAGAGCGTGAGGTAGTCGCTGTAGACCGCGTCCGCGTAGCGGAACGTGTCCTCGTTGCGCGTCTTCTTGCCCTCGTTGTGCCAGGTGACGGCCAGGTTGGACAGGGTGCGCTCGGACAGCTCCTTCGCCTCGGCGAGCAGCTTCTTGTCCTTGTCCTCCTTGATGACGCCGGAGCCCTCGACCTCCTTCATGATCTTCACGAGCCGGCGCACCTGGGCCACGGTGCGCTCCTTGTTGCCCATGCGCAGGATGCAGTCGACGATCTTCCCCTGGAAGCCGGGCGCCTCGGGCGACAGCGGCTTCTCCTTGATGAGGGAGTTGAAGGTCAGCGCCGCTTCGCGGTCCTTGCCGTCGCCGTAGTACATGTTGGCGAGCTGCTTCATCATCGTGAAGCGGTCGTCCGGATTGGACGCGACCTTGCCGAAGTCCGCGCGCGCCTGGGCCACGTCACCCTGATGCGCGTACGCGCGCACGTAGTCCGTGCGGGCCTCGCGCACCAGCGAGCCACGGCCGCTCTTGCCGCCGTCCTTCTCCACCGCGTTGGCGCCGGCCAGCTCGCCGTAGAGCACCACCGTCTTGAACTTGTCCTTCGCCGCCTCGTAGTCGCCCAGGTTGTAGTGGCACCAGCCCTGCTTGTAGAGGGCGAACGCGTACACCTGGCTCTCGGGGAACTCGGCGGCCTTCTTGTAGGCCACCAGCGCCTTCTCCAGCTCCGGGCGCTTGCCCTTGGAGTTGTTGAAGTAGTACTCGCCGAACGCCAGGTACGCGTCGGGGATGAACTTGGACGTCGGGTGCTTCTCCACCAGGCGCTTGAAGGCGACGAGCGCCTTCCTGTCCTGGCCCTCCTCCATCAGGTACTGACCGAGGAAGAAGAGCACCTCGTCCGTGCGCTCGAACTTCGGGTGCTCCTGGACGATCTTCGTGTACTGCTCGACGGCGAGCTTGCCGTACTCCTTCTGCCTGGCGACGAGCTCCGCCTTCTCCGCCTTGGCGCGCTGCTGGCCCGCGGCGTCGTTGGCGTTCATCGCCTTGAGCAGGTCGTCGTCCTTGCGGTTGGCCTCGAAGAAATAGAACTTCGATTCCTCCCAATAGAACTCACCCAACCGGAACAACAGGCTGGGGACCTCCTTCGGGTCCGGCGACAGCGAGATGATCTTCTTCAGCGAGGCGATCTGCTCGCGCCGCTTGGAAGCCACCTGGAACTCGACGCCGAGGCGGAACTGGTCGTACTGGAGCGCGGGAGCGACTTCTTCCTTCTTCTTCTCTCGCGTGATGTCTCCGGCAAGGGACTTGTCCACCGCGGTGGCGGACTTCCTGCCGAGGTCGGCGTCACGCGGCGCTTTCTTCTCCTGAGCGGCGGAGGCCGTGGCCAGGAGCACGAGGCAGACGAGGAGCGAACGGCGCATGGTCTTCCTAAGCGGGGGGGACCGGCGTCCCCGGTTGCTTGCCAGACAGCCAAGTGGCCGGGAATCTTCGGGAATTTCCATTCGGGGAGAACCACTATGCGCGGTTTCCAAGGGCAGGGTCAACCCTGACTGGCTGGCCGCTCCAGAAGTGGAAAGCATGCCGGCAAACTTCCAGAACGACTGTGAAAAGGACGACAAGGTGGTTGCCTTGTCGGACCCACCGGGTATGGGGGAGCGGACGGCCGGCTGTCCGGTCGCCCTGCTGGGAGTTGTGCTGGATCATGAGCCTGTTGCCAGAGAGCGCCAGCTTCGAGGAGCTGGTGCAGGACTACTTCCTCGCGGTGCGTGGCGCGGGGCTCATGTTGTCGGCGTTGGACACGGAGCTGCTCACGGCGTGGGCCCGGGAGGGCGTGCCCTTCGAGGTGGTGGCGCGAGGCATCTCCCGCTCCGCGGAGAAGGCCCTGTGGGATGCGCGTCCGGGTGAGCCGGTGCTGCGCAACCTGCGCGCGTGCCGGCGGCAGGTGGACGCGGAGATCAAGAAGTACCGCGCGCTGGCGGCGGGCGCGGGCGTGGCCGCGGAGCCGGAGGCCCCCTCGCGACGTCGCAAGGCGCTGTCGTGGGAAGAGACCCGACACGCCCGGCTGGTGGACGCGCTCGAGGACCTGGCGGGGCGGGACTCCACGCTGGCGCCCCGGGTGGCGTGGCTGCGTGGGACGGTGCTGGCCCGCGTTCCGGAGGAGCCCTCCGCGCTGGATGCCCAGGAGTCCTTGAGCTTCCTGGTGCTCCTGCGCGCCCTGCCCTTCTCTCAACGTCACCAGGTGTGGCGCGACGCGCTTTCGGTGGGTAGCGAACAACAGGTGATGTCCGTGCGCGCGAGGAAGCTGTCGCGGCGCTTTCGCCTGGTGGCGGCGGTGCGGCGACGACTGGGCGTGAAGGAAGTGTGAGAAGCGGCCCGACACTGCTCGTGCGTTCAGTTCACGAGGGGACGGGGAAGGGCTCTGCTATGGCGATGCGCGAGATGGGTGTGGGAGCGAAGGTGGGCGGCGACAGCTGCCGTGTGTGTTCCGGCCGGACGTACGTCATCGAACGGCAGGGAGACCAGGCCCAGGCGCGCGTGTGCGTGTGCTCGGAGAGCTGCTCCGTCTGCGAGGGACGTGGCCATGTGCTCGTGGAGCGAGAGGCCGTCTTCAGCCAGAAGGTGGGCCCCAAGCGCTACGAGGTGATGGAGCCGTGCACGTGCACGCGGCGGCGGCGGCGCGTGTCGCTCTACAACGAGGTGCGGCTGCCCGGCGTGGTGGCGCATGCGTCGTTCGACAACTACCGGGCCTTCAACGAGGCGCAGGACCGGGGCCGCGGCGTGGCGATGCACTTCGGCCACCAGTACGTGAAGGGCGCGACGTCCAAGGGCTTCATCCTGAGTGGCCCGGTGGGCACGGGGAAGACGCACCTGCTCGCGGCCACGCTCGGCCACCTGGTCATCGAGGTGGGCGTGCGGGCGCGGTACGTGGAGATCTCGCTGCTCTACGCCACCATCCGGCGCGGCTTCCAGGAGGGAAAGAGCGGCGGGGAGATCATCGGGCCGCTGTCGGAGGTGGAGGTGCTGGCCATCGACGAGCTGGGCAAGGGGCGCGGCAGTCCCTTCGAGATGGAGACGCTCGATGAGCTCATCGCCCGCCGCTACAACGCGGGGCGCACCACGCTGTTCGCGACGAACTACTCGCTGGAGCCGGAGAAGAAGCAGCGCACCCACGGGCCCACGGGCTACCGGACCACGGAGGACGCGCGCGCCGCGGTGAAGGACTACGAGCTGCTGCGCGAGCGCGTGGGCGAGCGCATCTACAGCCGCCTGTGCGAGATGTGCACCTTCGTGGAGCTGCCGAAGGACACGCCGGACCGTCGGCGCACGCGGCAGGAGATGGACTCGCTGCACAACCCGCCCGCGGGAATGCGCAGCGCGGGCCGCTGAGCGCTTCCGGGTCGGAGCCGGGTATTCCGGCTCACGACAGTGGACGTGCCCGCGGGTCCTTTGCGTCAATGCGCGGATGACCGACGCCATCCTCGTCCTCGTCACCGCGCCCTCCGCCGACAAGGCCGCCGAGCTGGCGCGAAGCCTCGTGGAGGAGCAGCTCGCCGCGTGCGGCAACATCCTCCCCGGGCTGCGCTCCATCTACCACTGGGAGGGCAAGGTGCAGGACGACGCGGAGGCGCTCATCCTCTTCAAGACGCGCGCCTCCCTCTTCGACGCCCTGCGCTCGCGCATCGTCGAGCTGCACCCCTACGACGTGCCGGAAGTCTTGCGCTTCGACATCGCCGGTGGCCATGCGCCCTACCTGGCCTGGATCCTGGACAGCACCCGCGCGCCGTCATGACGGGGCTGTCGTCGGCTCGGGCGTGACGGAGACACCGGCGTCCGCGGTGAAGACGAAGTGTCCGTCCTGGAAGTCGACGAGGATGCGCTGGCCCTCGCTCACCGAGCCTCGGAGCAGCATGCGGCTGATCTCCGTCTCCAGTTCGCGCTGGATGACGCGGCGCAGGGGCCTTGCCCCATAGCGCGGCTCGAAGCCCCGCTCCGCCAGCGCGTCGCGCGCCGCGTCCGTCAGCTCCAGGCGCAGGTTCTGCCCGTGCAGCTTGCGGCGGGTGGCCTCCAGCATCGTGTCGACGATGCGCCTCAACTGCGCGGGGTTGAGCGGATGGAAGACGATGATGTCGTCGATGCGGTTGATGAACTCCGGACGGAAGTGGCCGCGCAGCGCGTTCATCACCGCCTCGCTGGCGCGCTCCCGGCCCGTCTTCTCCTCGTCCTCCGAGCGCTGGAAGCCCAGCGCCGCCCTCGCGGCCCCCATCGCCTCCGAGCCCAGGTTGGACGTCATGATGATGACCGCGTTCTTGAAGTCCACCGTGCGCCCGCGTGAGTCCGTGAGCCGGCCGTCATCCAGGATTTGCAACAGCAGGTTGAACACGTCCGGGTGGGCCTTCTCCACCTCGTCGAACAGCAGCACCGAGTAGGGCCTGCGCCGCACCGCCTCCGTCAACCGACCGGCCTCCTCGTAGCCCACGTAACCGGGCGGCGCGCCGATGAGACGGCTCACGGTGTGGCGCTCCTGGAACTCGGACATGTCCAGGCGGATCATCGCGGCCTCGTCGTTGAACAGGTAGTCGGCCAGCGCGCGCGCCGTCTCCGTCTTCCCCACGCCCGTGGGCCCCAGGAACAGGAACGAGCCGATGGGCCGGTTCGGGTCCTTCAGCCCCGCGCGCGCACGGCGCACGGCTTCAGCGATGGCCCGGAGCGCGTCCTCCTGCCCCACCACGCGCTGCTTCAGCGCGTCTTCCATCTCCAAGAGTCGCTGGCTCTCCTCCTGCTGCAGCTTGCGCGCGGGGATGCCCGTCCACTCGCTCACCACGGTGGCGATGTCCTCGGGCGTCACGGAGGGCTCGGTGACACCGCGTTTCAATTGCCACTGGGTCCGCAGCCCCTCCAGCTCGGTGCGCAGCGTCTCGATTTCGCCCTTGAGGCGGCTGGCCTCCTCGTAGCGCTCCCCCGCCACCGCGGCGCTCTTGTCCTTCTCCTTCTGCTCCAGCATCGCCTCCACCTCGCCCAGGCGGTCCGGCGCGGTGCGCGCGCCCAGGCGCACCATGGCGGAGGCCTCGTCGAGCAGGTCGATGGCCTTGTCCGGCAGGAAGCGGTCATTGACATACTTGTCCGACAGCTCGACGGACGCCGTCAGCGACGTGTCCAGAATCTTCACCCGGTGGTGCGCCTCGTACGCGTCACGCAGCCCGCGCAGGATTTCGATGGCCTGCTCCGGCGTGGGCTCCGCCACCATGACCGGCTGGAAGCGCCGCTCGAGCGCGGCGTCCTTCTCGATGTTCTTGCGGTACTCGTCCAGCGTCGTGGCACCCAGGCACTGGAGCTCGCCCCGCGCCAGGGCGGGCTTGAGCAGGTTGGACGCGTCCACCGCGCCCTCCGCGCCGCCCGCGCCCACCACCGTGTGCACCTCGTCGATGAAGAGGATGATCTGCCCCTTGAGGGCGCGAATCTCATCCATCAGTCCCTTGAAGCGCTCCTCGAACTCGCCCCGGAACTTCGTGCCTCCCAGCACGCTGCCCAGGTCCAGCGACAGCACGCGCTTGTCCTTGAGCACCTCCGGCACATCCCCCGAGATGATTCGCTGCGCGAGCCCCTCCGCGATGGCCGTCTTGCCCACACCCGGCTCGCCGATGAGCACCGGGTTGTTCTTCGTCTTGCGGCTCAAGATGCGGATGACGCGGCTGATCTCCTTCTCGCGCCCGATGACCGGGTCCAGCTCGCCGGCTCGCGCGAGCGCGGACACATCCCGCGTGAAGCGCGTGAGGTTCGGAGGCAGGCCTCCGCCCCCCTGACGGGCTGCGCCTCCGGGCGCGGGCGTGGCCGGGCCCCCTATCGAGGCCATCAGGCGCTTGCGCAGCTCGTTGACGTCGACGCCCGAGAGGAACTGCGCGGCGAAGCTCTCCGCCTCCATCAGGATGCCCAGCAACAGGTGCTCGGGACCGATGAAGCTGTGCCCCATCTGCAGGGCCTGGAGCCGCGCGATCTGGAGCACGCGCTTGACGCCGGAGGACAGCGCGACGACGGCCGCCTTGCGCGGCTCGCGGCGCGGCATCACCGCGTCCAGTCGCGTCTCGAACTCGTCCACGGGCGCGCCCAGGTGCTTGAGTGCCTCGCGCAGCTCCGGCACCGAGTGCAACAACGACAACAGCAGATGCTCGATGCGCATCCGCTCATAGCCCGAGTCGAGCGTCATCCGCGCCGCGCGCTCCAACACCTGCTGCGCCATCTCCGACAGCTGCGTGAGCAGGTTCTCCCGGCTCCGCGGGCGCGGGCCCATCAACTGCTCGACGAGGCTCTCCAGGCTGCCGAAGCCGTTCGCTCCGCTCAGCCCCACGCCCATCGCGCTCGCGCAGTGGTTGCAGAGCTGGAGGGTCGTCTCCTGTCCCTCCATCCGCTTCTTGAGCTGGACCGCGGCCGGGCGCGTTCCACAGTTCTGACACAGCATGGTCGACGACCTCCGCGCTCCACTCCCTCGGGCAAGCTAGGGACGGAGGCGGGCGTGGGGCTCGGCCACGAGCAGGCGTGCTGACGAGGCGCCCTCCTGCTCCTCGGAGGGTGGACACGCATGAGCGCGTCACCTCACCCCCGGGGACATTGCCCCCGCGTGAGGCCGGCCGCACATCTTCCTTTCGGGTCAGCCCCAGGGGAACATCGGTCCGAGCGCCCCGGAGAGCCATGTCGCCTCGCCTGACCCTCCCAGCCCGTTCCGCACGCCTCGCCCTCCTGGGCGCCACGGTGCTGTGTGCGTGTACTTCGGGACGGGTCGCGTCGCGGGATGAGGGCGCCGAGCGCATCGCGGCCATCATCGGGACACCGGAGCGCGAGGAGCCCATCCCCGAGGGCATCGTCTTCGTGCCGGACACGACGCCGCTGCCCGAGGAGGACTCGCTCGCCCTGAGCGACGCCCCCGAGCCGCCCCGTCTCCCGGAGCGGGTGGAGCGTGGATGGCCCTGGGCGCCCTACTCCACCGGACCGCTGCTCGGCATGTGCTCGCGGCCGCCGCACCGGGCCATCCTCCCGGCCCCCGTGCCTCCGGCGTGTCTGCTGGCGCCAGGCACCATCCGCTTCCACCTCACGCCGAGGCCCGGTGGCAGCATCCCGGGCCTGCTGCCCTGACCGGCTCCGTCAGGCCTGCGCAATCGACTTGGGCGGCAGCTTGAGCACCTGGCCCACCTTGATCTTGTCCGGGTCCTTGAGCTGGTCCTTGTTGGCCTCGAAGATCTTGGGGTACAGCTTCACGTCCCCGTAGATGTCCTTGGCCAGCTTCCCCAGCGTGTCGCCGGACTTCACCGTGTAGAGGCCGTACGGCTCCGCGTTCGTCACGGTGAGGTTGACCATGATCTCCTGCTGCCAGTTCGCGTGCTTCGCCTTGATCTGATCCCAGATGCGGTCGCGGTCCCACGCGTGGTCCACCGAGCCCTTGAGGATGAGCTTCCCGTTCTCCTCTCGGGACTCGACCTTCGCGCCAACCGTCTTCGCCACCTCGAGCACGTCCTGATAGTCGTTCTGCAGGGCCATGGGCGCTCCTCCTGTCGGGTCCGGTCGCACGATGTCCACGCAGCGGCCAGCGTGCGAGGCGGCGCACTGTAGGCACGCCCGCCTCGACTCCTGTCTCGCCCTCCAGGCCCTCGTGTTCGCCGCGTAACGGACACCGTCGCGAGTGACTGCCTCGTCGCTCGACGACGGGCCTTGCGAGCCATCGCCGCCCGTCAGGTGGCCGAGCACGAGTGACGTTCCATCGGCTTGGCGCTTCGTGGTACCGGAATGGACCGAGCTACGGCCCTCCTTCACCAGTGCTTCTCGCGCGGGAAGGAAGACAGGTCGCCTGCTTCACGAGGGAACGGACGGCGCGGGGAGCCAGAATAGCGCTCGCCCTCCCGGACGTTCATTGGCTCGCTCACCCCCCAGAGGAGTCAACCCCCCATGTCCACGCTGCGCAGCCTGTGCCTCATCGGAGCTTTCTCCGTGGGAGGCCTCGCCTGTACCGGAAACACGGAGTCCACCTCCCCCTCGGGCGCCATCCCCAACCCCACCCGCCCCACCCTCCCGTCCACCGGCAATCCCCAGCAGCCCGAGCCGGACCCCACGCCCCCCGTCACGGAGATTCCAACACCGTCTCCAACGACGCCCACCACTCCGGACACGCCCTCACCCGAGGCGCCCACCGAGCCCCAGTACTCCCGCGAGTGGTTCGTGAGTCCGGCCGGCAACGACTCCGCGGCCGGCAACGAGTCGAGGCCGCTGCGCACCATCTCCAAGGCCATCACCCTGGCGGGTCCAGGCGAGATCATCCGCGTCCAGGCGGGCACCTATGCGGAGAAGCTGGTGTTCGACTCCAGCGTGCGCGCGGGCACCGCGAGTGCGCCCATCACCCTGCGTGGTGAGGGCAAGGCGAAGATCGTCCCCACCTCGGGCGGGTGGTACATGGCGCTCGTGCAGCGGCCGAACTGGCGCATCGAGGGCTTCGAGTTCGACGTGCGCGGCCAGCGCCAGGTCGCGGTGACGTTCGCCGGTGACACGCAGGGCAGCGTGCTGGCGAACAACGACCTGCACCACGGCTCCTTCGGCAGCGGCATCAGCACCGACGCCGGCGCGCGGGGCGTCACCATCGAGAACAACCACATCCACCACTTCGCCCAGGGGAGCACCGACTCCCACGGCGTCGTCATCGCCCCCACGTCGAAGAACATCACCGTGCGCGGCAACGACATCCACGACAACTCGGGTGACTCCGTGCAGTGCCTGGGGCCCGAGGGCTTCAGCAACGACGCGCCCGCCGCCGGGGTCCTCATCGAGGGCAACGACATGTATGACAACCGCGAGAACGCGGTGGACATCAAGACGTGTCACGACGTCACGGTGCGCGGCAACCGGATGCACGGCTTCACCAAGTCCGCGACGTCGCGGGGCGAGGCAATCGTGGTGCACTACTCCGCGAAGAACATCATCATCGAGGACAACGACATCTCGCAGTCCTCGCTGGGCGTCGCCATCGGCGGCAACCGCTTGAATGCCCCGCCCACCAACGTGTCCATCCGGCGCAACCGCATCTTCAACCTGAAGACGCCCGAGGGCTCCGCCATCCGCATCGAGAACGGCGTGGACGTGCGCGTGCTGCACAACACCGTGACGGGGACGAACGGGTTCGCGCTGGTGCTCGGCCACGGCACGGGGGGCGACTCCACCAACGTGGCCGTGCGCAACAACATCTTCGACACGAAGAACGCGGTGCACCTGGGCCACAGCGCGCCGGGCTTGAAGATGGAGTCCAACCTCTACCGGCCGGGCGCCAACTTCACGACGGGCAACTTCTTCGTCCCCGAGCTGTCGTGGGTGGGGACGTTGTTCGCCGCGTGGAAGCAGCAGGAGGGCCAGGACGTCACCTCCATCGAGGCGCTCAACGCGCTGGTCGACACGGACTCGCTCGAGCCCGGGCCGGGCGCGGTGGACAAGGGCATGGACCTGGGCCTGCCCTACTGCGGCGCCGCGCCGGACGTGGGCGCCATCGAGTCCGACTGCCCCACCGCCATGCAGACGGCGACGGCGGAGCTCACCGAGTAGCACTCAGGTGATGACCTCCCACGCGGGCTGTCGCGTGGGAGGTTGCTTCGCGCGGTGAGTCGCGAGTTCGAGGCTCGCGGCCGCCGCCCGCGGTGCACGGCCTCACGCATCCGACATGCGCGGGCCGTGTCGACATCGGTCTTCGCTTCTACGCGCCGAGCAGCTCGCGGTGCAGCCGCGCCGTCAGCGGCTTCAGGTGCGGCTTGTCCACCAGGAGCGTGAGCTGGAGCGGAGACGTGTGCGCGGCATGCACCTTCGCGCCCAGCTCCTCGGCCGCCGCCAGAGACTGACGCAAGGGCGCCCAGTCCGCGTTGAGGCCCACGCCCACGCATGTCACGGTGCCCAGCTCCTCGCGCCACGTCACCGCCGCGCCGAAGCGCGTGGCCAGCTCCTTGCGCAGCGCCTCCGGCCCGTGGATGTCCGCCAGCGGCACCAGCAGGTACGCGTGCCCGGCGCCCCCAGTCAGCCCGTCGTACCCGAGCGAGCGGCCTCGCACGCCCCGGGCGTCCAGGAACTCCAGGAGCTCCGCCAGCGGCACCTCGGCGCCCGCCGCGAGCACCGCCAGCTCCGCGTCCGCGGTGACGCCCTTGATGCGACTGTCCGACGGCGCGGTCAGCTCACGCACCACCGTGCCGCTGCCCTCCGCGTGCGCCGTGCGCGCGAGGATGGCGATGCCGCGCGACTTCGCCCACTCCACCGCCTGCGCGTTGAGCACCTTGGCTCCCGCGCTCGCCAGCTCCTGCATCTCGTCGTAGCTCAGCGACTCCAGCTTGCGGGCGTCCGGCACCACGCGCGGGTCCGCGCTGAAGATGCCATCCACGTCCGAGTAGATCTCACACGCCTCCGCCTCCAGCGCCGCGGCCAGCGCCACCGCCGTCGTGTCCGAGCCGCCGCGCCCCAGCGTGGTGACCTCCTTCTTGTAGGACACGCCCTGGTAGCCGGCGACGATGACCACCTTGCCCCGCGCCAGCTCGTCGTGGATGCGGTAGGGCCGCACCTCCACGATTCGCGCCTGCGCGTGCGCGTCCGTCGTGATGATGCCGCTCTGGCTGCCCGTGAAGCTGATGGCCGGCACCTCCATCTCCTGGAGCGCCATGGACAGCAGCGCCATGGAGATGCGCTCGCCGCACGTCAGCAGCATGTCCAGCTCCCGCCGCGCGGGGTCCGGGGACACCTGCTTGGCCAGCGCCAGCAGCTCGTCCGTGGTGTCGCCCATGGCGCTCACCACCACCACCACCTGGTACCCGGCGTCGCGCTTGTCCTTCACCCGGCGCGCCACCTTGCGAATCTTCTCCACGTCGGCCACCGACGAGCCGCCGTACTTCTGGACCACGATAGGCATGAGCGTCTCACTACCCTTCTTGGGCGTGTCCGGGGAACCACACCGGAGTGGAGTCTTGCAGGAGCCCGGCCAGCGAAGGGAAGCACCCAGGCCGCTCGCCGGGCGTCGCCTTGACACCCCGAAGACCCCTCCTATAGTCGGCGGCGGTTCTGCCCGGGCCGTCCGAGACACACCTCCACGGCCGGCGGCCCAGGTCGAGCACGTCTTCCTGGAGCCTCCCCATGGCGATGATCGAGGTGCAGCACCTCACCAAGCGGTATCGCGACCGCGTGGCCATCGACGACCTCACCTTCAGCGTCGAAGAGGGCGAAATCCTCGGCTTCCTCGGGCCCAACGGCGCGGGCAAGTCCACCACGATGAAGATCCTCACCGGCTTCCTCCCCGCGTCGGAGGGAGTGGCCCGGGTGGGTGGCTTCGACGTCCACCGGCATCCGCTCGAGGTGAAGCGCCGCATCGGCTACCTTCCGGAGACGCCGCCGCTCTACCCGGAGATGACCGTGGAGAGCTACCTGCGCTTCGTCGCCTCGCTCAAGCGCCTGCCCTCGCGTGAGCAGAAGACCGAGGTGGAGCGCGTGGCCGCCCTCACCGGCGTCACCCATGTGTTGGGCCGCGTCCTCGCGAACCTGTCCAAGGGCTACAAGCAGCGCACCGGCATCGCCCAGGCGCTGCTCGGCTCGCCGCCGGTGCTCATCCTCGACGAGCCGACCGAAGGGCTCGACCCCGCCCAGCGCGCCGAGGTGCGCGCGCTCATCAAGAGCCTCGCGGGCAGGCACACCGTCATCCTCTCCACGCACATCCTCCCGGAGGTGACGATGACGTGCGAGAAGGTCCTCATCCTCAACCAGGGGCGCATCGCCGCCTACGACGACCTCCGCAAGCTGGCCGGAACCCAGGGCACCGCCGAGAGCGCGTCGCTGGAAGAAGTCTTCATCAAGCTGACCGCCGCCTGAGCGCGCGCCTTTCGTCCCTCTTCCAAGGAAACCCGTCGGCCCATGCGCATCGCCCTGGCCATCGCTCGCAAGGAGCTGTCCCTCTACTTCACCACCCCGTGGGCCTATGGCGTCTTCACGGCGATGGTGGCGCTCTCGTCGTTCTTCTTCGTGGGCCTGCTGGAGCGATTCCAGCAGGTGCAGGAGATGGCGCGGCGCACGAACTGGTCCCAGCTGCCCGAGGACTTCACCGCGTACCGCAACCTCACCGACGGCGTCGTCGTCCAGCTGTGGGGCATCGTCATCATCATCACCCTGTTCGTCGCCCCCTTCCTCTCCATGCGCCTGTTCGCGGAGGAGAAGCGCAACAAGACCCTCGAGCTGCTGATGACCGCGCCGGTGCGCCCCATCGAAATCGTGCTGGGCAAGTACCTGGGCGGAGTCGGCATCATCTGCGCCACGCTGGGCCTCACGCTCGTCTTCCCGGTGGTGCTCTCCGCGTTCGGCAAGGCGGACTCCGGCACCGCGCTGGAGTGGTCCACGGTGATGCTGGGCTACGGCGGCATCCTCCTGTGGGGCGCGACGTGCATGGCGGTGGGCATGTTCATCTCCGCGCTGACGGAGAGCCAGATGCTCGCGGCCTTCCTCACCTTCGCGGTGCTGCTGCCGTGGATGCTGCTGTCCGGCGTGGCGCAGGGGGCCGAGGAGCCGGCGCGCTCGGTGCTGATGCACCTGTCCTTCGACGCGCAGCTGCAGAACCTGCTCAAGGGCATCCTGGACGTGAAGAGCTTCGTCTTCTTCGCCTCCGTCATCGTCTTCTCGCTGGTGCTCACGCACCGCACCGTGGAAGCGCGACGCTGGGTCTCGTGACGTGGCCCGCCCTCACGTGAAAGGCAACCCCCGGACATGAACGCGACCCTCATCGGCAGGTACCTGGGCGCCTTCGGGCTGCTGCTCCTCGTCTCCAGCCCCTTCACCCTCTTCATCACCTCCGGCAGCCTCATCGCCTCGGGGGTGAAGGCGGGCGTGGGCCTGGCGCTCGTCGGCGTGTACCTGGCCACGAACCTGAAGCAGTTCGGCCAGCTCGCCACGCGCAAGTCGAGCACCTTCTTCATCACCTCCGTCCTCACCGTGCTCGGCGTCCTGGGCGCGCTGGTGGGCATCAACTACGTGGCCCATCAGCAGGCGCCGCAGTGGGACTTGACGAAGGAGCGCATCCACACGCTGGCGCCGCAGACCATCGCCACCCTGGGCACGATGCCGGAGAAGGTGAAGGCCATCGGCTTCCTGCCCCCGACGCACGAGTCCTACGCGCTGCTGGAGACGCTCTTCCAGCGCTACCACGCGGAGGCGCCGGCGAAGTTCGAGTACGAGTTCAGGGACCCGCGCCGCTCTCCCGAGATGGCCTCGAAGTACCAGCTCAAGGAAGGTCAGGCGAGCGTGGTGCTGGCACGCGGCGAGTCGCACACGACGCTCGCCGCTGTGTCCGAGCAGGACCTCACCAACGCGCTCATCAAGCTGGGCGCGGTGGGCACCCAGCGCGTCTACTTCATCACCGGGCACGGCGAGTGGCCTCTCGACAAGGATGAAGCCGCGCCCTCGGACCCGGGCGGCTCGCTGTCGGAGCTGCGCCGGCAGCTGCTCCAGGAAGGCTACGCCGCGGAGGCCATGTACCTGGTGGGCACCACGGACATCCCCCGCGATGCCTCGCTCGTCGTCATCGCGGGAGCCCGCGTGCCGTACACGCAGCCGGAGGTGGCCGTGCTGCGCAAGTACCTCGCGAGCGGTGGACGGCTCGTCTACTTCACCGACGCGGGGCTCGTGGATGGACTGGGCGAGCTGCTCGCCGAGCACGGCATCCTGGTGGACGAGGGAATCGCCGCGGATGCGCAGTTCAACAGCGGCAACCCGTACGTCGTGCAGTCCCCCTTCTACAGCACCCACGCCATCGTCGCGCCGCTCAAGCAGCGGGGCCTGAACGTGGAGCTGCCCACGCCGCGCAGCCTCACCGTGCTGCGCGAGGGCATGGCCGAGGGCGTGCGCGTGGAGCCGCTGGTGCACACCTCACAGCACGGCTGGGTGGAGACGAAGCCCGACGAGAACGCGGTGCCGTCGGATGGAGAGAAGACGGGCCAGCTCACGCTCGCGGCCGCCATCGTCCGCGACACGAAGGACGCCGCCGACAAGCGCTTCGACGAGGCGCGGCTCGTGGTGGTGGGCGACTCGGAGCTGCTGTTGGACCCGAACTGGGGCCACGAGCCCAACCGCAACCTGGTGATGAACACGCTGGGCTGGGCCTCCAACCAGGTGACCAAGGTGACGATGCGACCTCCGGACCGCGAGGTGTCGACGCTGGAGCTGGATACGGACGCGATGGACCACATCCGCTTCATCTCCACCGACCTGATTCCCCTCTCCATGATGGGCCTGGGACTGGCCATCTGGCTGACGCGGCGGAACAAGTGAGCGCCTCGCGCGGAGGGTTCGTCGCGCTGCTCGTCCTCGGCACCGGAGCGCTGCCCGCGTGCAAGGAGTCCGGGCCGCGCGAGCCACGTGAGCAAGCCGTGGCGGAGCAGCTCTTCGCGCCTCCGACAGGGACGACGACGGGCAAGGACGCGGCGCCCGTGTTCACCCGCATCACCGTTCGCGCGCAAGGTGACACCACCGAGCTGGAGCGTGGGCCGGACGGTTCGTGGCGAATCGTCGCGCCCGTGCAGGCCCGCGCGGAGCCGGCGGCCGTGGAGGCCCTGCTCGAGACCCTGGAGCGCTCGAAGTCGAGCACCCTGGTGGCCGAGGCCCCCACCGACGCGGACCTGAAGAAGTACGGGCTCGACTCGCCCGTGTTCACCGTGACGGCGCAGGCCCAGGTGTCGGGCTCGCCGCACGCGGTGACGCTGCATGGCGGCGTCGAGAACACGTTCGATGGCTCCGTGTACGTGCGCCGCGAAGGAGACCCCAAGGTGTACGCGGCGCAGGGCTCCGTGCGCTGGAGCCTGGACAAGGACACCTTCGCGCTGCGCTCGAAGGAGCTGCTCGGCGAGCTGGAGGTCACCGCGCTTGCGGGCATCGAGGTCCGCGCTCGGACGCACACCTACGTGCTGGAGCATGAGAAGGGCACCTCGCGCTGGCGGCTGACGAAGCCCGTCTCCGAGCGCGCGGACGAGGCCCGGGTGTCCGCGCTGCTCAAGGCGCTGAAGGAGCACCGCGCGCTCTCCTTCCCCAAGGACACACCGGAGACTCGCAAGAAGCTCGGCCTGGAGGCGCCGCTGGTGGACGCGCGCTTCACGCGGACCTCGGGCGACACGGTCCGCATCCGGATGGCGCAGGTGATGGAGGACGGAGCACCTCGCTTCCACGCGCTGCGGGAGCAGGGCTTCGTCGCGACGCTGGCCGAGGTGCCCGAGGGCGCGCTCGACGTTCTGGACGTGGACGTGCTCGAGCTGAAGGACAAGCACGTGCTGAGCTTCCGCCGCGAGGACGTGCGGCGCGTGGTGTTCCACCCGGGCGGCGGCGCGCCCGCCATCACCCTGGTCAACGTGGCCGAGGGTGACGGCGGCACCGAGTCCTGGCAGGTGGAGGCGCCCGTGAAGGGCAAGGCGCAGCACTTCCGCGTCGTATCGCTGCTGCGCGCGCTGGGCGCCATCAAGGCCACGAGCTTCGGTGAGGCGAAGCCCCGGAGCTGGGCGAAGTACGGCATCGACGACGCCTCGCGCGGCGCGGTGCTGCTGGGTGCACAGGGCCAGGAGCTGGCGCGACTGTGGCTGGGCACCGAAGTCCCGGAGTCCTCCGAGCTGCGCTACGCCCGAGGCTCCGGCCCCGAGGTGATGGAGGTCTCCGTCGAGGGCCTCGCCCTGCCCCAGCGGGCCGAGGACCTGATGGACGCCGCGCCCGCAGCGGAGCCCGCCAACGCACGCGGCCCGTGAGGGCGCACACGGCCGCATCGTGACAATCCACTACGTCGGAAAGGTGACGCGGCGCGCCGCCGGATTTGACGCGCACCTCGTGCACATTCGCGTGGGCCTTCCCTCGGGAGATGGTGCGGGCCGCTGACATTCTCTGGCAATTCTTTGTGCTTTCCTCCTCCTCCGCCCCTCCCTACCTTTTGGTCACACTCGTAGATGATGTTCGGAGGCAGTGTCATGGCGACCACGGCGGAAAACCCGATTGGGCTGAATGGCTTTGAGTTCGTGGAGTTCACGAGCCCCGCGCCCGAGGCGATGGTGGCGCTGGTGGAGAAGCTGGGCTTCACGGCCTACGCCAGGCACCCGACCAAGGCGCTGGTCCGCTACAAGCAGGGCGACATCAACCTGCTCATCAACCAGGAGCCCACGGGTCAGGCCGCCGAGTTCCGCGCCGCGCACGGCCCGTCCGCCAACGCCATGGCGTTCCGCGTGGCCAATGCCCGCGCCGCGTACGAGCTGGCGCTGGAGCGTGGCGCCGTCGCCGCGGACCCCGCCGCCAGCTCCCTGGGCGAGGGCTTCTATGTGCTCCAGGGCATCGGTGGCAGCCTGCTGTATCTCATCGACCGTCACGGCGCGGCCGGCACCCTCTACGACTCCTGGGTGCAGATTCCCGGCGCCGCCGAGTCCGAGGCGAAGAACAGCGTGGGCCTGGAGTCGCTGGACCACCTGACGCACAACGTGCGCCGGGGTCAGATGCGCACCTGGTCGACCTTCTACAACCGCATCTTCGGCTTCACCGAGCAGAAGTACTTCGACATCAAGGGCCAGGCCACGGGCCTGTTCAGCCAGGCGATGATCGCCCCGGACCGCGCCATCCGGATTCCGCTCAACGAGAGCCAGGACGAGAAGTCGCAGATCGAAGAGTTCCTGCGCGAGTACAACGGCGAGGGCATCCAGCACCTGGCCCTGTCCACCCAGGACATCTACGGCACCGTCGAGCGGCTGCGCGCGCGCGGCGTGGACCTGCAGGACACGCTGGAGGCCTACTACGACCTGGTCGACAAGCGCGTGCCCAACCACGGTGAGGACCTGGAGCGGATGCGCAAGAACCGCATCCTCATCGACGGCAACGAGCAGGAGGGCCTGCTGCTGCAGATCTTCACCAACAACCTCTTCGGCCCCATCTTCTTCGAGATCATCCAGCGCAAGGGCAACGAGGGCTTCGGCAACGGCAACTTCCAGGCCCTGTTCGAGTCCATCGAGCTGGACCAGATCCGCCGCGGCGTCATCAAGGTGGAGAAGTCCCGGAAGTAGCTCCCGGCCCGACTCCGGAGGAACTTCACGGTGAGCCTCGAGAATCGAACCGCGGTACCTCCGAAGAGCGGGCTCCGAAAGGCGCCCGGCGACTACCTCTCCGGATTCGGCAACGAAGTGGCGACGGAGGCCGTCTCCGGCGCGCTGCCCGTGGGGCGCAACTCTCCGCAGAAGGTCCCCTTCGGACTGTACGCGGAGCAGCTGTCCGGCACGGCCTTCACGGTGGCGCGCCGGGAGAACAAGCGCTCCTGGCTGTACCGCCTGCGTCCGAGCGCCAACCATCCCGCGTATCAACCCCACCCCCAGGGGCTGGTGCGCGGCGGTCCCTTCGACGAGGTGCCGCCCTCGCCCAACCGCATGCGCTGGAGCCCCCAGCCCGTGCCCACGGAGCCCACGGACTTCGTCGAGGGCCTCATCACCTACGCCGGCAACGGCGACACGGCCACGAGCTGCGGCATCTCCATCCACCTGTACCGCGCCAACCGGTCCATGACCGACAAGGTGTTCTACAGCGCGGACGGAGAGCTGCTCCTCGTCCCGCAGGCGGGGCGGCTGACGCTGGTGACGGAGATGGGCGTGCTGGAGCTGCGCCCGGGTGAAGTCGCCGTCGTGCCGCGCGGCGTGCGCTTCCGCGCGGAGCTGCCGGACGGCCCCGTCGCCGGCTACATCTGCGAGAACCACGGCGCGCTCTTCCGGCTGCCGGACCTGGGCCCCATCGGCTCGAATGGACTGGCCAACGCGCGCGACTTCCTCACGCCGGTGGCCGCCTTCGAGGACGTGGACCGTCCGACGCTGGTGGTGCAGAAGTACCAGGGCCGGCTGTGGGCGTCGCGGTTCGACCACTCACCGCTCGACGTGGTGGCGTGGCACGGCAACCTGGCTCCGTACAAGTACGACCTGGCGCGCTTCAACACCATCGGCACGGTGAGCTACGACCACCCGGACCCGTCCATCTTCACGGTGCTGACGTCGCCCAGCGAGTCGCCCGGCACGGCCAACTGCGACTTCGTCATCTTCCCGCCGCGGTGGATGGTGGCCGACGACACGTTCCGGCCGCCCTGGTTCCACCGCAACGTGATGAGCGAGTTCATGGGGCTGGTGCAGGGCGTATACGACGCCAAGGCCGGCGGCTTCGCTCCGGGCGGCGCGTCGCTGCACAACTGCATGAGCGGGCACGGTCCGGACCGCGCCAGCTACGAGCAGGCCATCAAGGCGGAGCTCAAGCCGCACAAGATTCAAGACACGATGGCGTTCATGTTCGAGTCGCGCTGGGTCATCCGCCCCACGCGCTTCGCCATGGAGACGTCGTCCATGCAGCTCGACTACGACGACTGCTGGGCGGGCTTCGAGAAGGCCCGTCTGCCTTGAGCCTTCCGACCCGGCAGCGCGTCTGGACGACGCCTCCTGATGTCACGCTGTGCCCGGTGGACTCCCTCTCGGACCCGGGCGCGCGCAACTTCGTCCTCCAGATAGAGGAGGCCTTCTTCCACGGCTTCCTCGTGCGCCACAACGGCCAGGTCCACGGCTTCGTGGACCGGTGTCCTCACGCGGGCCTGCCGCTGGCGCGCGTGCTGGACCAGTACCTGACGCCGGACAAGCAGCACCTGGTCTGCGGCTGGCACGGCGCGCTCTTCCGCCCCGACGACGGCAGGTGCGTGGGAGGCCCGTGCAACGGCGCCTCCCTGACGCCCTGGCCCGTGAAGGTGGAGGACGGCATGGTCGTCACCACCTGAGCGGCGGCGCTACACCTCCAGCAGCACGTAGCGCTGGTCCGGCGTGTGCTTCGTGAGCAGGGGCATGGCGACGTTGAAGACGGGGATGCCGCTCTTGGTCTTCCCCTGCAGCGAGCCGTGGTGCGCGTGTCCGTGGAAGACCGCCTCCGCGCCGTAGTGGTCGATGGGCATCGCCAGACGGCTGGTGCCCAGGAAGGGGCGGATCTCGATGTTCTCCCCCTCCAGCGTCTCCGGAATCGGGGCGTAGTGCATGATGATGACCTTGCGTGGCGTGTCCAGGTGGCTCAGCGCCGCCTCCAGCTTGAGCGACTCCGTCACCGCCTCCTGCACGAAGGCCTTGGTCTGCCCCTCACCGAAGGCCTGCAGCGTCGCGTTGCCGTAGCCGCCGCCGAAGCCCTTCACCCCGGCCACGCCGAGCACCTTCTCGAAGATGTAGTGGTCCCCGTCGAGGATGTGCACACCGGCCTTGGCCAGCTCCGCGCAGATGTCCTTCACGTGGCCCTGCTCGTAGTCGTGGTTGCCGAGCACCGCCGCGCACGGCACGCGCAGCGCCGAGAGGTCCTCGGCGAGCACCTTGCCCTCCTCCACCATGCCGCGGTCCGTGAGGTCCCCGCACAGCACCAGCAGGTCCGCCGTCGCGTTCACCTGCTTGACGAGGTGCCGGAACCGGCCGTGCTGGTCCTCACGACAGTGAAGGTCACCGACCGCCGCCAATCGAACCTTCGAGCTCGGATCCCTCGCCACGCTCGCCCCCCAGTCGTCGTTCGCTCTCGTCCCAGGCCCGCCCGTCCCCGAACCCCCAGTGGTGGATGTCCACGTGGTAGTTCACCTTGGAGACGAGGTTGCCCCGACACAGCTTCTGCTCCCAGCCGCCGTCGCGCATGCTGTCCAGCGTGCGCCGCATCAGCTCCGCCATCACCCAGTCGGGGATGAGGTCCCGCTCGGAGGGATAGGCGAAGCGGAACATCATGAGGTGGCTGAGCAGCACCTCCCAGTACCGGTCGAAGCGGCGCATCAGCCGCTCCCAGTCCATCTGCTTGCCCGCCTTGAGGATGAGGTGGTTGACGTCCGCGCCGTCGAAGCGCTCGCGCTCGGCGACGAACGCCTTGGACCAGATCATCTCCTCGGCGGGCGCGACCAGGCACTCGTGTCCGAAGATGGTGGAGGTCCGCGCGTGCTCGAACCACCCGTCGTCCACCACCGCCACACCGTTGCCGGACGAGAAGATGAAGTCGACGAAGTACTCCCCCTTGAAGGCCTTGTAGAGCCACACCTCGTCGGTGCGCTCGGTGCGCCAGCCGTCCTTCCCCAGGACCTCCAGCGCACGCGCCGCGTCCGCCTTGCGGGGGAACAGGTCCAGGTCCTTCGTGTCACGATAGATGCCGGTGTAGGTGGCGTATGCATACGCGCCGCCCACCACGAAGGGCACCCCCGCCTCACGCAGCAGCCCCACGGCCCGCGCTCGCGCGTTGAGCTCGTCCGAGGTGCGCTCGCGCTCGGCCAACGCCGCGTCGGTGCCCATCTCGCCAGGATGGTTGGGGTGTCGTTTTTCCATGGGCGAAAGGTAGGGACGCTGCATTTCCATCGTCCGAAAGCCGCCCGAAGTCGCCCGAGGAGCAGCCAGGCGGCCTTCAACCCCCTGGAATCACGGAGGCTTTCAAGGTCCGCCGGACGCCTTTTCTGTTTTCCGACGGGGCTGTGTCCATAGGAGCGAACACGCTGCCGCACGGCCCGCCGGGGGCCATCCGAACAGGAAGGAAGAAGGACCATGCTGCGCAAGAGCCTGCTGTGTGCCGCCCTGATGCTGGTGGGTTGTGACTCCGACAAGAAGCAGGACGTGGAGTCGTTCCGCCAGGGAGTGCCCTCCAAGCAGATGGTGGAGGTGTCGTCGCCGGGACCGACGGGCGACGGGCAGGGCAAGACGTCCGCGTACTACGGCGAAGGTCAGCTGTCGGGGAACTACCTCCTCACCGCCACCGCCGCCGTGAGCATCAACGCCGCCACGCTGAGCGTGCTCGGGCTGGTGGCGGAGATCGTCAAGCACCCGCCCTCCTCCATCGACGGGGACATCGCCGTGTGGGGCCCGCACACCGGCCCCCTGGACCCCCTCACGTGGAAGCTGACCGTCAAGCACACCGGAGGCGACACGTACTCGTGGGTGCTGGATGCCAAGGGCCGGCTGGAGCCGGACTCGGGCTTCAAGACGGTGCTGTCCGGCTCGCACACGGCGGGCGTGGACGGGGATGGCGAGCGGCTGTCGGGCTACGGCTCCGGCCAGTTCCTCATCGACTTCGAGAAGGAGCGCGCGCTGCCCGGCAACGAGGCGGGCGAGCAGCCCCTGGCCACGCTGGAGGTCCGCTACTCGCGCACCGGGCCGAACGCGACGGCGTCGGTGGAGGCAGACTTCGACTACACCAACACGGGTGACCTGGTGACGAGCGCGAAGTATCGCTTCAAGCAGGCCCCGGGCTCCGGCGGTGAGCTGGACTTCGTGTCGCAGCAGGACATCGACGCGGACCCGACGCGCGCGAAGCTGGAGCGGCTGGCCATCAAGAGCCGCTGGGAGCGCGACGGGTCTGGCCGCTCGGACATCAAGCTGTCGGGCGGGGACCTCTTCGGCGAGGCCACCGTCAACGAGTGCTGGGACCCGGGGCACATGAGCACCTACTACGCGGCCAGCTACAACCCGGTCATCGGCTACGGGGCGGTGAGCGCCTGTGGCGGGTTCAGCACCGCGGTCTACTCCTCGTTGTGAGGCGGCTCGCGCTAGTCTGGGGTGCGTGACAGCTCCGCGCCAGCCGGCCCTCCGGGTCATCCAAGGCGGTCCCCTCCCGGACCGGCGTGACTTCCTGCGCGAGCTGTACACGCGGTACGGCGGCAGCGTGATGGGACGCTGCCGCTATCTGTTGAAGGACGCGGCGAAGGCGGAGGACGCGATGCATGACGTCTTCGCGCGCGCCCTGGCCCACGCGGAGGACTTCCGCGCGGACGCCTCGCCGCTGACGTGGTTGATGAAGATCGCCACCCACCACTGCCTCAACCAGCTGCGCTCGGAGCGCGCGGGCTGGAGGCAGTGGTTCGAGCGCGACGCCGCCGCGCGCTCGGAGGGACACGGCGGGGACGGTGAGCTGGAGACGCGGGACCTGGTGCGCCGGCTGCTGTCGAAGGTGGATGAGGAGACGCAGGCGGCGGTGGTCCACTACCACGTGGACGGGATGACCTTGGAAGAGGTGGCCGCGATGCTGGGGCGCTCGGTGCCCACCATCCGCAAACGGCTGGAGCGCTTCGCCGATCTGGGCGGAGAGGAGCTGAGGGTTCGATGAGCGCGCACGAGTCGGAGTGGACACTGCGGCGCCTGAGGGCCGGCGAGCTGGCCTCCCCCGAGGCCCATCGCGTCCGGGCCCACGCGGCCGGCTGCGTCACCTGCGGCGCCGTGCTGAAGGGACTCGAGGAGCACCAGGCGCGCTTCGAGGCGGAGCACCCCTTCGAGCGCTTCGAGGCGGGCGTCGAGCGCGCCCTGGAGCGCCAGCAACAACAGCGGGCCCCGCGCCCTCCCCCCCGGCGCTGGGTGCCCGCGACGGTGGCCCTGGCCGCGTCGCTGCTGGTGGTGGTGCTCGCGAAGCCGCTGCTGGAACAAGGCCCGGAGTGGAACCGGCGCAAGGGTGGCGGCGACGCAGCGGAGCTGCGCATCGGCGGCGGCACGGGCCCGCAGCGCGAGGCACGGCCGGACAGGCCCGAGGCGCTGGAGCCCGGCGAGCGGGTGATGCTGGGCTACAAGGCGGGCGCGCACCGGTACATGGCCGCCGTGTCCGTGGATGCCATCGGCGAGGTGACGGCGCTGCATCCGGAGTCCGGCGCCAGCGTGGCGGTGGAGCCCGGCACGGAGGTGCACTGGCTGGAGGGGAGCTGGGAGTTCACCGGCTCGGGCGTCGAGCGCGTGGTGCTGGTGCTGGGTGACGAGCCCTTCGCGGTGGAGTCGCTGGTGGAGGCGACGCGGCGCGCGTTCGCGGCGGCGGGCGGCGAGGTGGAGCGGATGGCGCCGCTGGACGTGAAGGGCGCGCAGACGCACTGGGTGCTGCTCAAGCCATGAGCCCACCCCTCTTCCCATTCGGGCGGGCCCTGGGCCTGGTGCTCGCGCTCACCGTGGCCTCGGTGGCGCACGCGGACAGCCTGCGCCGCTTCGCGCTGATTGCCGGCAACGACGAGGGCGGCGACGAGACGCGGCCCCTGCGCTTCGCCCGCGACGACGCGCGCAAGATGCACGGGCTGCTGGCGCGGCTGGGCGGCGTGGCTCCCGGCGACGCGAAGCTCCTGCTCAACGAGACGTCGAAGGACTTCCTCGCGGCGCTCACGGACCTGGAGGCGCGCGCGAAGGCCGCCCAGGAGCGGGGCGAGCGCACGGCGCTGCTCGTCTACTACTCCGGCCACGCGAAGGACGGCACGCTGCGGCTGGGCAACACGCGCCTGGGCTTCGATGACTTGAAGCGCCGGCTGTCGAGCGCGCCCGCGGACATCCGCATCGCGATTCTCGACTCGTGCCGCTCCGGCGCGATGACGCGCACCAAGGGCGCGCGGCGGGCCCCGGCCTTCGAGATCGAGTCCGGCGCGTCGCGCGACGCGCGGGGCCTGGTCATCCTCACCTCGAGCGCGGCGGACGAGGACTCGCAGGAGTCGGACGCGCTGGGCGGCAGCTATTTCTCGCACCACCTGGCGAGCGGCCTGTTGGGCGACGCGGACCGCAGCGGTGATGGGCGGGTGACGCTGTTCGAGGCGTACTCGCACGCGTACGCGCGCACGGTGGCGGACACCGCGGCGAGCAGCGGCGGCGCGCAGCACCCCACGTTCAGCTACGACCTGGCGGGCAACGGGGACCTGGTGCTCACGGACCTGCGCGCGGGTGGCGACGGGCTGGTGGTGCCGCGGGTGGCGCCTCCGGGCATGTACTACTTCGTGGACCCGGCCGGGCTGGTGGTGGCGGAGCTGGACAAGACGGACGGCGTGGAGCGCCGCGTGGCCCTGGCGCCCGGCACGTACCGCGTGAAGCGCCGGCTCCCGGACAAGCTGCGCATCGGCGAGGTGCAGGTGTCGCGCGGACAGCCCGTGGTGCTGGAGGAGTCGCGCTTGAGGGACGCGCCCTTCTCCGACGACCCGGTGAAGGGCGTGAGCCTGGACGGTGGCGCGTGGTGGACGCTGGGCCTGTCCGGCGCGGTGCAGTCCTACTTCGACGCGCCCACGCGCCAGTCGCTGTTCCTCTCGGTGGGCCTGCTGGGCGCGGAGGCGCAGCTGCACGACTACTTCCGACGCGACTGGGTGTGGGGCGTGGACGTGGCGCTGGGGCGCAAGCAGGCGCTGTTGGACCTGCCCACGTTGAGTGGCCCCGCGTACCGGTACTCGGTGACGAGCCTGGGCACGACGCTCGCGTCCGAGTGGCCCCAGGGACGCGTCACCCCCTTCGTCGGCGCGCGCATGGCGTACCTCGTGATGCGGCGCGACTTCGAGGAGGCCGCGTATCCGGACCAGAAGTTCGCGATGTTCTCACCGGGGCTCGTCGCGGGGTTGCGCTGGCAGCCCTTGCGACGCCTGCACGTGACGGGGCGTGCCCGGCTCCACTACCTGCTCTACACCGTGGACGAGCAACGCTCCCTGGGCTTCTGGGAGCTGGGCGCGCTCCTCACCTACCGGCCATGAAGGAGCGTTCGATGCGATACCTGACGCCCATCTGCCTGTGTCTGGCCCTGGCCGCGTGCGGCGGCGACTTCTCCAACGACGACCTGGAGTTCCAGAACGCCATCCCCCGGCGCGAGGACCTGATGGCGAAGGTGCTCGGGCAGGAGCAGGCGAAGACCCGGGCCCTGCGCGTGGCGTCCAAGGTCCACGCCCTGCGACTGGGGAGGCTGGGAGAGGTCTCCGGCATCGTCGGCGACACGTCCGAGACGGGCCGCGACTTCAACGACTCGGTCGGCAACATGCTGCAGGCCATCGAGAACATCCGGACCCAGCCGGCGACCTCCCGCGGCCCCAACCGTCGGGTCTGGGGGCCGTTCCCGGGCAGGAACGACATGAAGTTCGACACGCGCTTCGTGATGACGCGTGAGGGGGGCCGCTTCGACTACCACCTCCAGCTTCGCGACGTCGGCGAGGGTGAGGGCGACTGGTGGAGCTTCCTCTCCGGCCACTTCGAGGCGACCGGCGGCGTGCGCCGGGGGACGGGCGGCCTCATCCTGGACCTGAAGCGCTCGCGCGAGGAGGGGTACCTGGGCGTGGACGTCATCGACCGGCAGGAGATCCACTACCAGACGCAGACGTTCCCCACGCGGGTGGAGCTGGTCTGGACCTTCGCGGACACCACCCGGCCCCTGCCCTCGCGCTACGTGTACCGGGAGGGCGAGGGCGGCGTGGCGGAGATGACCTTCGAGCTGGCCCAGACGGACTTCGTGCTCGGGGGGTTGAAGGAGGACATGGCGCTCACCACGCGCTGGGCGCCGGACGGCCGGGGCCTGGGCGCGGTGGAGATATTGAAGGGCGACATCCCGGGCGCGAAGTACACCGAGTGCTGGGATGCCCAGGGCAAGGTGACGTTCATCGCCCGCTCCTGGGACATCTTCAATCCGACGGAGGGCGTGCGAGCCTCCTGCCCGGACCTGTCGGCGCTGGACCGGTGACCGGCCAACCCTCCGAGCGCAGGAGCGCGGGACGGCCTGGGCCCCGCACGCGGCTGGTATAGAGTCCGCCGCCTATGAGCGAGCAGGGCGGCAAGAGTGGGGAGAAGCGACCGGGGACGTGGGCCAGCCTGGCTCGGGCCATGGCGTCCTGGCGGACGGCCTCCGTCACCCTGCTCTCGTTCTCCTCGGGTCTGCCGCTGGGCCTGGTGTGGATCGCCATCCCGGACTGGCTGCGCAGCATCGGCGTGGACATCCGCGTGGTGGGCCTCATCACGCTGGCGCAGGCGCCCTGGTCCTTCAAGTTCATCTGGTCGCCGCTGATGGACCGCTACGTGCCGCCCTTCTGGGGACGGCGGCGGGGCTGGATGGCGGTGGCGCAGGTGGCGCTGTTCGCCACGACGCTGGCGCTCGCGGGGCTGGGAGAGCATCCCGAGGCCGCGTGGGTGGTGGGCGCGCTGGCCATGGCGGTGGCCTTCGCGTCCGCGACGCAGGACATCGCCATCGACGCGTACGCGGTGGAGGTCTTGCGCAAGGAGGAGCAGGGCGTGGCGGTGGGCGCGCGCGTGGCGCTGTACCGCGCGGCCATGTTCATCGCGGGCTCGGCGGCCATCACCCTCGCGGGCCGCGTGTCGTGGAAGTGGGTGGTCATCGGGCTGGCGACGCTGTACCTGCCCATGCTCGTCATCACCCGCTTCGCGCCGGAGCCCGAGGAGCGGCTCACCCCGCCCAAGTCCCTCAAGGACGCCGTCTGGTATCCGTTCGTGGGATTCCTGTCGCGGCACCGCGCGCTCGAAATCCTCGCCTTCGTCTTCCTCTACAAGCTGGCCGACAACCTCGGCGGCACGCTCTTGCGCCCGTTCCTGGTGGACATGGGCTACAGCGACCTGCACCGCGGCGTGGCGCTCGGGACGATTGGCCTGTTCGGCACCATCCTGGGCACGCTGGTGGGCGGCGCGTGGACGACGGTGCTGGGGCTGGGCCGCGCGCTGTGGGTGTTCGGCGTCATCCAGATTGTCTCCAACATCGGCTACGTGCTCGTGGCCAGGGCGGGCGCGCCCAACGTGTGGCTGATGTACAGCGCCATCGGCTTCGAGCAGGTGACGCAAGGCCTGGGCACGGGCGCCTTCTCCGTGCTGCTGATGCGGCTGACGCAGAAGCGCTTCTCCGCCACGCAGTTCGCGCTGCTCTCCAGCCTGTTCTCGATTCCGCGCGTGGTGGCGGGCCCCATCGCCGGCTTCCTCGTGTACTCCATCGGCTGGGAGCCCTTCTTCTGGTTCACCATGGTGGGCGGCATCCCCGGCCTGCTGCTGCTCGCGCGCTTCGTGCCGCTGGGCGTGAGGGACCCGGACTTCGACGTGCAGAGCCGCCCCACCACGCGCGCCGTGAGCCGGCCGATGATGGTGGGCAGCGCGGCGCTCGCGGCCGTGGTGGGCATGGGCCTGGGCCTGGTGACGACGGCGCTGCTCACCGCGGTGCAGAACCTGCGCAAGACGCCCCAGGCGGGCTTCGACTTCGCCACGCCCTTCGGCGCGCTGTTCCAGCCGGCGGGTGTCACCGACTGGGTGACGCTGGCGAGCATCATCGTCTTCGGGTTGACGGTGGGCCTGCTCACCGCCGCCGTGCTCGCCGCGCGCTCCGGGGCCTTCTACCTGCCCGAGCAGGAGGCGCCCCCCTCCCCCTCCGGCGCGCCCAGTCCGTAGCGGGACTTCGGGCGGGTCTCGGTCCACCCGAGGACAGCGGGTCGAGAAGGCAGAGCAAACTGTCGGCCCGCGCGCCTATGGTGCGGCCGACATGGCCCATCCTCTCGCCGGAAAGCTCCCGCCCGAAGACCTCCTCATCGACCCCGAGAAGCTGCGCGCGCGCTACTACGCGGAGAAGCCCGACGTGGGCGTCCCCGAGCAGCGCGTGGCCTTCGGCACCTCGGGACACCGTGGCTCGTCGGCCCGCACCAGCTTCAACGAGGCGCACATCGTCGCGGTGACGCAGGCGCTCTGCGAGTACCGCCAGCAGCAGGGCATCGACGGCCCGCTGTACCTGGGCATGGACACCCACGCGCTCTCCGCCCCCGCGCAACAGACGGCGCTGGAGGTGCTGGCCGCCAACGGCGTGCAGGTGCGCTTCACCGACGGCGCCACGCCCACGCCGGTCATCTCCCACGCCATCCTCACGTTCAACAAGGGGCGCACCACGGGGCTCGCCGACGGCATCGTCATCACCCCGTCCCACAACCCGCCCGAGGACGGCGGCATCAAGTACAACCCGCCCAACGGCGGCCCCGCGGACACGAACGTCACCGCGCTCATCGAGCGCCGCGCCAACGCGCTGCTGGGCGAGGACAACCGCGGCGTCCAGCGCACGCCGTACGAGCGGGCGCGCACGGCGCCCACCGTGAAGCCATACGACTTCATCACGCCGTACGTCGAGGACCTGGGCTCCGTCGTCGACATGGAGGCCATCCAGGGCGCGAAGCTGAAGATTGGCGCGGACCCGCTCGGCGGCTCCAACGTGGCGTACTGGGAGCCCATCGCCACGCGCTACGGGCTGAATCTGACGGTGGTGAACCCCACCGTGGACCCGACGTTCCGGTTCATGCCGGTGGACCACGACGGCAAGATTCGAATGGACTGCTCGTCGCCGTACGCCATGGCCAACCTGGTGAAGCTCAAGGACCAGTATGACCTGGCCTTCGGCAACGACGCGGACTCGGACCGGCACGGCATCGTCACGCGCTCGCTGGGGCTGATGAACCCCAACCACTACCTGGCGGTGGCCATCCACTACCTGTTCCAGAACCGCCCCGGCTGGAAGGCCGGCACCGCGGTGGGCAAGACGCTGGTGTCCAGCGGGCTCATCGACCGGGTGGCGCAAAGCCTCCACCGCCGCGTCGTCGAGGTGCCGGTGGGCTTCAAGTGGTTCGTGGACGGGCTGCTCGCGGGCACGCTGGGCTTCGGCGGCGAGGAGAGCGCGGGCGCGTCCTTCCTGCGCCGCGACGGCACGGTGTGGACCACGGACAAGGACGGCATGCTGCTGGACCTGCTCGCCGTGGAGATATTGGCGCGCACCGGCAAGGACCCGGGCGAGCACTACCAGGACCTGGCCGCGCGCTTCGGCACGCCCTACTACGCGCGCATCGACCAGGCGGCCACGCCCGCGCAGAAGGCGGTGCTCAAGAAGCTCTCCCCGGACGCGGTGAAGGCGCAGAGCCTGGCCGGCGAGCCCATCCTCCAGCGCCTCACCCGCGCGCCCGGCAACGACGCGGACATCGGCGGACTCAAGGTCGTGGCCCAGAACGGCTGGTTCGCCGCGCGGCCCTCGGGCACCGAGGACGTGTACAAGATCTACGCGGAGAGCTTCCGCGACGAGGCCCACCTGAACGCCATCCTCGAGGAGGCCCGCGCCATCGTCGCCCAGGCCTTCGCCGGAGCGTGAAGACCGTCCTGATGTACGTGCTGGCCCTCTTCATGGTGGCCGGCGGCATCAACCACTTCGTCCATCCGCGCGCCTACGTGCGGATGATGCCGCCGTACCTGCCCTGGCACGGCCCGCTCGTCTTCTGGAGCGGGGTGGCGGAGGTGCTCTTGGGGGTGGGGCTGCTCATCCCCGCCACCCGGGTGGTGTCCGCCTGGGGGCTCATCGCGCTGTTCATCGCCGTCTTCCCCGCCAACGTCCAGATGGCGCGCGAGCCGGAGCGCTTCCGGAAGATTCCCAAGGCCGCCCTCTGGGCGAGGCTCCCCTTGCAGGGCGTCCTCATCCTCTGGGCCTGGTGGTACACCTGATCCACGAAGCGCCTGTCCGCCCGGCGGCCCTGGGGGTATGTCCTTCCTTGACTCCCCCCGGGGTGCTCTTTAGGTTTCAGTGTTCTCAGGTAGCCCCACCGAAATTCCGAAGGACGTTCCATGGCTCGCGTCACAGTCGAAGACTGCCTCCCCCTCGTCGACAACCGGTTCGCGCTGGTGCTGCTCGGTGCGAAGCGCGCGCGTCAGCTGATGGCCGGCGCCCGCCCCATCATCGAGCAGTCCAAGAACAAGCCCCCCGTGCTGTCGCTGCGCGAGGTGGCCACCGGCCGCGTGAAGTTCGACCGTGACGTGCGCGAGGCGCTGTCCGGCAAGTACACGGCCGACACCGCCAAGTAGTCCGCCGTCCCTCTAGGTTCCCTTCCCCTCGGGCCCCACGGCCGGGGAAGGGGCCTCGGGCAACAGGCCCTGGGCGCGCATCCACCGCACGGCGCGCGCGGCCACGGCCTTCTCGCCCTTGTAGCCGAGCAGGGGCACCAGCTGTCCCACCGGCACCCATCTCACCTCGTCCACCTCCACGCGCGGCCCCGGCAGCGGCCCCAGCGCGCCTTCCTGGTAGCGGAAGAGGAAGAAGTGGACGCGCTTGAAGATGCGCTGACCCCGGAACTGGTAGACGTAGCGGATCTCCCCCAGCGGCGCGATGAGCGCGGCGGTGAGGCCCGTCTCCTCGTGCACCTCGCGGCTCGCCGTCTGCTCCGGCGTCTCGCCCGGGTCCACGTGCCCCTTGGGCAGCGCCCACAGGGGACGGCCATGCGGACGGATGACGACCACCTCCCAGGTGCCGTCACTCTCCCGGATGACAATCCCGCCTGCGGACGCCTCGCGTGGCATGCCCACCTACCCTAACCGATGGCGGCGGGACGTGGGGGCCCGGACTCAGCCTCCGTGGGCGAAGTGGCTCAGCTTCGCCTCCGCCCCCAGCCGGTAGGCGTACCGCAGGTCCGACAGGAGCCGCTCCAGCCGCCGTCCGGCCACGTGCGTCATCATCCGCGAGCAGAACCGCCGGGACAGCCGGTTGGCCTCCTCGTAGCGCCAGCGCTCCTGGGAGGACAGCCTGTCGCGGTAGGACACCCGGTCGAACAGCCGGGTGAGCAGCTCCTGCGCCCAGGCCCCCACGCCCTCGCCCCAGCGGTGCAGGAGGCACACGGCGAACTTGTCCACCTCCGCCTGGGCCTCCAGCTCCAGCAGCGACACCGTGCGCCCGTGCGCCGCGGTGTGGGCCATGTAGAGGAAGTGGCTGACGCCCTCGGCCACCTGGCAGTAGCCGGCCAGGTCCCCGTCCAGCACGTACCCCAGGGGCCCGGCCTCGTAGGGCTTGAGCCGGTCCAGGAGCGCCGGGGACAGGTACAGCGCCAGCTCCAGCGCGTCGTCGGCTTCGTGGACCAGCAGCTCCTCGTCGCTGCGCCCGGTGGCGCCCAGCCGGGCGGCGGCCTCCGTGTCCACCACGAAGGTCTCCGCCCGTGCCTCGCACGTGAAGCCGTAGATGGCCTCCAGGTGGTCCTGAACGCGGCCAATCATGTGGCGACCTCCCTCGCGTCAGTTGGGGAGCTGGCCCTTGGGCGCCGGCATCATCCCCGCATCCACCAGGACCCGCTCCAGCCGGTCGCTGCCCGTGCGCGCCCACGTCTCGTAGACCTTGAGCGCCCCGCTGGGCCCCGCCTGCACCATGCCCCGCGCGGCGATCTCCTCCAGGACCTCCGCCACCGCGCGGAACTTGTCGCGCAGCTCCCGGTACACCCCCGCGAAGCCCGCACGGGGCGACAGGTCCGCCACCTGACCGTACGCGGTGCCGCCCATCTGGATGTAGTAGTCGGGCCCCACCACCCCGCCCTGCAGCGCGCCGGAGAAGAACCCCACGGTGTAGAGCGAGACGTCGCCCAGCCGCCGCAGCGTCTTGATGCGCGCCTCACGCTCCTGCTGAAGGGCCTGGTGGTAGAGCACCGCCAGGGGCTCCCGCGCGCGGCGGCCGTCCTCCTGGCGGTCGAACAGGTTGTCGGTGCTGGCGAACTCCGCCAGCAGGTTCACCAGGTAGAACTCCGTCACCTCTTCCAGCATCACCCGCTGCCGCGAGGTGACCTCGTCCAGGAGCGATTTGAAGAACTCCTTCAACGACAGGGACGCCACCAGTTGACTCATCGACACTCCCTTCCCCCCGCCCGGCCCGCGTGGCCTGCGGGAATACGGGAACGGTAGCAATCGACCCTCCGCGTCGCAAAAGCGCCCGTCAATGATTCCAGGCACTTGCGCTAGCACTCGTGACGTCCGAGTGCCAATCCGAGCCGTGCGGGCATGGGGACGGGCTCTACCTGTCACGGACGCAACGGGAGGAGAAAAAGACAGCAATGCCGGGCAGTTGGCAGCTCACGGCCCGAGCGTCCCGCGTCGCTTGACGGGTCATCGTCCCTGGTTATTATCCGCCGCGCCTAGGCGTTAGCACTCGCGAGGTCGGAGTGCTAATGCCGCGGGTCGTCACGGCCCTTTTTCAACCCCCAGCGGCGCCCCAAGCCGCCCGGAGTCCCCGGACGGAGGGCGCCCCATCAAGGAGCAGACCATGAAGATTCGTCCCCTGCAGGATCGGCTCATCGTCAAGCGGGTCGCCGAGGAGAACAAGACCAAGGGCGGCCTCTTCATCCCGGACACGGCGAAGGAGAAGCCCCTCGAGGGCAAGGTCGTCGCGGTCGGCAACGGCAAGGTGCAGGAGGACGGCAAGGTGCGTCCCCTGGACATCAAGGCCGGCGACACCATCCTCTTCAGCAAGTACGCCGGGACCGAGATCAAGCTCGACGGCGAGGAGCACCTCATCCTCCGTGAGGAGGATGTGCTCGGCGTCATCGAGAAGTAATCCCGCCCCCACCCCTTCACTCAAGGAATCCCCATCATGGCGAAGGACCTGCTTTTCGACGTGCGCGCCCGCGAGGCCATCCTCCGTGGCGTCAACATCCTGGCCGACGCGGTCAAGGTGACCCTGGGCCCCAAGGGCCGCAACGTCGTCATCGAGAAGAGCTTCGGCTCGCCCACCATCACCAAGGACGGTGTGACGGTGGCGAAGGAAATCGAACTGGAGAACAAGTTCGAGAACATGGGCGCGCAGATGGTCAAGGAGGTCGCGTCCAAGACCTCCGACGTGGCCGGTGACGGCACCACGACGGCCACCGTGCTGGCGCAGGCCATCTTCCGCGAGGGCGCGAAGCTGGTGGCCGCGGGCCACAACCCGATGGACATCAAGCGCGGCATCGACAAGGCCGTGTCGGTCATCGTGGGCGAGCTGAAGAAGCTGGCCAAGCCGACGAAGGACAAGAAGGAGATCGCCCAGGTCGGCACCATCTCCGCCAACGGCGATGCCACCATCGGCCAGATCATCGCGGACGCGATGGAGAAGGTCGGCAAGGAGGGCGTCATCACGGTGGAGGAGGCCAAGGGCCTGGAGACCACGCTGGACGTGGTCGAGGGCATGCAGTTCGACCGCGGCTACCTCTCCCCGTACTTCGTGACGGACCCGGAGCGGATGGAGGCGGTGCTGAACGACGCGCTCATCCTCATCCACGAGAAGAAGATCTCCTCCATGAAGGACCTGCTCCCCATCCTGGAGCAGGTGGCGCGCGCGGGTAAGCCGCTGCTCATCATCGCCGAGGAGGTCGAGGGTGAGGCGCTGGCCACGCTGGTGGTCAACAAGATCCGCGGCGTGCTGAACGTGTGCGCGGTGAAGGCGCCGGGCTTCGGCGACCGCCGCAAGGCCATCCTCGAGGACATCGCCACCCTGACGGGCGGCCGGATGATCGCCGAGGACCTGGGCATCAAGCTGGACACCCTGGAGCTCAAGGACCTGGGCCGCGCCAAGCGCATCACCGTCGACAAGGACAACACCACCGTCGTCGACGGCGCGGGCAGCGAGCAGGAGATCAACGCGCGCGTGAAGCAGATCCGCGCGCAGATCGAGGAGACCACCAGCGACTACGACCGCGAGAAGCTCCAGGAGCGCCTGGCGAAGCTCGTGGGCGGCGTGGCCGTCATCAACGTCGGCGCGGCCACCGAGACGGAGATGAAGGAGAAGAAGGCCCGCGTGGAGGACGCGCTCAACGCGACCCGCGCGGCCGTCGAGGAGGGCGTGGTCCCCGGCGGCGGCGTGGCCTACATCCGGTGCCTCAAGGCGCTGGAGGGTCAGACGTTCGCCGAGGGTGAGAAGTTCGGCGTGGACATCATCCGCCGCGCCGTCGAGGAGCCCCTGCGCCAGATCGTCGGCAACGGCGGCCTCGAGGGCAGCGTCATCGTCAACAAGGTCAAGGAAGGCACGGGCGCGTTCGGCTTCAACGCCGCGACGGGCGCGTACGAGGACCTGCTGGCCGCGGGCGTCATCGACCCGGCCAAGGTGAGCCGCACGGCGCTGCAGAACTCCGCGTCCGTGGCCTCCCTGATGCTCACCACCGAGGCGATGGTGGCCGAGCGTCCGAAGGAGGAGAAGGACGCTCCCGCTGGCGCCGGTGGCATGGGCGGCATGGGCGGCATGGGCGGCATGGGGATGTGATTTTCCCACCCGGGCCTCGGCCGGGGTGAGTGCTGCGCCAGACGGCCTCCGGTTCCTCTTCAGGGAGCCGGGGGCCGTCGTGCTTTCATGCCCGGGTGGCGCGGGGCAGGCCACGCCCTTACGTTTGGGAATGAAGGAGGAGACACCGTGAAGCCCGTGAAGATCTACACCACGAACTACTGTGGCTTTTGCGTCCGCGCGAAGGACCTGCTCAAGCGCAAGGGCGTTGACTTCCAGGAGCTGGACGTCACCGGAGACGACGACACGCGAGCCAAGCTCGTGGAGATGAGCGGCGGCCAGCGCACCGTGCCGCAAATCTTCATCGGCGACACGCACGTCGGCGGCTACTCGGACCTGGCCCAGCTCGACAAGGAAGGCAAGCTGGACCCCATGCTGCAAGCCTGAGCACGTGCAGGCAGGCGGGCGGGCGCCCCACCCGGGGCCGCCCACCGCCACCGTGGCTAGCTTCCCCCCATGGCACACCACCCTTTCTCGGGAGGCGGACATGGCAGGTGAAGAGCGGCAGACGGGGACCCGGGACGCGCACTACAACGTCATCAGCACGCTGTACCACCTGCTCAAGGGCGCCTCGACGGCCGAGCAGTTCATCCGCGACGCCGAGCAGGCGGGCGACCCGGAGCTGGCGCAGTTCTTCCGCGACTGGCAGGACGAGCAGCGCCACCTCGCCGAGCGGGCGAAGAACCTCCTGGGTTCGCGCCTCGCCTCCGTGGAGAAGCCCGCCGCGGAGCCCGGCAGGAAGCGCGCTTCGGGCTCCAGCAAGTCCAGCGCTTCCAGCAAGACGCCGCGAGCCGGCGCTCCCGTGAATGCGGGCGTGAAGTCCGGCGGCAACGCGTCCGACGACCTCGTCGACGAGCTGTCGAAGGAGTCCTTCCCGGCCAGCGACGCGCCGGCGACGTACTGAAGTGAGGCACGCCCTCGCGTGAGCACTGGATTCGCGCGAGGCGTTCGTCTTGGATGCCGGCCGTGAGTTTCAGGAACGGCCCTTCTCTCCCCGGACGACACGAGCCGGCGCGCATGCCCCCGTGGCGGCGTGTCGGCTGTGCCGTGTCTTCCGGAGGGGGCCCTCGGACCCACGACGTCGTGGCCTCTCCTCCCGCGCGCCTTCCCCGGCGCGCGCTGGACGAGGCCGCGCGCCATGAGCCCGACGCGTCCTGGCGCGCGACCGGTGGTGAACGTGTCCTGGTGGACACTCGCCGCCGACCCCTGACTGGAGCGTCTGTGGCTCCAGGCGCCGCCCCTCGACGCGTCCTCCCGAAGCCCACCCGCGAGGCCGCGCTCGCGCTGCACACGCGCGCGGAACCCTCCCTCGCCATGAAGCGTCCCCCCTCGACGTTTCCCAGGTCCCGGGCCGCGATGCCCGGGTTTTCCTTCTCGCTGGAGGCGCGCTTACAGCTGCCTTCCGGGAAGAATCTTTCACTCGTGTTGCCCCCACGAAGTGGGGGCGCGCAGCTGGTGCGTCGGGCTTGCCCGCCCGGTCCCCTCGCACCTAAAGAGGACCCATGATGGAACCCAGGCCCGAGGTCACCCAGACCACCCAGACGGACAAGGACGAAGGCCGCACGACGCGCATCCCCATTCACGAGTGGACGGTGGAGGTGGTGTCGGGCCCCGACAAGGGAAAGAAGGTGACCACCCAGGATGGCCTGGTGCGCGTGGGCTCGGACCCCGCGAGCGACCTGGTGCTGACCGACACCACGGTGAGCCGTCGGCACCTGGAGGTGGAGCGCACCCCCAGGGGCCTGCTCCTGCGCGACACGGGCAGCCGCAACGGCACCTTCCTCGACGGCCGGCAGGTGCTCCAGGCGTACCTGGGGCGCGGCGACAAGGTGGAGCTGGGCAAGACGAAGCTCGCGGTGAAGGTGGCCGCCAAGCCCACGGAGGTGGAGCTGGCCGGGGCGGAGTCCTTCGGCGCGCTGGTGGGCACGTCGGAGAAGATGCGCTGGGTCTTCACGGAGCTGCGCCGCGTGGCCCGCGAGGACATGAGCCTGCTCATCGAGGGTGAGACGGGCACGGGCAAGGAGCTGGCGGCCCGGGCGGTGCACCAGCACTCGTCGCGGCGTCACGGCCCCTTCAAGGTCGTCGACTGCAACCTCATCTCCGAGGAGAAGGCGGAGCGCGAGCTGTTCGGCGGCCTGCGCGCCAGCGACCCGGAGGACAAGGAGGCCCGGGGCGTCTTCGAGGCCGCCCGCGGAGGCACGCTCTTCCTGGACGAGGTGGGCGAACTGCCGCTGCTCGTGCAGGGCAAGCTCTTGCGCGTGCTGGACGCGCGCGAGGTGCCGTCGCTGGACGGGCAGCCGGTGCCGGTGGACGTGCGCGTCATCGCCTCCACGCACCGCAACCTGGAGGAGGACGTGCGCCAGGGCCGCTTCCGCGCGGACCTCTACTTCCGCCTGGCCGTGGCGCGCGTGCGGCTGCCGCCTCTGCGCACGCGCCGGGAGGACCTGCCGTCGCTCGCGCAGGCCCTGTCCCAGACGCTGCGGGCCAGCGTGTCGCTCACGCCCCAGACGCTGGCGCTCTTCGAGGGCTACGACTGGCCGGGCAACGTGCGCGAGCTGCGCAACGTGCTCGAGCGCGGCGCGCTGATGGAGGAGACGGGCAACACCAGCTGGCTGGACTTCCTGGCCCAGCCCTCGCGCCGCCCGGACGGGCAGCCGCCCGGCACGCACGTGGCCACGCTCGTCACCGGCATGCCGTACCACGAGGCCAAGGACCGGGTGCTGGCCGACTTCGAGCGTTTGTATTTCGCCGAGGTGATGCGCACGGTGGGCTTCGACATGAAGGCCGCCGAGCAGCGCACCGGGCTGTCCATGCAGAGCCTCTACCGCCTGCTCAAGAAGAACGGGCTTCGCCTCAAGGACCTCAAGAACGCCGAGGGCCTGGAGAAGTGAGTGCCCCCTCGCAGTCCTACCCCAGGGAGAACAACCGCATGTTGCGTCGTCTCGTCGTAGCCTCCGTCGTCTTCACCGCCGCTTGCGCCGGTCAGCAGAAGCCCGCAGAGGATGCGGCGGCCAATGGCAATGGCGGCAAGCCCGTGAGCACCGAGGAGCGCGTGCGCATCGGCAACCAGCCCGCCTTCGACGTGGCCAGCTGCTTCCCGCGTGAGCTGGACCTGCCCCCGTCCAACCAGGGCGTGCTCGTGGGCGCCATGCTCACCACCCGTCCGGAGGTGCTCGAGTGTCTGGTCAGCCCCAGCAACCGGGGCCCCGCCGAGAAGACCGTCGTGACGGTGAAGACCACCGTGACGGACACCAGCGCCACGCACGCCATCAGCGGTGACAACCTCACCCCCACCGGCCAGCAGTGCATCCAGGGCGTGGTGGACAAGCTCGTCAAGCCGAAGCTGCTCGCCAAGGGCGCCGCGGCCGTCGAGTCCACCGCGACCTTCGAGCACGACACCGGCAGCAGCGCCTCGGTGAAGTTCGGGGTGAACGACGGCTCGGACTTCTCCGGCGCGGTGCGCCTGGCCCAGCAGGAGTGGTGTGACTGCTACGCCGGCTACAAGGGCGCGACGCCGCCCGTGCTGACGTCGCACGTGACGCTCGTCAAGGGGCAGCCCACGGCCGAGGTGACGTTCGACGCCTCCGGCAGCACCGAGGGTGACCAGCTGGCCGCGTGCCTCAAGACGAAGGTGCTCGCGGTGCCCGCGAAGGTGTCCACCGACAAGCTCACCTACCCGCACCGCTTCGTGCACTTCAACTCCAACGCCACCGAGGCGACGTCCTCGCTGCCCCCGCAGCTGCGCTTCTTCCAGCTGGAGGTCGTGCGCAACCAGCGCGCGGCGGACGCGGCCATCGCGTTCGGCGCCCGCGCCGCGGCGGCCGAGGCCTTCGAGGCCGTGGTGGCCAAGTACCAGAAGACCAAGGACTACAAGCTCTTCGACGAGCTGTCCGGCAAGTGCAACAGCCTGGTCGAGGCCGCGCAGGGCTGGGTGAAGGCGCTGGAGGCCCAGCAGGTCGTGGACCAGGCCTCCGTGGCGCTGGTGCAGGAGCTGAAGACGACCGACGCCGAGGGTTGGACGCCGGTGGAGACGGCCAGCCAGACGGCCCTCACCAACACCCAGAAGGACCTGAGCACCGCCCAGGCCCGCGTCGAGGCGGACCAGAAGGCCTGCCCGAAGAAGAGCTACAAGAAGTAGCCCCAGGCACCGCCTGAAACGCACGAAGGCGCGGGTTCCCGAAAGTCGGGGCCCGCGCCTTCCGTGTTCCTGGCCTGTGTGCCGCCGCCAGCAGGGAGGCCGGGAGGACTCCCCGGCCCCAGACCCGCGCGACTACGCGCTGATCTTGTCGTCGTTGGCCGCGTTGGCCTCGCGAATCTTCACGCTGACCAGCTTGGAGATGCCCGGCTCCTCCATGGTGACGCCGTAGAGGGTGTTGGAGACCTCCATGGTGCGCTTGTTGTGCGTAATGAGGATGAACTGCGACTGGCGGCTCATCTCCTTCACCATGTCGTTGTAGCGGCCCACGTTGCCCTCATCCAGCGGCGCGTCGACCTCGTCCAGGAGGCAGAAGGGCGTGGGCTTGATGAGGAAGATGCCGAAGATGAGGCCCACGGCGGTGAGGGCCTTCTCGCCACCGGAGAGCAGGTTGACGCTCTGGAGCTTCTTGCCCGGCGGCTGCGCGACGATTTCCACGCCCGGCTCGCCGTTGGGCCCGTCATTGGTGAGCACCAGGCTGGCGCGGCCACCGCCGAACAGGCGGGGGAAGATGGCCTGGAACTTCTCGTTCACCACGTCGAAGGTCTGCTTGAAGCGCTCGCGGCTGGTCGCGTCGATGCGCTGGATGGCCTCCTTGAGCTGCCCCATGGAGGCCTGCAGGTCCGTCTTCTGCGCGGTGAGGAAGTCGAAGCGCTTGGAGAGCTCCGCGTGCTCGTCGATGGCGGTGAGGTTGATCTCCCCCATCTTCTCCACCTGGGCGCGCAGATCCTTCAGCTCCGCCTCCGTCTCCGGCGTCAGCGACGGCAGCAGGTGGTAGCGGTGCAGCTCCAGCGCCAGGTCCACCTGGTGGCGCTCGCGGATGCCGGCCGACAGGTGCTCGAGCTCCAGGGCAATCTCGCGCTCGCGCAGCGAAATCTGCGACAGCCCCTGCATCAGCTCCTCCACCCGGCCGCGCAGCTCGCGGAACTGGGAGTCCTGCTCACGCACCTCGCTGGAGGCGAGCAGGTGCGCGGCGCGCCGGGACTCCAGGCCCTCCGCGGCGACGCGGTGCTCCTCCACGCGCTGGGACAGGCCCGCCTCGGTCTCCGTGGTGCGCTTGCCCAGCTCCTCCGTGCGCGCGCCGCCCTCGGCCAGGGTCGCCTGCAGGCGCGCCACGCGCGTCTCCATCTCCCGGCGCTGGGTGACCAGGCTGTCCAGCTCCTTGCGCGCGGACTCGCCGCGCTCGCTGCCGGCGGCCACCTTGATGCGCAGGCCCGTCAGGTCCGCGTTGGCGGCCTCCGCGCGCTGGCGCAGGGACTCCTGCTCGCCGGCGAGCTGCTTGACGCGCTCCTCGCGGGCCTCGCGGTCCGTCTGGCCGTGGGCCACCTCGCCGCGGCTGGCCTCCTCCTCGTGGGCCAGCGCCATGTGGCTCTGCCCCAGCTGCCCGTCCTCCTGCTCCAGGGAGCGCACCCGCTCGCGCACGCGCGCCAGGTCCTCACCCGCCTTGTGCAGGTCCTTCTCCTGGCTGGCGAGGTTCACCTCCTCGGCGTGCTGGTTCTTTGCCAGCCCCTTGAGGACGCCCTCGGTGTGCCCCATCTGCTTCTGGAGCGTGTAGTGCCGGGTCAGGATTTCGTTGTAGCGCTCCTCCACCCGGGCCACCTCGGTGGCCAGCTCCGCGATCTCGCGCTTCTTCTGGAGCGCGCCCACCGCCGCGCCCTCGCGCTCACCGCCGACGATGGTGCCGTCCTGCCGGAACACCTCGCCGTCCTGCGTGACGAGCGTGCGCGCCGGGCCGCCGGCCTCCGAGTACGCGCGCGCCGCCGCCAGGTCCTGGACGATGACGACGTCTCCGAGGAGCAGCCGCACCACGGGCTGCAGCGCCTCCTCGCACGTCACCTCGCCCAGCGCGTGCGCCAGCACGCCCGGGCGCTCGAAGTCCGGCGCCTCCACGGGCGGCAGGGCGTCCAGCGCGGGCACGGGCAGGAAGCTGCCCCGGCCCTCCGCGTGGCCCTTGAGGTACTCCACCAGCTCCACGCCCTTGTCGCGGCTCTCGACGATGACGTGCTGGAGCCGCTCACCCAGGGCGGCCTCCACCGCGCGCTCGTAGCGCGGCGTCACCGTGAGCACGTCGGCGACGAGGCCGAAGATGCCCTGCTCCCGGGCCACCGTGCCCGCGCGCACCATGACGGCGCGCACGCCGCGGTCGAACCCGTCGTAGTTCTTCTGGATGTCCTCCAGCGACGACAGGCGGCTCCGCTTGTCGCTCAGCTCCTCGCGCAGGGCGATGACCTGGATTTCGTTCTCAGTGAAGGCCGCGCGCGTGCGCGACAGGGCGTCCTCCTCCTGCGCCTTGTGCTCGGCCAGCTCCGCGGCCAGGTGCCGGGTGTCCTCCACCCGCCTCGCCACCTCACCGCGCGCCGTCTCCAGCTGCGCCTCCTGCTCGCGCAGCGCCGCCAGCTCCGCCTGCAGCTTGGCGCGGCGGCCCTCCAAATCGGTGCGCTGACGGGCCAGGCCCACCAGGTTGCTCTCGTGGTTGGCCAGCCGCGTGGCCACGGCGACCAGGCCCGCGCGCTCCTGCTCGAGCCGCAGGGCCACTTCCGTCTGCAGCTGGGTGACGCGGCGCAGCTCCTCCTGCGCCACCTGCATCGCCACCTCGTCCTCCTTCCACGAGCCGGCGATGCCGGACAGCTCGGCCTCGCGCGCGGCCATGGCCTCGGACATCTCCGCCTGGCGCGCGAGCAGCCCGTCCAGCTCCGTGCGGGCCTGGGCCACGCGGGCCTGCGTCTCCTCCAGGTCGCGCTTGCCGTAGGACAAGTCCTGCGTGTCGCGCTGCAGCGAGCTCTCCAGCGCGTGCACCTCGGCGGCCAGGGCCTGGAGCGCCGCGGCCTCCGCGTCCAGCTCCGCGCGGCGCCGGGCGATGGTCTCCTCCAGCTCCTTCACGCGGTCCAGGCTGTCGCGCTCCTCGGTGCCCAGGTTGGACAGGCGCGACTGGAGGACCTGCTTCTCCGCGAGCAGCTCCAGGTGACGGTGGCTTGCCGCGTGCAGGTCGATGTCCCGCATGCGCGCCTTGAGCTTCTTGTACTTCTCCGCCTTCTTCGCCTGACGCGACAGCGCGTCCAGCCGCTTCTCCAGCTCGCTGGTGATGTCGGTGACGCGCAGGAGGTTGGCCTCGGTGGCCTCCATCTTCCGCTCGGCGGCCTTGCGGCGCGCCTTGTACTTGGTGACGCCCGCGGCCTCCTCCAGCAGGTGCCGGCGGTCCTCCGGCTTGCTGGAGACGATGAGGCCCACGCGGCCCTGCTCGATGATGGAGTAGGCCTTGGTGCCCACGCCCGTGCCCAGGAACAGCTCGGTGATGTCGAGCAGGCGGCACAGCGTCTTGTTGATGAGGTACTCCGAGTCCCCGTTGCGGAACAGGCGCCGCGTGACGGTGATCTCCGAGAAGCCCTGGTACTGGGGCGCGAGCTGGTCCGTGTCGTCCACCAGGAAGGTCAGCGACACCTCCGCCATGGACAGGGGCGGCTTGTTCTCCGAGCCGTTGAAGATGACGTCCTCCATGCCACGGCCACGGAGGTTCTTCGCGCTCTGCTCACCCATCACCCAGCGGATGGCGTCCACGACGTTCGACTTGCCGCAGCCGTTGGGGCCGACGATGCCGGTGACGCCTTCGTCGAACGTGAAGACGCTGCGCTCCATGAAGGACTTGAAGCCAGTGATGTCCAACCGCTTGATACGCATGCCAGCGGGCTCCCGGGAGACGCGCGAGGTACTGAGTGAAAAGTGAGCGCGAGGCCTAGAAATCGGCCTCGGAACGATTTCTCCGAGGACTACCAGCCGCCTCCCAGGCGATCAAGCGTGACCATGCCACGCGTGGCCATACGTTCGGCTGCTTGCCCTTCGGTCGGACGGGAGTCGGCCAGCAGGGTCCTCTCTCGGACTTGCACCCTGGGCGCCCCACCCTACCTTCCCATTGACTTTTCCGGAGGTTGCATACGTTCCAGCCCTTTCTCGCCGTGACGCTCCTCATGGGAGCGTCTCCTACGCCGGAGGTAGCACCCCGGTCTGACACTCAAGCGGCGGAGGCGGTCTCTGCCTGCCCCAACCCGTATTTCCCCCTCGAGGAGGGGCTGACGCTCACCTACCGGGCGGGCAGGTCCTCGCAGATGGTGCTGAGCACGCACGGCGTGACGCCCACGCCCGAGGGCCTCACCGGCAAGGTCGCCGTGAAGCTCAAGGGCCGACAGGGCGAGACGGATGCAACCTGTAGCAGCCTGGGCATGAGCACGGGCCTGGGTGGCCTGGAGGGTACGCTGCTGTCGGCGTCCGGCATGGATGTCCAGGTGGTGAGCTCCGAGGGCGTGGCCGTGCCCGCGCCGTCGAGCATGGTGCTGGGTGGCACCTGGAAGAACAGCCTGTCGGTGAAGCTCCAGCCTCCCGTGGGCAAGACGGGCGGCATCCGCCCCATCATCGCGACGACGTTCGACAAGGAGTCCACGGTGGTGGGCGAGGAGGAGGTCACCGTCGCGGCCGGGACGTTCAAGGCCCTGAAGGTGAAGAACATCGTCACCGCGCGCGCCAGCCGCCCCGGCTCCGAGGGCCGCTCCATGGAGAGCTACATCTGGTTCGCGCCGGGCGTGGGCATCATCAAGTTCGCCACGCCGGAGAGCACGGATCTGGAGCTGCTCAAGGTTGAAAGGCCCCAGCCCGCACAGGCCAAGTCCTCCGGCAAGGAGAAGCGGCCCGTGAAGAAGGCCGCGGCCGACAAGAAGGGCACGTCCGCGCCCTGAGCGCGCTGGAGCTACCCGCCCAGGGCGTAGTTCTCCAGGAGCTCCAACGTACTGCGCACCGCGGGCTGAGCGTTGAGGACGTAAATGGGCGTCTTGCGCGCCCAAGCAAGGCGGAGGGCCTCGTAGAGCAAGGCGTGCACGTAGCTCTGCGTGCACGTCGGGATGCCAACAAAGTCCAGCGCGACGGGCTGCCGCTTGATGAGCCTGGGGAGGAGGACATCCTCCGAGTAGCGCTGAGCCGCCCTCGCGTCCTCCACACCCGTAGAGCGGACAATGACCCGCAAGCTCTGGGGTGGAGGCGCATCGAACGTGAGCCACTTGTGGACCGCCCGCCTTGGCGTACGGTCCTTGGCGCGCTGACGAATCGTCTCGATCATGCCGTCGTAGTCCTGCTCCGCCTCCGCTGGCATTTCGAACGCAACCAACGTCCCAGGGAACCCCACGTCTCTCAGGACGTGCTGGATGCCGTGGGGGTCTTCGAAGTTCTCATCCCCCTGCAGCGTCAGTGTGACCCCCCGCGTCGCGATGAGCAGGCGACCACCGACCAGCTTGGTCATCTCCGAGATGAAGAACAGGCCCATGCCAGCGTTCTGGGCGCTGCCAGTCTCTCCCTCGTCGAACGCGCTGGAGATATGAGGCCACAGCGACTTCTCCAGCGCGGCTCCGGCATCCACGAGGCTCGGGTGTCGGCCCACGAGGCTCTGGGGAATCCCGATTCCCGCATCGGCGACCGCAACCTGGACCATGGGCTGCGCAGCATTGCGTCCGCCCCGGTTGAGCTGCGCCCCGACGACACCTCCTAGGGGGTCATGGCTGTGCTGGACGATGTTCCTCAGCAGCTCGTTCAGTACGTAGTACAGCGTGCGGCGGGTGTCCTCGAAGCGGCTGTCGGGAACCAGCAGTCGAGAGACTTTGTCGGAGGGAGGCTCCGTCGAGTCCTGCCTGCGGATGCGAGTGAGCTTGACGGTACGGCCCTGCTCCGCAGGCGCGGTGGCGAGTTGCCCCGTCGTGGAAAGGACATCCTCGAACCCCACCGCGCGCGCGAACTGACATGAGCGCGAGTTGGAGTCGAGCGTCACACGCAGCGGAGTCGCCCCGTCCATCCTCGCAAGCGCCGCGAGCGCCACCAGACCCCACATCTCGATGGGGTCGACAGAGCCGAGCGGGAGCCCTACGGGATCGTGCGCCAACCAACGCAATAGCGGCGCCGGATCAGGCAGTTCGACCCTCGTCGGTGGGGACACAGGCGTCATCACATTCCTCTTGAACGGGCGGGACTCGGTCTGACCTAGCGAATCATCCCTGGCGTTTCTGACGCTTGCTGCTCCCTCACCCAGAACGTCCATACAAGCACGTCTCACGTTGTCAGGCGGACTCGCCGCCCGAGCCCGAGGAAGCCGTCGGGGGAGGCTCACCCGGGGAGCCGTCCGTCGACGTCGCCGGCGCGGAGCCATCCGCGGGCGTCCTGGGCGCGGCGCGGGACTGGGGCTCCACCACCACGCGCACCACGCGGGGCCCGTCCACCTCCTCCACGAGGATGCGCCACATGTCGAGCCGCAGCGAGTCGCCCTTCTCCGGCACCCGCCCCAGCTTCGACATCAGGAAGCCGGCAATCGTCGTCACCTCGCCCTCTTCGTCCTCGTCCAGGTCGAAGCTGACGTCCAGCCGCTCCTCCAGGTCGTCCAACTGCGCGGTGCCGGGCAGCTCGAAGCGTCCACCGGGCAGCGAACGCACCTCCTCCACCCGCCGGCCCAGCTCCGCCACGTCGCCCACCACCTCCGCCACCACGTCCGCGATGGTGACCAGGCCCGACGTACCGCCGTGCTCGTCCACCACCAGCGCCGTCTGACGACGCCGGCGCCGGAACTCCGCGAGCAGCTGCTCCAGCGTCGCGTTCTCCGGGATGAACAGCACCGGCCGCTGCACCTGCGCCAGGCTGCGCAGCTCGCCGCGCGACAACAGGAAGAAGAGGTCCTTGGCGTTCACCACGCCCTCGACCTCGTCCAGGTTGCCCCGACACACCGGCAGCCACGTGTGCCCCGCGGCGCGCGCGTCCGCGATGCACTTCTCCAGCGGCTCCTCCACGTCCAGGAACTTCACCTGGTTGCGCGGCACCATCACCTGCCGCGCCGTCTTCTGCGCCATCTCCAGCGCGCGCTCGAGCAGCTCCGCGCGCGCCGTCGTGATCGCCCCCGCCTGCGCGGAGCTGTGGAGGATGACGAGCAGCTCGTCCTCGCTGTGCGCCTCGTGCGCCTCGCCCACCGTCTGCAGCCCCACCACCCGCAGCACCCACGCCGCCAGCCCGTTGAGCAGCACGATGGCCGGGTAGAACAGCAGGTAGAAGGCCCGCATCGGCAGCGCCACCGCGAGCGTCGTCGCCTCCGCGCGCTGGATGGCCAGGCTCTTGGGCGCCAGCTCCCCCAGCACGATGTGCAGGAACGTGATGATGCTGAAGGCGATGACCACCGACGCGGTGTGCGCCACCGTGGGGCTCGCGCCCTCGGGCACCACCCGCGTCAGCACCGGCTCCAACAGCTTCGCGAAGGCGGGCTCACCCAGCCAGCCCAGCCCCAGCGACGCCAGCGTGATTCCGAACTGGGTGGCGGACAGGTACGCGTCCAACTGCTCCACCATCTTCAGCGCCTGCGTGGAGCCCGGCTGGCCCTCGTCCACCAGCGCCTGCAGCCGCGTGGCGCGAATCTTCACGATGGCGAACTCGGTCGCCACGAAGAAGCCGTTGGCGAAGACCAGGAGGATCGCCAGCCCCAGGAACACCCATTCCATGCCCATGGCTCAGAACAAGGCTTCGAAGTCGGTGTCGCCCTTGAGGGCGTCGAACATGGGGTCCGTCGACAACCACCCCATCACCTTCTGCCGGTCCGCCGTGAGCGCCGACTTCAGGTACGTCACCGCGTCCTTCGGTCGCCCCCACAGGGCGTACAGCGCGGACAGGTTGTAGTTGAGCAGCAGGTCCTCGGCGTTGAGCGCCCGGGCCCGCTCGTACGCGCGCTCGGCCTCCGCGTAGAAGCCCTTCTGCGCGTAGCAGATGCCCAGATCCAACTGGGCCTCGAAGTTGTCCGGCTCCAGCCGCACCACGTCCTTGAGCAAGGTAATCGCCGAGCGGTAGTCGCCCTCGTCCATCATCAGCGCCGCCAGCTCGTGCCGGGGGAACGCGTCCTGGGGGTCCAGCTCGATGGCCGCCTGCAGCTCGCGCATCGCCTCCTCGACCCGGCCCTGGTCCGCGTACGTGAGGCCCAGGTTGAGGTGCGCGTCCGGGTACTCGGGGTCCAGCTCGATGGCCTCCTTGTACTCCTCCACCGCCATCTCCCCCGCGTGCGTGGAGAGGAAGCAGGCCAGGTTGTAGTGCGCCGTGGCGCTCTCCGGCTCCAGCTTCAGGGCGGTGAGGTACTCGGTGAGCGCCTCGCGGAAGAGCTTCTTCTCCGCGTAGACGGTGGCCAGGTTGTCGTGGGCATGGGCGGAGCTGGGGTCCAGCTCGATGGCCTTCTTGAACTCCTTGATGGCCTCGTCCAGCCAACCCCGGTCCGCCAGCTCGATTCCGCGAGTGTTGTGCTCGTCGGAGAGCGCGATGTTGTCCTTTTCCCGGGCCATGAGAGCGCGGGGCAATCTACGCGCCGCGCAAACACGGGTGCAAGGTAGAGTTTCCCTCCGTCCATGCGCCACGCCGCCCTGCTGCTCCTCCTGTTCTCCGCCTGTCATCCACGCCCCGTCCCGGTGACGGTGGACCCCACCCCTCCCGCCCCGGCCCGACAAACCGAGGACGCCGGGACGCCCGCCGCCCTGGCGCCCCCCTCCCCGCCCGCCGTCCCCCGCCCCATCACCCTCCTGTTCGGCGGGGACGTGACGCTCGGCCACAACCACCAGAAGTTCTTCGACGACGAGCTGGCCAAGGGCCGCTCCCGGGAGGAGCTCTTCGCCTATGGCTTCAAGGAGGTCCGCGCCCTGGGTGACGCGGCGGACCTCTTCGTCATCAACCTGGAGTGCCCCTTCACCGAAGGGGGCGAGAAGCTGCCCAAGAACTTCAACTTCCGGGCCCGTCCGGAGCTGGTGGGCGCGCTCACCGCGGGCGGCGTGGACGTGGTCAGCCTGGCCAACAACCACCTGATGGACTACGGCGCCCAGGGGTTGCTCGACACCCTGGCGACGCTGGAGGCCGCGCGCATCCCCTACTTCGGCGCCGGGCGCACCCTGGCCGAGGCGCGCCGTCCCGCAGTCCTCACCGTGGGCGGCCTGCGGGTGGCGCTGCTGGGCTACTTCTTCCTGGGCGAGCGCAATATCGAGCCGCCGGAGGTCTACGCCACCGACACCACGCCGGGCGTCGCGGGCCACTTCTCCGACGTGGACGTGATGGAGCGGATGCTGCGCGAGGACATCGCCCTGGCGAAGGCCCAGGCGGACGTCGTGCTGCCCTACTTCCACTGGGGCCGCGAGGGCACCCAGGTGCTGGAGCCCTACCAGGTCCGCCTGGCGCACGCCGCCATCGACGCGGGCGCCTCGGGCGTGCTGGGCAGCCACCCCCACGTGCTCCAGGGCATGGAGCTCTTCCAGGGCAGGCCCGTGGTGTACTCGCTGGGCAACTTCGTCTTCGGGGGGAACTGGAACCCGCGCGACAAGCGCAGCGCGTTGTGGAAGGGGACCTTCGGACCGGAGGGCTACCTCAAGAGCGAGGTGCTGCCGCTGCGCACGGACCGCTTCCCGGAGCTCCCCTTCCAGCCGGTGCCCGTGACGGGGCCGGCGGCCGAGGAGGTGCTGCGCCTGGTGGCCGAAAGCTCACGCTCCCTGGGGAAGATGCTCCCCGAGCTGGAGCCGTGGGCCGGGCCGACTCCCTCCCCCGCGACAGGCGGGAGGGAGTAACCGGCGCGTCAGACCTTGTTGTTGGACTGGCCCTTCTTGGCGCGGCTGCGGCGGCGCTTCAGCTGGGCCTTCCGGCCCTTGGCGCGGTTGGCGACCTTCTTCTTGGAACGATTTCCCTTCTGGGCGGGCATGGAAGGACTCCGTGTAGGTGATGTGAGACCGACCGCTCGGGCACGAGGCTCGGCGGTGAGGGCGGCCCTTCTTTCATGCTACCGCCCGAGCGGCCAAGGAATTTCTTGACTCCGTCCTCCCTTGCCAGCAGCCGGACAAAGGGGCAATACCCCCTGGAACGACGATGATTGACAAACTCGAAGACGTCGAGCGCCGGTTCGAGCGCCTCACCGCGGACCTGTCCAACCCGGACGTGCTCGCCGATTCGGCGAGGCTCCAGAAGGTCTCCAAGGAGCGTGCGGGCCTGGAGAAGCTGGTGGAGACGTTCCGGACGTACCGCCAGGTGCTCGCGGACCTCAAGGAGGTCGAAGCCTGGCTCGACGCCGGCAGCGCCGACGAGAAGACCTACGCGCGCGAGGCCCTGCCCGGACTGAAGGAACAGCGCGACGCGCTCGAGGCCAGCCTCAAGGTGCTGCTCTTGCCCAAGGACCCCAATGACGACAAGAACGTCATCCTGGAGATTCGCGCGGGCGCGGGCGGCGACGAGGCGGCGCTGTTCGCCGAGGAGGTCATGCAGATGTACCTCCGGTACGCGGACACGCGCGGCTGGAAGTCGGACATCATCGACATGAGCCCCGGCAACGCGGGCGGCGTGAAGGACGCCACCGTGACGCTGTCGGGCGACGCCGTCTTCAGCAGCCTGAAGTACGAGTCCGGCGTGCACCGCGTCCAGCGCGTGCCGGCCACCGAGACGCAGGGCCGCATCCACACCTCCACCATCACGGTGGCCGTCATGCCCGAGGCCGAGGAGGTGGACGTGAAGATCAACGAGGCGGACATCGACCGGCAGGCCATGCGCTCCACGGGCTCCGGCGGCCAGAGCGTCAACACCACGGACTCCGCGGTGCGCCTGACGCACCGGCCCACGGGCATCGTGGTGAAGTGCCAGCAGGAGAAGAGCCAGCTGAAGAACTACAACATGGCCCTTCGCATGCTGCGCGCGAAGATCTACGAAATCGAGCAGGAGCGCATCCGCTCCGAGCGCGACTCCACCCGCCGCTCGCAGGTGGGCACGGGCGACCGCAGCGAGAAGATCCGCACGTACAACTTCCCGCAGGACCGGCTGACGGACCACCGCATCGGTCTGACGGTTCACAACCTGCCGGCCGTGATGATGGGCGACATCGAGGACATCATCACCGCCTGCCGGACCTTCTACCAGGCCGAGGCCCTCAAGGCGCAGACGGGCGGCGGTCCGAGGCCACAGCCCGAAGCATGAGCAGCGAGACCTGGACCATCCGCAAGGTCCTCACCTGGACGACGCAGCACTTCGAGAAGCGGCAGGTGGACGCGCCGCGACTCACCGCGGAAATCCTCCTGTCGCACGTGCTGAAGACCGGGCGCGTGCGGCTGTACGTGGACCTGGACCGCCCGCTCTCCAAGGACGAGCTGGCCACCTACAAGGCGCTCATCGCCCGGCGCCTGTCGGGTGAGCCCACGCAGTACCTCACCGGGACGCGCGAGTTCTACAACCGCGCCTACAAGGTGGACGCGCGCGTGCTCATCCCCCGCCCGGAGACGGAGCTCCTGGTGGAGGCCGCCCTGCGCAAGCTGCCCAAGGACGCGCCCGCGCGCGCGCTGGACGTGTGCACGGGCTCCGGCTGCATCGCCATCAGCCTCGCGGCCGAGCGGCCCCTGCTGTCCGTGACGGCCACGGACCTGTCGCCGGACGCGTGCGCGCTGGCGCGCGAGAACGCGGAGGCGCTCAAGGTCTCCGAGCGCGTGACGGTGCTCCAGGGGGACTTGTTCTCCCCGCTGCCCGCCGACGCCCGCTTCCACGTCGTCGTGTCCAACCCGCCCTACATCGCGTCGGAGGAGATTGCCGGGCTGTCCGCCGAGGTGCGGCGCGAGCCCCGGCTGGCGCTGGACGGAGGGCCCGACGGGCTGGTCGCCCTCCAGCGCGTGGTCAGCGAGGCCCGGAAGTGGTTGGAGCCTGGCGGACTGCTTGCACTGGAGATGGGGGAGACGCAGGGCCCCGCCGTCCTGGAGCTCCTGCGCGCGGCCGGTTACGAGGACGCGCGCGTGGAGAAGGACCTCGAGCGGCGGGAGCGCATGGCATTTGGGACACAGCCCGCGGTCAGCGGGCCACAGGGCTGAGGGCCGGAAGCAACATGGACAAGATCGTGATGAAGGGCGGCGCGGAGCTGCACGGCGAGGTCGTCGTCTCGGGCGCGAAGAACGCGGCGCTGCCCATCCTCGCCTCCGCGCTCCTGGCGGACGGCACCTCCACCTTCCGCAACGTGCCGGACCTGGCCGACGTCGCCACCATGCTCAAGGTGCTGCGCACCATGGGCTGCGGCGCGGAGCGGCTCACCGCGCGCAAGAAGGACGTCTGCGAGGTGGGCGTCAACGGCCACATCACCCCGGAGGCGCCGTACGACCTGGTCAAGACGATGCGCGCCAGCGTGCTGGTGCTGGGGCCGCTCGTCGCGCGCTTCGGGCGGGCGCGGGTGTCCATGCCGGGCGGGTGCGCCATCGGCGCGCGCCCCATCGACCAGCACCTCAAGGGCCTCAAGGCGCTGGGCGCGGACATCCACCTGACGGAGGGCTACGTGGAGGCCCGCGCCAAGCAGCTCAAGGGCGGCACCGTCAACTTCGACGTCATCACCGTCACCGGCACGGAGAACGTGCTGATGGCGGCCGTGCTGGCCAAGGGCCGCACCATCATGGAGAACTGCGCGCGCGAGCCCGAAATCGAGGAGCTGGCGCGGGTGCTCAACAAGATGGGCGCGCGCATCGAAGGCGCCGGCACCTCCGTCATCACCGTGGAGGGCGTGGAGGGCCTCAAGCCCGTCGAGCACGCCATCCTCCCGGACCGCATCGAGGCGGGCACCCTGCTCGTCGCCGCGGCCATCTCCGGCGGCAACGTCCTGGTGAAGCACGCCGTCCCCGAGCACCTGGACGCCGTCATGGACAAGCTGCGCGAGGCCGGGTGCACCCTCACGGCCGAGGCCGGCGGCATCCGCTGCAAGGCCCCGCGCACCCTGACTTCCGTCAACATCACGACGACCGAGCACCCGGGCTTCCCCACCGACATGCAGGCCCAGCTCATGGCCCTCATGTGTGTGAGCCAGGGGACATCCGTCATCAGCGAAAACATCTTCGAGAACCGCTTCATGCACGTGCCGGAGCTGCACCGTCTGGGCGCGGACATCACCATCCAGGGGCACACCGCGGTGGTGAAGGGCGTCAAGCACCTGAGCGGCGCGCCCGTCATGGCCACGGACCTGCGGGCGAGCGCCTCGCTCATCCTGGCGGGCCTGCGCGCCGAGGGGCGCACGGACGTCAGCCGCGTCTACCACCTGGACCGCGGCTACGAGCGGCTGGAGCGCAAGCTGCGCGCCCTGGGCGCGGACATCCGCCGGGTCAAGGCGAAGGCCTGAGGAGCACGGGGCCTTTCGACCCCCAGACGGCGCGTTGCCAACAGAAGCGGCAACGTGGGTTGCATCCCAAATTTCGCGCGACCTATCATTCTCGGACCACTGGGGACGTGCGTCCCCCATTGCAGGAGAATGAACCGTCCCATGGATTGCCCCAGCTGCAACGTCGAGATGGCCGATCTCGAGGGGGATGACCAGACGTTGCGAAAGTGTGGAGACTGCGGCGGGCTCTGGATCGACGTCGCGGACCTGAACCGGGTCCTGCTCCACAACAACCTCCAAGGGCTGGAGCATCAGGGAGGCAAGGTGGACGCGGAGGCGTTGACCGGCCAGTGCCCCGAGTGCCATGTCGACCTCGTCCGCGTGGACGGCGGCGACCGCCAGCACCCGCTCCACTACGACACCTGCGAGTCCTGCGGTGGCATCTTCCTGGAGTCGGAATTCCAGGACGCCACCGACGTGAAGGTCGCGGAGAAGGAGATCATCGACTTCTTCCGCCGCTTCAGCGCCAAGAAGAAGGTGGCCGCCCTCTAGACGGGCGGCACGCCGGACGGACCTAGGGCTGGCCGCGGAAACCGCGGCCCCACTCCTCGGCCAGGGCCCCCTCGGGCTCCAAGGTGGCGCCCGCATCGTCCGAGCCGCCCTTCTGCAGCCGCAGCGTCACCTTGCCGCGCTTGGGCACCTCCAGCGTGAGTCGGGAACCGGACAGGGCATACGTGCCCGTCACGGCGCTGGGCTCGCCGCCCTCCAGCGGCTCGTGCGCGAAGCGGTACGTCCCGTCCACGTAGAGCGAGAGGAAGCGGTCCGGAGCGCCCTCCAGGCCGCTGAACCACGTGCCCAACAGGGGCGCCAGCCGCGCGTCGTAGCGCAGCCGGGGCGCAAGCCACGTGCCGTTGAGCGCCTTGCCTCCCGAGTAGAAGATGAGGTCGGTGACGCAGACGGGGCCGTTCTCCGCCGTGCCCGGGAAGCGCTCGGAAACCTCCAGCGTGAAGCGGTTGCCCGTCATGGCGGGGCTGATGGGGACGACCTGGAGCCCGCGCTTGTCCTCCACCTTGAGGCTCTTGGACGTGTCCACGGTGGTGAGGGTGAGCTTCTTCGCCCGCGCGTGGGCCTTGTACGCGGCCTTGTCGGTGCCGTCGCCCGTGTAGACGCGCACCTCGTCGATGGTCACCACGTCCTTGAAGCCGATGGTGACGGCGGCGGGCGGCGTCCCCGTGGCGCACCAGGCCGTCGTGTCGCGTCCATCCAACAGGTGCAGGGGCGAGTAGCGCTCCGGCTGGCGCTCGCGCTCCAGGTAGTCGGAGGCCTGGGCGTAGCCCGGCGGGGCGGTGGACGCGGCGGGCGCGGCGCTCGAGAGCAGCAGCAGGGCGAGGGGGAGGCGGCTCATGGCGCCATCTTGGATCGCCCCGCGTCGACGGCTCCAGTCCCTGGCTGGAAGTCTTCGCGGTGAATCCAGCGACAGCGGATCCCCGGCCCGGGGGGATGAAAGCGCCCGCCGCGATGTTGGGGTGCTTGACACTCGGACGCCGCGAGGAAGTGATGCGGCACGATGCGGAGAATGAACGTGACGCGACGCTGGGGGTGGGTCTGTGTGCTGGCCGCGACGCTGGTCGCCTGCAAGGACGACAAGCCGGCCGAGGTGCCCGACGCGGGGCCCGTGGAGACAGGGCCCGCGGCGCTCACGGAGCAGGAGCCCAATGAGCGGCCCGAGCAGGCGCTCGACATCACCCGCGACAGCACGGTGACGGCGGAGCTGACGGCGCAGCCCAACAAGGCCGACGAGGACTGGTACCGGCTGGCGCCCTCCGCGCCCCGGGTGGTGGACGTCACCGTGTCGGGCCTGCCCGGCGGGGACATCACCCTGGAGGTCCATGACCGGGACAGGAACCGCCTGGCCGCCGTCAACAGCGAGGGCGACGGCAAGCCGGAGCGCTTCCCCAACCTCTACGTGGAGAAGGAGCGCTGGGTGCGCGTGGCGCCCGCGCGCAAGGGCGTGGGCGGGGCGTACACGTTGACGGTGAAGATGCGCGCGCCCAACGACGGCGAGGAGCACGAGCCGAATGATCGCGCGGTGGACGCGATTCCCCTGCCGCTGGGGCAGACGGTGACGGCGTTCCTGGGCCACGCGGGCGACGAGGACTGGTACCGGGTGGAGCTGCCCGAGGCCGCCGTCCCCACGCCTCCGCCGGGCGAGGGCGTCCCCGCGCCGGACGACGCGCAGGGGGCCACGCCGACGCAGGGCGCCGCGCCCCAGGGAGCCGAGGCGCTCCAGGGCGCCGTGGCGCAGGGCGCGGCCGCCGCGCAGGGTGAGGCGCCCTCCCCCGCTCCGGGCTCGGAGAGCGGCGCGGCCACGGGCACGCCGGAGGAAGGCGCGGCGCCGCTGGACACGCCGCCCGCCCCCTCGGGCACCTTCGCCGGAGGAGAGCCCCCCGCGGCGCCTCGGCCCCAGGGCGCGGCGGTGGCGCAGGCGACGGACGCGGGCACCGCCGTGCCGCCCGAGCCTCCCTCGGTGGCGTTGAAGATCGAACTGTCCGCGGTGGAGGGCGTGCGGCCGGAGCTCTCCGTGCTGTCGGCGGCCGAGGCGCCGCTGTTCTCGCTGCGAGGCAAGGAGGGCGAGGCGCTGTCGCTGCGCAACATCGGCGTGCGGGCGACGGACCGGGTGGTCTACGTGGTGGTGAAGGGCGGCTGGACGGGGACGGGCAAGGAGGCGCGCCGCACGTTCAACTCGGGCACGCCGTACACGCTCACCGTGACACAGGAGGAGGCCGGCGCGAACGCGGAGCTGGAGCCCAACGACGAGCTGTACAAGGCGACGCCGCTGACGGCCGGCGGCTACCGCGAGGGCTTCATCTCGCCCAAGGGCGACGTGGACCACTTCGTGCTGCGCACGACGGAGCCGGTGCTAGCGAAGGTGGAGCTGTCGGGCGTGGAGCGGCTGGACCTGGTGCTCTCCATGGTGGAGCCGCCCCAGGGTGACGGTCAGCAGGAGACGGTGCTGCTGCGGGCCAACGACGGCGCGCTGAAGGAGCCCGAGCGCCTGAACAACGTCGCGTGCAGTGGCTCGTGCTGGTTCCGGGTGGAGGGCGCGTCGCGCAAGGTGGAGGGCAAGTGGGTGAAGGACTTCGAGAACGCGGAGCAGCCCTACCGCATCAGCATCACCACGGTGCCGGACAACGGCGGCGAGGAGCGCGAGCCGAACAACAACCTGGAGCGCGCGCAGGAGCTGACGCTCGGCAAGGCGGTGCGCGGCACGGTGTTCCCGGTGAAGGACACGGACTTCTACCGCCTGGACCTGTCGGACCGTCCGGTGCGTACGCCGCTGAAGGCGACGCTGTTGGGCATCCTCAAGGTGGACGTGGGCCTGTACCTGCACCGCGTGCAGCCGGACGGGAAGCTGTCGCTGGTGCAGACGGCGGACCGGGCCAAGGGCGACCAGCCGGAGAGCATCCGCTTCAGCGCGGAGCCCGGCGTCTACATCTTCGAGGTGCGCGACGCGAAGAACCGCGAGGCCAACTTCCAGGACTCGTACCAGCTCACGGTGGAGGAAGGTGAGCAGTGAGCAGCGCGGTGAAGGCCTGGGAGGAGAACTTCGATACGTATCTGATGGAGCTGGAGGACGGCCCCACGTCGTTCCTCCTGGACATGGAGGCGGCGTCCCAGGCGCCTCTTTCGAGCCATCCGCTCCGGCTCACCGTGCGCGTGGCGATGAAGTCGCCCCGGCCGGACGGCCTGCGCTCGCGTGAGGAGTCGGACGCGCTCTTCGCTTTGGAGGATGCGTTCGTCCCGGCGCTCGGGGCGCTGGGGTTCCTCTTCGTGGGCCGCAGCGTGGGGCAGGGCCTCACGGAGGCGTTCTTCTTCGGCCCGCGCGGCGTCTCGCAGTCCGAGGTCCAGCGCGTGGTGACCCCCGTGCAGGGTGACTACACGCTGGAGCTGGAGCTCGAGGAGGACCCGGAGTGGGCCGTGTACTTCGACTGGCTCTATCCGCCGGAGCTCCACCGCCACCTGATGTCGAACCGGAGCCTGCTCGACCTGCTGGCGAAGCAAGGAGACCGGAGTGAAGTGGCGCGCGAGGTGGACCATCTGGCGCACTTCTCCAGCGAGGAGCAGGCGACCCGCGCCGGGGGGCAGCTCGCGAAGAAGGGGTTCAAGGTCTCCGCCCCGCGCGCGCCCGAGCCTCCCGATACGCGGTGGGCCGTGTCCTTCACCCGAGAGGACTCGCTGGCGGAGGGGCGCGCGGACGAGGTGACGGTGGAGATCCTGGAGGTCCTCCAGGCCCACGAGGGTGACTACGACGGCTGGGGCTGCGTGCTGACGACGATGCAGTAGCCCCCGCCCGCGCGTCATTCCATGGCGCCGTGGCGCCGGTACTCGTCGATGCTCGGCGGGTACTCGGTCCAGAACATCAGGGTTCCGCTGTGCTTCATCAGCGTCTCCTGCTTGCCTCGCGCGTCCGCATCGGAGACCGCGAGCGAGACGCCGAGGGAGATATTCGGCTCCGCCGCGCCGAGGAGGTCCGCCAACGGGAGCGTGAGCGTCATCTCGTATCCCCGAGGACGCTTGCGCCAGGTGCCCTGGATGGCGGGAAGGGGGGTGTTCGCCTCTCCCGTCCAGTCACGCGCCTCGACCTTTCCTCCCGCCGCGAGCAGGAGGCCCAGCTTGAGCTCGGAGAACGCTCCAGGCGTGCGCATCCGGTGCACGGTGAACTCCACATGGTCCGAGTGCACACCGGTACCGGTGCCCAGAGGAACAACCCTGTCATCGTGCACCTCCACGTGGAGGGCAAGCGCCCCACCCACGCGCGCCAGCCGCCAGGCGAAAGCCAGGTCCTCCGCGTCCTTCCAACCCGCGAGCCCCCAGGTGATATGGGCGGGCGTATAGGCCTGGGCCGTGGGGGCCAACGCGAGCGCGGCCTCCGTGGACTGCGCCGACCGCACGGGGTACGGCCTGATTCCGTCGACCACCGCGCCCACGGTGTCACTGAACACCATGTAGCCCGGCCGGCTGCGGGAGAGCGTCTCCATGTGCTCCATCGAGCCGCGGGCGCCGACAGGTCCCGACAAGGCGTACGCGGTGGATGACACCTGGACCTCGACCCCGTCCTCGTCGAAGCCGAGCGACCGGAGGTCGTCCCCCCTCACCAGGAGGCCACAGAAAGGTCCCTTGAGGCCGGCCTCCGCCGGTGGGGAGGCGTCCTCGGTATCGGCCTCGGACGAGGGCTCGACGCCGGAGAGCAGCAGGAAACAGGTCCCGTCCCGACAGGCATGGTCCACGGGATTGAAGCGCAGGTCCTCGCGGCACAGGGCGCGAGCCCGAGCGAGGAGCGCGTCATCCACGGGCAGGGACCTGGGAGGTTTCGGGTCGACTGGCGCCTTCCCACGCCGCGCCGCGGGCTTCGTCCACTTCGGCGTTCGAAGGGGGGCCGCGATGAATCGCGAGCCATCCGACGCGACCTTCAGGACCTGGCGGGATACGGCGGTCGGGTCCAATGCATTGGCGGGGATGCTGAAGGGCTCATTCCTGCTCGTGGTGACGACCTCGACATGCCCCGCGTCGATGAAGCGCAGGGTGCTCGGGGACCACGCGTCGAGGTCATGTGCCGCCCCCAGGAATCTCCCCTCCCGGTCCGACATGACCATCTGCTGGCTCGTGCAGAGTCCGTAGAAGCAGGGCCCCATGCTCTGGACCACGCGCCAAAGACAGAGGCGACCTTCGCAGGCGATCCGCTTCTGCGTATCCAACCCGTAGTACGCGCCACCTTCGGGCGTCTCGACCAGGACCGCACCCCTGTCGAACCAAGGCTCGGTGGGAGCGGCCAGGGTCGTCGTGCTCCCGAGCCACAGCCCGAGCGCCAGGGCTCGGCCAGGGTGCCGTCGCATCCGAGGCGCCCGGGACGGAGAGGATGCGGCGCGGTGGACTCGGTCGTTCATGGATTCCTCTTCATGCACCATGGGTTTGCAGACGGCATGCCTCGTCTTCCGACTGGAGGGACACACGGGCCCGCGACATGGCGCGTCGAGAACGCGGCTCCAGGACCACAAGGAGAGGGCCGCCAGCCACGGGGCGCTCCGCCCCTGACTGAAGGCTTCCCAGGAGTTCCTCTACAATCCCTCACATGAGCCAGATTGCCGTGCACATCGAAGACACCCGGACCGGGCAGGTGGAGACACGCCACGTCGACAACCTGGAAGCGCGCTGCTCCCGGGAGACGGGCATCGTCATCGGCTCCGCCGAGGACTGTGACATCGTGCTCGCGTCACCCGAGGTCTGCGCACACCATGCCCGGTGGTATCCCGGCGGCTACCACCGCTTCGTCCTGCTCCTCGACGAGGACGCGGTGATCAACAACTCCCGAGGCGACCCGTACCGCGGCGGGGAGACGCTGCGTGTCGACCATCGCCCCTTCCAGATCGGCCCCTTCATCATCAGCATCTAGCGCGGAACGGACTGGCCTTGCCTCACGCCCGCCGCAGCGTCGCGACCAGGGGTAGGTGGTCCGAGGGCTCCTGCTCCGAGGGCAGCGGCGTCAGGTCATCGATGACCGGCGGAGCAACGGGGCGGGCGCTCAGGCCCCGTGAGTGGAAGATGAAGTCGATGGCCTTGGCCTCGCCATTCGCGTTGCACGTGGGCGCGTGCTGGCCCTGGAAGGCGTCTTCCAGCCCCGCCTCGGTGAACGCGCGAACCAGCGGCTCGCCGGGGCGCGCATTGAAGTCACCGCAAGCCACCCACAGCGCGCCTGGGTCCGCCTGGACGACCTCCCCGAGCAGCTCCGTGGCCTGCTGCATCCCCTGGTGCAGCGCCACCGGCCTGTCGGGCCGGTCCCATCGCAGGTGCGTACACGCCACGCGCAAGCGGTCCTGCCCCACCGCGAAGTCGACGACCAGCGCCAGGTGCCCCGAGACGCGCCCGTCCTCCAGCACGTCCTTGAAGTAGTGGGCCCGGTGCCCCACGTGGCGCTCCACGCGATGGAACACCGCGCAACCGTCGGGCTTGCCTTGCTGCTTCAACGCCAGCACACCGGAGTACCCGTGCGAGGACAGGGACCGCTGGAGCGCGTCGAAGGTGGAGGCCTCCACCTCCTGGAGACAGACGATGTCCGCGTCCAGCGACAGGATGCGTCGGGCCAGGGCCTCCTGTCGCCTTCGCGGCTCGAAGAGGTGCGCGGGCGTGTTCGGAAACCACTCCGGTCGGATGTAGGAATCCGCGAGGAGGTTGTACGAGGCCACCCGAAGTCCCCACGCCATCGGCAACTCCTTTGACGCCCCCAACTCGGGCCGGGTGCAGGTGCCCGCCCCTCGGAGGACAGGGCCCGCCCGTTATCGCAGGCCATGCCCTTTCAGTCGACGGCGTCGATGGAGAGCATGATGCGCCGCTGCCCTGACACGAGCGCCGGGGAGCGGTGGACGACACCGTTCCCCGCGTTCCCGGGCCACGACTCTCCCTTCAACAACGCCACGTCGAAGCGCTCCAATCGCTGCACGCGCCCGCCCGCGCGGAGCACCTCGCCCTTCGGCCCCAGCCCCTCTCGCAGCGCGTCCGCGTTCTGCAGCCACTCGGTGGCGGGGCCCGCGTAGGTGCAGAGCAACCGCACGCCGACCCGGTCCACGTGGAAGCGCGGACACATCTCCCGCTCCAACGTGGTGAGCCGCACGCCCAGCCACCGGCACTCGAGGAGGTCCGCGTACACCTGGCAGAGCTGGCGCAGGTCCTCACACCAGGCCTCGCGCTCCTCCACCCCCGACAGCTCCGCGAGTGTCCCTCGGAAGTCCAGGCGTCTTGCATCCACGCGCTCGACGACGTGGAGGGTGTGCCGGGCACAGACAGTCCCCAACCACCGGCTGAGCTCGGAGCCCAGGCCCCGGCGCCACACGCAGAGGTTGAGACCCTCGCGATAGATTTCCGTCAGCTCCGAGGGCTGCCAGACGAGGACGTGCGAGGCGGACCATGACTCGGGAGCGCGTGACTCCCACCGCGAGGCGGGCTCCATCAGGCGCTCCGCTCCTCGGCGGCCGCGTCCTCGTCGCGCACCACCTCCCACGCCGGGAAGGGGTCTTCCAGCGCAGACCATCCGGAAGGGCCCAGCGCGAGCTCCGCGGGCGTCAAGAGACACGCCTCGAGTTGCCCCAGGACCTCCTCGGGGTCCGCATCCCGGGTGATGAAGACCAGCTCCTGACGCCGGTCCCCATACGGCCCCGTCATCTCGCGCTCGAGCTCCGCCTGGGCCTCGGGCTCCTCCGGCCACTCCTCGCGAGGCACCGCGGCCCACCACAGGCCCGCGGGCTCGAAGCTGCACGCGCCACCGGCCTGGGCCCACACGCCCGTGATGTCCATCCGGGTGGCGAGCCAGAAGAACCCCTTGCTGCGCAGCACGCCCTTCCAGCTCCCATGGATGAAGTCCCAGAAGCGCTGGGGATGCAGCGGCACGCGGCCGCGGAAGACGAAGCTGCGGATGCCGTACGTCTCGGACTCCGGCACGTGCTCGCCGCGAAGCTCCTTGAGCCACCCCGGAGCACGACTCGCGCGCTCGAAGTCGAAGCGCCGGGTATCGAGCACCTCCGCGAGCGGCACCCTGCCCCGCTCCGCCAGCACCTGCCGCGCCTCCGGGTTGAGCCTGCGCAGAATCTCGCCCAGCTCCTCCAACTGGGAGGCGGAGACCAGGTCCGTCTTGTTCAGCACCAGCACGTCCGCGAACTCCACCTGCTCCACCAGCAGGTCCACCACCGTCCGCTCATCCTCGTCGGCGATGGCGAGGCCACACTCGGCCAGCCCCTGCGAGCCCTCCCAGTCGCGCAGGAAGTTGAGCGCATCCACCACCGTCACCAGCGTGTCCAGCCTCGCCACGTCGGACAGGCTGCGGCCGGACTCGTCGGCGAAGGTGAAGGTCTCCGCCACCGGCAGCGGCTCGGAGATGCCGGTGGACTCGATGAGCAGGTAGTCGAAGCGCTCCTCACGGGCCAGCCGCCCCACCTCCTCGAGCAGGTCCTCCCGGAGCGTGCAGCAGATGCAGCCGTTGGACAGCTCCACCAGCTTCTCGTCCACCCGGCTGAGCGAGGCGCCGCCCTGCACGAGCCGCGCGTCGATGTTCACCTCGCTCATGTCATTGACGATGACGGCGACGCGCAGACCCTCACGGTTGTTGAGGATGTGATTGAGCAGGGTCGTCTTCCCCGCGCCGAGGAAACCGGAGAGGACGGTGGTGGGAAGGCGGCGCTTCACGGCGGGCTCGCTCATGGCTTGCCCTCCACGAACAGCACATGCTTGCGCACGCGAGGGTCGTACTTCTTGAGCTGGAGCTTGTCCTGCGACTTCCGCTTGTTCTTCGTCGTCGTGTAGAAGTAGCCGGTCTTCGCGGTCGACACGAGATGGACGATGGTCCGATTGCCCTTGGGCATGATGAATCCATTGAGAGAGGAATTGAAGGAAACGCGCGCGACGAGGCGCTGGGCGCCATGGCCCAGGCCCGCGACACGAGACGGACTGCGACGGCTCAGCGACCGGGCGGAGAGCCCTTCGGTGCGAGCGCCAGCAACGGAACTCCGGAGCCATTCCCCACGGACTCCTCGAGCGTGAGGAGCGGCCGCGACGACGGGACCGTCAGCAGGAGTCCAGCAGGCAGGAACACCGCCTGACGCGCCTGTGCCCAGGCCAGGGCACACCGCGCATGCGAATCTCCATCCTCCTCGCCATCCGTGAGCGCGACCTCGGCCCCGGGCCCCTGTCGCACGGCGGACGCGAGGAGCCCCGCGTCGTCCAACTCCTCGAACGCCCGATGCTCGGCGCAGTAGCGGTGCGCGTGCTCGTCCGAATGGAGCACCCCCACCAGCGGCAACGTCAGCCACAACACCGCGAGGGTGGCCGCGCAGGCGCGCGCTGGAAGGGACATGGGGCGGAGCATCGGACGCTTACGTAACTCGATTGCAAAAACCAATCAAGCCCGTCGTCCCTCCGTCCCCGGCGCTACTTGAACTCCGCGGGCGACAGGCCGTGCCTTCGCAACAGCTCGTAGAAGTCCGTCCGGTTGCGGCTCGCGGTGCGCGCGGCCGCGGCCACGTTGCCCTTCGAGCGGCGGAGCACCTCGGACAGGTAGCGCCGCTCGAAGCGGTCTCTCGCCTCGCGCAGCGTGGGCAGCTCCCCTTCCGCGCTCAGCCAGTCCTGCTCCTCCTCGCGAGCGGCGTCCGCTGGCGCGCGGGAGGACGTCGGCGGGTCGAACATGCGCGCCACGTGCTCGAAGCGGATGTCGTCCTCGGGCGCCAGCAGCACCAGCGCCTCCATGGCGTTCACCAGCTCGCGGACGTTTCCCGGCCACGAGTGCGAGCGCAAGAGGTCCATCACCTCCGGCGCCAGCCGGGGCAGCCGCAGCCCGTTGCGCGCGGCGGCCTGCTCCAGGTGCCGCGTGGCGAGAATCGGGATGTCCTCCAGCCGCTCGCGCAGCGGAGGCATCACGATGGGGAGCACCGCGAGCCGGTAGTAGAGGTCCTCGCGGAAGCGCTTCGCCTCGACCTCCTCACGCAGGTCGCGGTTGGTCGCCGCCACGATGCGCACGTCGGCCTCCTCCTCCACCGTGCTGCCCACCCTCGCGAAGCGCCGCTCCTGGAGCACGCGCAGCAGCTTCACCTGGACCCGGAGCGCCGCCTCGCCAATCTCGTCGAGGAACAACGTCCCGCCGCGCGCCGCGCCGAACAACCCCTCGCGCGTCTGCGTGGCCCCGGTGAAGGCGCCCTTCACGTGGCCGAACAGCTCGCTCTCCAGAAGCTCCGGCGGCAGCGCCCCGCAGTTGACCGCGACGAACGGCCCGCTCGCGCGCCGCGACAGCGCATGGACCTGCCGCGCCGCCAGCTCCTTGCCCGTGCCGGACTCGCCCAGGATGAGCACCGTCGCCTCGGACGGGGCCACCCGCGCGATGCGGTCCCTCACCTCGGCGATGGCGGAGCTGGTGCCCAGCAGTCGCTCGGGCGTGGTGCCCGCGACGATGCGGCGCAGGTCGGCCAGCTCCCGCCGCAAGTCACTGCGCTCCGTCGCGTGCAACAGCTTCTGGACCAGCTCGTGGTCCTGGAAGGGCTTGGTGAGGAAGCCATACGCGCCCCGCTGCATCGCCTCCACGGCCGTCTCGATGGTGCCGTGCGCGGTGAGGATGACGACGGGCAGGTCCGGCGAGCGGGCCCGCATCTGTCCCATCACCTCCAGCCCATCCGCCCCCTCCAGCCGGAGGTCGAGCACGACGGCGTCCACCTCCTCCTGCTCGAGCAGCTCCAGCCCGCGGGCCGCCGTGAGCGCGGTGGTGACCTTCATCCCACGCGCTTCCAGTCTCAACGAGATGAGCTCACACAGCTCCGCGTCGTCGTCCACCACCAACACATGTCCACCGCGGGGGTGCTTCATCCTTCCATCCTCTTGGACATCGCTTCCGTCGCCACCGGGGCGGGTGCTCCCAACCCCAGCGGGAACACCAGCACGAACCGCGCGCCGGGGTTCGCGTTCTCCAGCACCAGCACATCACCGCCCAGCGCCCGCATCATCCGCTGCGCCAGGGGCAACCCCAACCCCAACCCATCCGCGGCGGCGGCGCCCACCGCGCGGGTGAAGAAGGGCTCGAAGACCCGCGGACGCACGTCGTCGGGCACGCCGGGGCCTTCATCCCGCACCTCGATCCGCGCCCACGTCCCGGGCTGGCCATCCGGCCCCCGGGGCATGAGCGTGCGGGTGACGTAGACAGTCTGACCGGGCGCGGAGACGCGCACACCATTCGTCATCAGGCTCACCAACGAGCGCTCCACCAGCGCGGCATCCAGCGAGGCCGGAGGCGTCGTGCCCTCGGCCTGGAGCACCAGCTTCGTACCGCGTTCCTCCGCCAGCTCGTTGACCTCCTCGACGGCGCGCGCGATGACGTCATCCAACCGACACCCCTCGTCCCGGCGCACGGCCTTGCCCGCCTGGACCCGGGTCAAATCCAACAGCGCGGTGACCAGCCGGATCTCGCGCTCGCACGCCACCTGCGCCAGCGCCACCACGCGCTGCTGCTGCGCCGTCAAGGGGCCCGCGGTGCCGTCCGCCAACAGACCGATGGCCGTGCGCAGCCGCGCCAGCGGCGTGCGCAGGTCATGAGAGGCGGAGGCGACGAAGGCGTCCTTGAGCTGGTCGAGCTCCGACAGCCGGCCCCGCATGCGGTCCAGGTCCGCCCACAGCGCGCGAATCTCACTGGGCCCGGAGACCGCGGGCAGCGGCGCGAAGTTGCCGTCCCCCACCCGGTGCGCCAGCGCGGACAACTGCCCCAGCGGGCGCGTCACCCCTTGAGCCACCCACCGCGCCACCGCCCACGCCGCCACCACCGCCATGGCCCCCAGGATGAGCCCCACCGCGATGGCGGACGAGCCGATGTCGTGCGCCCGCATCTCGCGCTGACGGATGGCCGAGTGCAGCGCGAGCGTGGTGTTGATCCACGCGTCGGTGAGCTGCTCCGCCAGGTGCAGGCGCTGGTTGCGCAGCGCCGCGTTCTGCAGCCGCTCGCACGTGTCGCCCTGGAGGATGTGGCTTGCGTAGTTCTTGAAGCCCTCGGCCGCGCGCAGGAGCAACGGCTGTGTGGCGGCGCCGTGACGCTTCAGGAGGGCGTCCAGGTGGGTGAGCCGTTGCCCGAGCGTCGCCGCGGCAGCGGGCACCTCCTGGGGACTGTGCTCACAAGCGAACAGGCCCTGACGGGCGGCCACCTCCACGGCCCAGGCGGCCTGATGGACGGCCTCCTCCTTGATGACTCCGCCGAGCTGCTCCTCACGGACCTCCGTGAGCAGGGACGTCATCCGGACGATGGCCACCCCCGAGAAGGCAGCCGCGCCCAGCAGCGCGGCGGTCATGAGTGCGTGGGAGATGAGCAGTCGGTGAGCGAGTCGCATGAGGCCGATTCATACGCATGTGAGGGCGCGCTTGTTCCGGAAGTCTCACTACCGAGCTGACGAGCGTCGCGCAGCAATTTCGAGCGGGTGTTCCCTCGTGAATCTTCCTGTCGGTTCCGACAGACAGGTGTCGGCCGACAGGTGACGACGAAGCGTCGGCCTCGGCCGACAGTTGAATCAGCATTCAGAGGGGAGAGGCCGTCGGCACGGTCCATGTAGATGGCCCGGGCATCATGGTCGAGACTCCTACGCTCAAGACGCCCCGTGGATGGACCGCAGGTCCGAAGCGGTTGTGGACGGACTGGAAGCAGATGGTGTCACGCCGGACGCTCCCGGGTGACGCGAGCGCCGCTCTGACAGTGGCGTGTGTCGCGCTTCCTTTGAATCTGGCGCTGGCGGTGGCCTCGGGGCTACCTCCCGAGGTCGGCCTCATCAGCGGCGCCGTCGCCGGTGTCGTCGCGGCGATGCTCGGCGGAGGCCGGCTCCAGGTGACGGGCCCCGAGGCCGCGCTCGTGCCCACCGTGCTGCTCATCTCCATGAAGCACGGCGTGGCGGGCGTCATCGTGGCCACGCTCGCGTGCGGCGCGCTCCAGGTGGTGCTCGGCCTGTCCCGCGCGGGCAGGCTCGCGCAGTTCATGCCCTCCGAGGTCACCCGTGGCTTCACCGCCGGCATCGGGTTGTTGCTGCTCGACGGTCAGCTTCCCCGGCTGCTCGGCGCGGTGACGGAGGGCACGTCCTCCGCGCGCGCGCTGGTGCTCCCCTCCACGTGGTCCACCTGGTCCGTGCACGGCGCCTCCGTGGTGGTGGGCGTGCTGGTGGTGGCCTGCATGCTCCTCATGCCCAAACTGCACCGCTCCATTCCCGCGGTGCTGGTGGGGCTGGTGGTCGCCACCGCGGCGTCCAGCCTGGGTGTGCTCTCCGAGGGCCTGGCGCGCGTCGGCGCGCTGCCCACGGGCCTGCCCATGCCGGTGATGCCCTCCTTCGCGGGGCTGGACTTCCAGGCGCTCCTGCCGGACATCCTGGCGCTGACGGTGCTGGCGTCGTTGGGCTCGCTCCTGTCCGCGCGGGCGCTGGACCAGCTGCCCGGGCTGGAGAACCACCGGACGGACGGAGACCAGGAGCTGGTGGCGCAGGGCTTCGCCAACGCGACATCGGCGATGTTCGGCGGCATGCCGGTGATGGGCGCCATCGTCCGCTCGTCCGTGTCCGTCCAGGCGGGGGGCCGCACGCGCGCCGCCTCCGTGCTGCACGCGGTGATGCTGCTGGGCGCCTGCATCCTGGCCGGCTCGTTGGTCGCGCTGATTCCGATGGCCGCGCTCGCCGCCATCCTGCTCGTCGTCGCCACGCGGCTGTTGGACTTGCGCGGGCTGCGCGCGCTGATGCGGCAGAACGCGGGCAAGGGGGCGGTGTCCGTTGCGACCGCGCTGCTCATCGCCACGGTGGGCTTCCTGCCGGGCCTGGTCGCGGGCGTGCTGCTGTCACTGGCGTGGGGCTTCTTCTCGCGGCCCAGGGCCCATGTGCGCAGCCTGCTGCTGCGCCCCGATGGCCGCCCGCTCTTCCGCCCGCTCGGCGCCGAGGGGCAGGACACCTACGCGCGGCCTCCGGTGCAGTTGCTGCGCGTGCGCGGCGACCTGGATGTGCGCTCCTGCGCCAACGTGAGCGCGGCGCTGCAGGCTCCGCCCTGGCCGGACTTCCTGGTGCTGGACCTCTCCGAGGTGAAGTTCATGGACGCGGCGGGGCTTCGCACCCTGCGCGAGCTGTCCGATGCGCTGGCCGTCCGCAGGGGCCGGGTGCTGGTGGCGGGCGCGCGCAACGGCGTCGCCAAGATGATGGAGACGGACGGGACGTGGTCGGACACCAGTCCGCACGCGATGATGGCGACGATGGAGGACGTGCTGGAGCACATCAAACAGGAGAGCACCCAGCAGGCCCCCGCGAAGGTGACGAACACCTCGGGGGCACCGCAGCCCACCTGAGCCACGTCGCCACCTGCCCCCCAGGTGGCGCCCCCTCCCCACAGCGCGCGTCAGCGGTTCATGCTAAAGACTCATCCAATTAAGGATAGTCAGATTTAGCAGTCATCGCTGAATTCTCCACCCACGCGCGAACGAGGGTGTCGCGCGGGAGGCTCCATGCCCTGTGTCCGAGAGGTGCGGCTCTCGTTGTTGCTGTGCGTGGTGCTGGTGGCGGGCGCTGCGCGGGCCCAGTCACCGAGCACCTTCGTGAACTGGGAGCACCCCCACGTCCACCCGCTGGAGCTGACGCCGGACGGCACGCGCCTGCTCGCGGTGAACACGGCGGACAACCGGCTCATGGTGTTCTCCGTGACGGGCGGGGCGCCGGTGCTCACGGCCTCCATCCCGGTGGGCCTGGACCCCGTGTCCGTGCGCGCCCGGAGCAACACCGAGGCGTGGGTCGTCAACCACGTCTCCGACAGCGTCAGCATCGTGGACCTCACCACGCTCAACGTCAGGGCCACCCTCCCCACGGATGACGAGCCCGCGGACGTCATCTTCGCGGGCTCACCGCAGCGCGCGTTCATCTCCTGCTCGCAGGTGAACCGCGTGCTGGTGCTGGACCCGACCAACCCCCTCGCCACGCCCACGCGGCTCGCGCTGCAAGGTGAAGAGCCTCGAGCGCTCGCCACCAACGCGGCGGGCACCCACGTCTATGTCGCCTTCTTCGAGTCCGGCAATCGCAGCACGGTGCTCGGCGGTGGCAACGCGATGGGCGGCGGCGGCTTCCCCCCCAACGTGGTGAGCAGCGGGCTGGGCCCCTACGGCGGCGTCAACCCGCCCCCCAACGCCGGCAATGCGTTCAACCCGCCCAGGCGCAGCGGCACGCCCGCGCCTCCTCCCGTGGCGCTCATCGTGAAGAAGAACGCCAGCGGCCAGTGGATGGACGACAACAGCCGTGACTGGACGAGCGTCGTCTCGGGAAGCAACGCGTCCGCGTCCGGACGTCGCCCGGGCTGGGATCTGCCGGACCGGGACGTGGCCATCATCAACGCGTCCACGCTGGCCGTCACGTACGCCAGCGGGGCGATGAACCTGAACATGGCGCTGGCGGTCCACCCGGGCGGCCACGTCGTCGTGGTGGGCACGGACGCGGTGAACGAGGTCCGCTTCGAGCCCAACCTCAAGGGCCGCTTCCTGCGCGTGCTCGCCGCCGCGTTCGACCCGACCAATCCCTCCGTCGTCTCCCGCTTCGACCTCAATCCGCACCTGACGTACACCACGGGCACGGTGCCCCTGGCGACGCGGCGGCTCGCGCTGGGAGACCCGCGAGGGCTCGCCTGGAACACGGACGGCAGCCGCGTCTACATCACCGGCATGGGCTCCAACAACGTCGCCGTCATGGACGACGCGGGCGGAAGAATCACCCAGGTGACGGTCGGCGAGGGCCCCACGGGCGTGGTGCTCTCCGGGACGCGGCTCTACGTGCTCAACAAGTTCGCCGCGAGCATCTCCCTGGTGGACACCACCTCGAACACCGAGGTCGCGCGGGTGCCGTTCTTCGACCCCTCCCCCGGCGCCATCAAGGTCGGCCGCAGGCACCTCTACGACACGCACACGGGCTCGGGCCTGGGACACGTGTCGTGCGCGTCGTGCCACATCGACGGCCGGCTCGACCGGCTCGCGTGGGATTTGGGAGACCCCGCCGGCGAGATGAAGGCCGTCACCGGGCAGAACCTGGGCATGGGCATCCCCGGGCTCACGTCGAACTTCCAGCCGTGGCACGCGATGAAGGGCCCGATGACGACGCAGACGCTCCAGGACCTCATCGGCAAGGAGCCTCTGCACTGGCGCGGAGACCGCGCGGGCATCGAGGAGTTCAACGGCGCCTTCACCAGCCTCCAGGGAGACGACACCCAGCTCACCGTCATCGAGATGCAGCAGTTCGAGGACTTCCTCGCGACGCTCACCTTCCCGCCCAATCCCTTCCGGAACCTCGACAACTCGCTGCCCACGAGCCTGCCTTTGCCCGGGCACTTCACCACGGGGCGCTTCGGCGCCGCGGGACAGCCGCTGCCCAACGGGAACGCGGTCAACGGTCTGCGCATCTACCGGCCGCCGCGCCTGCTGGACTCGGGCGTCTTCGCCTGCTCGACGTGCCACACCCTGCCCACGGGCCTGGGCGCGGACGTGCGCTGGAACGGGAGCCAGTTCCTGCCCGTCAACGCGGGCCCCAACGGCGAGCGTCACACGGGGCTCGTCTCCGTGGATGGCTTCACCAACGTGACGATGAAGATTTCACAACTGCGAAACCTCTACGAGAAGGTGGGCATGGAGTTCACCCAGACGTCGAACCTGGCGGGCTTCGGCTTCTCGCATGACGGCAGCGTGGACTCGATTGCCCGCTTCATCACCGAGCCGGTGTTCACGCTCCAGAGCGACCAGGAGGTCGCGGACATGGTGGCGTTCATGCTCGCGTTCTCGGGCTCGGACCTGCCCAAGGGCACCACGACGACGGTCGCGGAGCCGCCCGGGCCGGACAGCAAGGACACCCACGCGGCGGTGGGCAGGCAGGTGACGCTGACCACGGCGAGCCCCACACCCGCGCAGACGAGCACCCTGGCCTCGTTCCAGGCCCTCGCCGACAGCGGCAAGGTGGGGCTGGTGGCGAAGGGCAACCAGGGCGGCATCGCGCGCGGCGCGACCTATGTGGGCGGGGGTCTGTTCCAGGCCGACCGCGCGGCGGAGACCGTCACCGCCGCGCAGCTCCAGACGATGGCGCTGCCCGGCAACGAGCTGACGTTCACGGTGGTGCCCAAGGGCTCGGAGGTGCGCATCGGCATCGACCGGGACCTGGACGGCGTCTTCGACCGCGATGAGCTGGACCGGGGGACCCGGCCCGATGACCCGCTGAGCCGATAGCGCTCACAGGGACTCGGCTGCCGCACCCGGAGGACACGAGAACGACGCCTGGCGGACAGGCCTGGGCCGTCACCGCATGGGATTCCATCGCGAGGCCCCCGCAGCCCGAGGCCAGCAAAGCCAACCACACCAGGGCACCACCATTCCTGACACGCATGACCGCTCCTTCCAAACGCAGCGGCGGAAGGTAGGGAGCGAGAGGGTGCCCCTCAAGTGGGCACGAAAGCGTGAGACCACGTCGCGGTGGGATTCCGAGCAGTCAGTCCCTCAGGACGAGGCGCCCCAGCGGTCGCGGTACGTCCGCCAGAGTTCGCCGCCCATGCTCTCGCGCTGAACGGGGACATCGGGCGAGGAGGAGAATCCACCGCGGGCATCGAGCCTGCTGAGCACGTGGATGATGATGCCCCGCATGTCGCCGTCCTCGAGGGGAAACACACCGCCACCGTAGGACGCGAGGTCGGCCCGCGGGTCATGGAGGAGCTGCCGCAAGCCCAGGAGCAGCCAGGGCAAGTCTCCCGAGGCCTGTGCCCCGTGGCCTATGGTCTCGATGTCGCTGTCGAGTTCACCGAGGTCTTCCGGCACTTCGTTGTGGTCGACGAAGCAGGTCAGGATGACCTGGCCCAGGTGGTAGCGAAGCATGGCGGTGCAGACCTTCATGGGCCCCCCCAGGGCGCGGCGGGGAGCCCCGCCCGCGCCGGGTACCGAGGACTACGCCTCCGCGTAGGTCTCGATGAAGTCGTCGATGACCTTGACGATGTGGGTCGAGAAGTCGCGGAAGTCATCTTCGCCGTCGGAGAGGCTGAAGGCCTCGTCATGGCTGTAGGCGACGACGGCCAGCTCGCCTTCCGGGGAGCGGGCGCGCGGGTTGAAGCACCAGAAGTTCTCCACCGAGTCGTCATCGCGGCGCTGGAAGAACAGGGCCTGGTTGATGGCCTCCGCGACCTCGGCGTCCTCGCCATCCACGGCGTCCGACGGGTCCGGCGCGGCGGCGCGCAGCAGTCCCGGCTCCTCCATCCCGATGAGCTCCTGCCCGCCGTACACCACCTTGAAGGTGCCGAGCGTGGTGATGAAGCGCACGTAGCTGGGGGGCAGCTTCAGCTTGTACTTCGCCTCCAGACCCGCCACCGCCGCGGCGTCCACCGGCGCGGCGAACTCCACGGACATGCCATCCTTCGTCTCCACGAAGGACTTCAGCCGCTCCACCGCCTGCGTCACCGCGCTCTCATTCGACTGCGTCGACATGCTTGCTCCGACCACGAGCCAGGAAGATGCCTGGTGCGCGGACGCTAGCCGTCGCCTCCAGCCATGTCATGCGGAGTAAAGCCACCCGCAGCTCGCCGACTCGACGCTCCGCCACCCACTCCATTGGAGTTCAAGAATCGACGGGGTACTCGCCTCGCAGCTCGGTCCACCGGGCATCGGAGAGACCCCAGGGGCCACAGCTGAGCCGCCGCAATCGTGGGAAGTGGTCTCGATGACGCAGGGGAACCCTCGTCCGAGAGAGCAGCACCTGTCAGCTCGAACACCTCCAGTTGGGGGCGTGCCACAGGTGGACCAGCTCACGGCACTGCGCATCGCCGAACACGCGGTTGCGCAGTTCGAGCTGACGCAAGGCGGGTAGCCCCTCGACCGCGAGGAGCAGTGCCAGGTCTTCTGGGAGCCACGCGACGAAGGCGAAGGGTGTCCGTCTCAGGGGAGATGGCCGCCAGGTCGTTGGGAGCGAACGTCACGCACGGGAGTGTACGGTGCCACGCGAGCAGGGCCCAGCACGCCCGTGTCCAAGAAGAAGGCCGGAGACGGAAGGCAGCACACCCGAGGTCCCCGGCCGGGGGTGGAACTCAGTCGTCAGTTACACGCATCGCTGCACTGCGCGAGCTGACAGCCGTAGCTGGCCGCCTTCGCATCGGCGTCCTGGCGCGCGAACCGGCACGCTTTCTTGCAGCCCCCAAGGAACGTGGTGGCGCCGAAGCCGACGACGTTGCAGGTGCCGCCGCTCGCGGTGAAGCCCGAGCAGGTCGTCTTGCAGTTGCGCGCGAACGCCTCGACGGGTCTGTCCTCGGACGAGACCTCCTCCGAGGGTGGGGGTTGCGACGTCTCATCCACAGGGACTTCGGGGGCCTCCGTCCCGGGGCCGCAGCCCACGAAACCAGAACCCAGCACGGCGAGGATGGCCAGCCAAACGACAGGTTGCTTCATGACAGCTCCTTCAAGCCATCCTGGGGCACAAGGTTCCAGGAGGCGATGGGCTGTCTAGACATCCTCGCGCAACCCGTCAACGCGCCCGATGTCCGATGTGTTTGTCATTGATGCGCATTTGTGAGAGCCCGAGAGGACGAGTGTCCGCGGGGTGCGGTGCGGGGCGTGGTCCCTCCCGACGGCTGCGCATCGCTCCAATCGAACACGGCGGTGGCGGTGTCCCAACAAAGAGGCCAGACACGCATCGCCGCCATGAAGAGACTCGGACTGCGGAAGATGACGGAGTTCAGATGAGTCACAGGTGTGCGCGGAGTCCCTCCTTGTGCGCACCCATGAGCGATTGCGCCAGGCGCTAGTCCTATCTGTTGGAAACTGACAGAGTCAGCGCCTCCGGAAAGGAGCCGTACATGTCATTCAAGTGGATGCGATTCCTGGTAGCGCCGATTGCCGCATCGACCTTGTGGGCGCCTCCCTCGCTGGCGAACACCTGCGAGGAGGAATACGCCTACTGCTATTACCTGGCCTCACTCGAGTCGGACGAACGCGCTCGCGACGCGAAGCAGAACGACTGCGACCTCGAGTACTGGATCTGCACCTCGCAGGCCCTGGGGGACGAGGCGCCCCCCGCGGAATCCACCACGAGCGCTGAGTAGCGCCCGGGCCGCCCCGCGCCGCGGAATCGACTGCGGTCCTCGGCAGACCTCCGCCCTGGACCGTCTATCTGCGCCGCCGCAGACGCCGCGCGATGAGCAATCCCAATGAGACCGCCGCCACGCAGATGCCCGCGGGGCGCACCATGGTCCCGATTCCGCCCGCGACGCTCGCCGTGACACCGAGCAATGACAGCCAGGTGGCAATGCACAGAGGGCACTTCGGGAGAAGCGCGGCCAGCAGGCCCAGGACCAGGGACACGGCCGGCACGCGCCGCGCTGTCGGGCCCTGGGACATTTGCTCAGCGTCCATACTGGTCCCGCAAGCGGACCCAGCTCATGGAGAAGGACAGCCCATCCTCGTCGCGCCCCTTCGGCGAGATGTCGAGCAACTGATAGGCGGCGTTGGCGACCTCGATGCCTCGTCCATACGTGCCGTAGGTGTGGAACACGTCACCACGCGCATCCTTCGCGAAGACGCTGAACCCCGGCATCTCCGTGTTGGACTCCCCCAGCGGTCCGTAATTGTAGACGGCCTCGCCGCTCGCCAGCGTCTCCGGACGGAAGGACACGTTGAAGTCGAAGTTGAAGCGGCTTGCCTGGGACGACACCCATGAGAAGGTCCACCCCATCCGTCGCTGGAATGCCTGGAGCTTGGGCAGCGGCGCACGGGAGACCGCGGTGAAGCGGACATCGCGTTGAGCCAGGTGCTCGACGGCGCCGTTGAAGGAGTCCGCCCAGAAGGAGCAGCTCTTGCAACCGACCTCCCACTCCGGAGCGAACATGAAGTGATAGACGACGAGCTGGCTGTGGCCCTCGAAGAGCTGCGACAGCGTCTTGGCCCCATCCGGGGTGTCGAACGTGTAGGGCTCCGTCACGCGCAGCCAGGGCAGCGCGCGACGCTCGGCGCTCAGCTCGTCGTGCATCCGGGTCAGCGCCTTCTCCTTCGCCAGCAGCGCCTTGCGCGCGGACAGCCACTCACTCCTCGACTCCGTCAGTTTCTGGGACATGGGTTTCCTCCAGGGATTGGATGCACCCAGACGTAACGGTCCGAGCCCGTGGGTCGGGAGTAACAAAGACGACGGGCTTCCCATCGACGAGGGAGCGACGGAGGATGCGCCGCATGGATGCGCTCGTCAGCGTGGCGGCCCGGGCCCTTCGCGAGGGAGATCCGCTGGGGGCTCTCCAGCGCGTGGCGCTGCGCGAGGACGCGCCGGCGTTGGCCCTGAGGGGCATCGCGATGGCGCAGTTGGGTGAGTTCGCCCAGGCGGCGGCGCTGCTGAAGCGGGCGGCGCGTGCGTATGGCTCCGGGGATACGCTCGCCCGAGCGCGCTGCGACGTCGCGCGGGCGGAGGTGGCGCTCGCGACCCGGGAGCTCGAGGGCATCGACCTCGCGCTCGATGGAGCCGTCCGCGTCTTCACACGCCACGGCGATGTGGAGAACGCGCGCTACACACGGCTTCTGCGGGCGCGACATGCCCTCTTGCTGGGACGCATCGAGGAGGCGGAGGGAGCACTGTTCGCACTCGCGCGGGAGGAAACGCCCGCGAAGCCCTTTTCGGAGAAGGGAGCACTGCCCCCGCTCGCGCGGGAGGAAACGCCTGCGAGGCCCTCTACGGCGAAGGGAAAACACTCCGCGCTCACGCGGGAGGAAATGCTCGCGACGCCATCCATGGCCAAGGTGGCACAGGCCCCGCTCGCACGGGAGGAAACGCCCGCGAAGCCCTCTACGGCCAAGGTGACACAGGCCCCGCTCGTACCAGGGGGAACGCCCGCGAAGCCCGCTACGGCCAAGGTGACACAGGCCCCGCTCGTACCAGGGGGAACGCCCGCGATGCCGTCCACGCTCGCGTGGCTCCTGGCCTTCGAGGTGGCCGTGCGGAGGGGAACGCCTCGCACCGCGCGCGCCGCCCTGGAGCGCGCCCGCATCGCCGCGCGGCGCGCCCGCATCCCCGCGCTCGTCGCGGAGGTGGAACAAGCAGCAGGCGCCCTGGACCTCCCCGCCGCGCGGGTCGTCTCGCGAGGCGAGGCCCGCCCCGTCGTGCTCGACGAGGTCGAAGCCCTCCTCGAATCGGAGCACCTGGTCGTCGACGCGTGCCGTCGGGTGCTCCGCGCGGGCCCGCGGGTCGTGACCTTGTCCACGCGTCCCATCCTGTTCTCGCTGCTGCGGGTGCTGGCCGAGGCCTGGCCTCAAGACGCCGCGCGCGAGGAGCTCGTTCAACAGGTGTTCGGAGCGCGGAGGATGAACGCCTCGCATCGCGCGCGGTTGCGCGTCGAGCTGGGCAGGCTGCGCGCCCAGGTGCGCGAGGTGGCGGGAATCCAGGCCACGCCCCGAGGCTTCGTCCTGGAGCCTCGAGGCGCGGTCGAGGTCCGTGTCCTGGCGCCCCCCGTCGAGGGCGCGGGCGGCGCCGTCCTGGCTTTGCTCGCGGATGGGGAGCACTGGTCGACCTCCGCGCTCGCACTCGCGCTCGGCGCGAGCCAGCGCACGGTGCAGCGCGTGCTCACCACCCTGGAAGCGGCCGGGCAGGTCCGCGTGTTGGGACGAGGCCGGGCGAGGCGCTGGGTGGCACCTCCGCTCAGCGGGTTCACGACGACATTGTTACTCCCCACCTTGTCCCTGCCGGGCTAGAGCGGACCGAAGGGGATGGAGCGGGCCATGGACAAGCATCGGGACGAAGTCGAGGAGACGCAGCCGGCGGAGATCCTCCGCGAATACGGCCCCTTCGACGGCGCGGCGCGCATCCATGGCGTCACGTATGACGGCGCGCGGGTCTGGTTCGCGGGAGACGAGGGGCTCCGGGCCTTCGACCCCACGAGCGGCGAGCCCGTGCGCACGCTCGCGGTGGCCTGTGACGCGGGGACCGCCTTCGATGGGCGACACCTCTACCAGCTCGGCGGTGGCGTCATCCGGAAGGTGGACCCGGAGACGGGACAGGTGCTGAAGACGATTCCCGCGCCCGGCAAGGGCGATGACTCGGGGCTCACCTGGGCCGAGGGCTCGCTCTGGGTGGGCGAGTACCACGCCCGGAGAATCCATCGCATCGACCCCGAGACGGGAGCCATCCTGCGCACGCTCGAATCCAACCGCTTCGTCACCGGCGTCACCTGGGCCCAGGACGAGCTGTGGCACGGCACGCTGGAGGATGGCGCGAGCGACCTCCGGCGACTCGACCCCGTGGATGGACGCGTGCTCGTCAGGCTCACGCTGCCCGAGGGTGTGAGCGTCACCGGGCTGGAGTCCGACGGCGGTGACGTGCTCTACGCCGGTGGCGGCACGAGCGGCAAGGTGCGCGCCGTACGGCGGCCCCGACGCTCGCGCCGCTGAGCCGCCGGCTCAGAACTCCAGGCCGTAGGCCGCGGCCACCTGCCGTGCGAAGGCCAGGACGTCGGCCGGCGCGTTCTCGTCCAACGTGACGCGCTCCAGCCCCCTCGCCACGGGGAAGGAGACCGACAGCGTCTGGGCATCGTGGGCGAAGCCCGGCGGCATTGGAAACGCCTGGATGGGCGCAAGCCGACTCGCGGCGATGAGCAAGGTCGTGAGCCGATGGACGTCGGCGCCGGACTGCTCACCTTCGAGGGTGGAGCGGCGCAGGAAGCGGCCGTCCCGGAAGACGGTGAGCGAGAAGCTCCGCGTGTTGGGGAGGCCGGGCGACTTCGACAGCTCGAGGACGTGGTCCTCCGCGGAGCGCGCGGGCGCGGCCTCCGGATGCGCGAGCCACGGAAGCCCTTCGTGCAGCCGCAACTGGACCAGCGGGGAGAAGCGGCGGAAGTCCTCGAACCGACCTTCGACGACGTCCGTGCGCGCCCCTGACGCCCAGCCCGACAGCGACTCGATGCGGTAGAAGACCTCGTCGACGTACCACCGCGCATCGCCGCGTCTCACGACGAGCAGGTCGGTGTACTGGGATTGGGGCTCGACGAGCGTGCGGAACTGGCGGCGCTCCTCGGCCGGGTGGCGCAGACAACCCTCCAGGTTCGACGGGAACAGCGCCCGCTGAGCGCTCCCTGCGTGGGCCTCCTGCTCCTCCAGGAACGCGCCCAGCGTGGTGTCGGGCTTCGTCTCCCCGAAGTACGGGAGGAAGGTGAGCTTCAAGGACAGCGGGTCGACGCCCTGGGGCGCAACCAGCTCGCACCGCTCGATGACGGGGCGGGCATCGCCGCGATGGACCTCGCGATAGCGTTCGAAACGGAGTGTCGGAGCGGCGGTCACGGATGCACCTTTCCTGGAGTCCTCGGGAGGGTGCTTTCCACCCGCCTGGCCTCATGAATACCCACTCCTCGAATCTCGCGCGTCGAGCCAGACTGGTCCAGAACGACGCTCGTCCATCTGCGCAGGAGGAACCCGATGCATCGCTCCACGACCTCGCGAGTCCCGCTCCCGATGACCCTGCTGTTGGTGCTCGGGGTGTTGCTGGGCGGGATGCCCGCCTGGGCGGGTGACATGCCGGCGAAGCCGCTGAAGAAGCCCGCCGATCGGCACTCCATCCGCAAGGTCACCCAGAAGTCCTACGTCCGTGAAGACAACAGCGTCGTGGAGTCCCGGGTGAACATCCACCGGGACGTGCAGGACATCAACGAAGGCAAGGCCAAGAAGGGCAACGAGTCCGGGGTCCAGACATGGACCATCAACCGGCGGACCTATGGCAGCCACGATGGCACCCTGTACCCCATGCGCGGCGATGGCATCCACGAGCTGAACCGTGGGGCGTTCAAGGCGCTGGGCATCTACAACGAGATGAAGGACACGCCCCGCGCCAAGGAGGTCCTGGACAAGATGAAGGTCCCCGAAGCTGATAGGAAGGCCGCGCTCAAGGCCTTCAAGGCCGGGTAGGAGGAAACATGGCCGACAGACTTCCATTGGGGTTCCTCGTCCGCGCCGCGCTGAGCGACGAGCGGCTCTTCGACGGCATCGCTCGGGCGCTCGGCATCCAGGTCGGAGAGGTGTCGCTGTTCGACGTCGACCGGCCGGGGAATGAGATGGTCCTCGTGACGACCACGTCGCGGCCGGCGGGGTTCCGCACGGACGTGAGTCTGTACGTCGACGCGTCTCGCGTCCGCGGCGGAGAGGCGCTCACCTCGCAGGAGCTGGCCGCGAGGGTGGCCGTGCTGCTCGGGGAGGAGGTCCTCGTGTCTCCCCCCTCGGGCGACCCCGCCATCGCCGTCACCTGGTACCTGGTGACGCCGGATGGCCAGCGCTTCCGGGGCACCGAGGTCCACCTCGGGGATGAAGAGGACTCCATCGACATCGACCGCGCCTCGCTCCGCCCGGTGTAGCGCGAGCGGCGCGAGGCCCGGCGGTCTCAGGTCCTGGGTCGCCAGGTCAGCCACTCGCCAGGACGCGCCAGCTCCACGTCCACCTTCCGCGCACGGGCGGCGGCGAGGAGCTGCGCTTCCGCATCGGGCACCTCCCGATAGTCCTCGGAGGGCGCGACGCCGTAGTGGATGGGCACGAGGAGCTTCGCGCCCAACACCTTCGCCGCGGCCACCGCCTGCTCCGGTGTCAGGACGCCGTGCAGGTCGCTGACGGGCTTGCGCCACCCGAAGCGTGCGCCGTTGATGGGCAGGAAGGCCGCATCGAAGGGCCCGAGCTGCCGGCCGATGCTCCACCAGGAGCCATGCCACAGCGTGTCTCCGCAGTGGATGATGCGACGCCCTCCCCCGGAGACGACCCACGACACCTGCGGGTCTCCGTAGCCGTCCACCGCAGGAACGGCCGTCACGGTGAACTCATTGAGCAGGACGGGCTCGTGGAGCGGCGCGGGCCGCACCCGGAAGCCCGACGCAGCGGCCGTCGCCGCCATGTCCGGCCCACACACCAGCGTCCCCGTGTCCCCCAACGCCTGTCGCACCGCCTGTCGGTCGAAGTGGTCGGGGTGACGATGCGTCACCAGGACGTAGCGGTTGCCCTCCCCCACCTCCATCGGGACCAGCGGGTCCTTCAGCGCCGCGCCCCACACGGAGGGGTCGCTCAACGGGTCCAGGAAGAGCGTGTCCTTCCCCAGTTGCAACCGCACTCCGGCCCAGGCCAGGCGCTGGGCGCGAAGCGACTCGGTCTCCATGGGCTTCGCCGCCCGACCCAGACCAGGAGGAAACAGGACCGCTCCCGCCGAGAGCGAGAGCGCCGCGCGCAAGAAGCCTCGGCGGCTCATCGCGCCTCCGGAGCACGCACGGGGTTGATGCCGAAGAGACGCACCCCCGTCTCCGTCCTCGGCTGATGACGGCTCGCCGGTGGGAAGAACAGGTACGAGCCCGGGCCCAGGCGCTGCTCTCCCTCGATGAGCTCACCGCTCAGCACGAAGACCTCCTCCCCCGTGTCATGGACGTCCACGAAGGGCCACTGACTCCCCGGGGCCATGTCCACGACCCAGACCCTCACGTCACGGGTGCTCGGCAAGTCCCTCCGCAGGCAGCCGGGCCCCACGATGACGGGTTCGACGTCGTCAATCATCACGGGGACGAAGGGGCCCTGCACTCTCGGGAAGCTGTCTGTTCGCGGCATCCATCCGCTCCTCTGGCTGTGGTGCACCCACGTTAAGGAGCACCACGAGCTGAGCGCAGCGAAACGATTTCTCCAAGATGCTGAACCGTTTTCATGTGAAGCTGCCCCGGCCATGCTCGAGCTTCGTCACTTCAAGTTGGTTGCCGCGGTCGCCGACACGGGAAGTCTGGCCGCCGCGAGCCGGCAGCTCCACCTCACGTCCTCGGCCCTGAGCCACCAGCTCCGCGACGCCGAGGAGCGCCTGGGCGTGCAGCTCTTCCAGCGTCGCCAGCGACGGCTGCTGCTGACTGGCGCGGGCGAGAAGCTGCTCCTCTCCGCGCGGCGGGTCCTGAGTGAAGTCGCCCAGGCGGAGGCCGTGTGTCGCGCGCATCCCCAGGATGACCTCTTGAGGCTCAGCACGGGCTGCTACACCGTGTATGGCTGGCTGCCGCCCATCCTCGGGCAGTGGCAGTCGGAGCACCCTCGCGTCGAGCTGAGAATCGTCCTGGAGGCCACGCGTCAGCCGCTCGGAGCGCTGCTCGATGGGCAGTTGGACCTCGCCCTGACTCCCGACGTCCCGAAGCAGGCACGGCTCGCACGAACGCCCCTCTTCGAGGACGAGCTCATGCTGGTGGTCCCCGAGGCGCACGCCTTCGCGCAGCGTGCACATGTCACGGCGCAGGACCTGGTGCGCGAACACCTGCTCACCTACGCCGCGCCCCGGGAACAGCTCGATGTCTTCACGCGGGTGCTGTGGCCCGCGGGGCTCGAGCCGCAACGTGTCTCCCCCGTGCCCCTCACCGAGGCGCTGATCGAGCTGGTGCGCGGCGGCATCGGTGTCACGGCGCTGCCCGAGTGGATGCTGCCGACGCAACGCCAGGGATTGCGGACCGTCCGACTCACCCCTCGGGGAATCCGACGCCGCTGGAGCGCCGTCACCCGCGCCTCACGCCAGCGCTCCGCACCACTGGCGCGATTCATCGAACTGCTCGGTGAGCGATTCTCCGAGGGTACGCCCGGACCGCCGCGACGAGCCACGGCGCGCCCAGGTGTAGCGCGCCGCGTGCGCAGGCGGGGCGCCACACCCGGCCACCCCACCTCTTGAATCAGTTGCGGACGATGATGTAGCTGAGCGGCCCCATCTGCCAGCTTCCGTCGCCGTTATGAAACCGGTACTTGAATGCACCGAACGGCCGCCACTGGTTGGTGTTCGCGACCTCCACGGCGCTATCGAAGCCCAGCAGGGCATTATCACCCTCGCTGCCCGGCTCCTCGTGGCCCACGCTCGAGGGAATCACGAGCGTCGACCAGTCACTCACGGAGGTATTGCCCTGCACCGTGAAGTTCTGGCCATGCGTGGTGGAGCCAACGAAGCTCTCGTCGCGCAGGACCAGCAGATAGCTCGCCTGTCCCGAGTGTACGAGCGACAGGCCCTGGTTGGAGTAGCGGAACTTGAAGGTGGATTGGATCTGCCAGGTGGAGCTGTTGACGACGGAGTAGGACGCCGAGAACCGCAGCAGCGAATTGTCGAACTCGGCGCCGGTCTCCTCCAGCCCGGCCGACGCGGGGCTGACGATGATGTTCCAGTCAGCCATCGACGTGCCCGCTGGCACGGCAATGCTCTCACCATTCGTGAGCGTACCGCCGACGCTCACGCTCTTGCGGACCAGCAGATAATCGACGCTGCCGGAATACCAGGTGCCATTCCCACTGCTGTTTCGATACTTGAAACGGGCGGAGACCGACCACGCGGTGCTGTTGAGTGGAGGAGCCGATACCTCGAAGCGAAGGAGGGCATTGTCACCCTCGGAGCCGAGCTCCTGGAAACCCATTCCCCTCGGGACGAGCAGGACGTTCCAATCGCTGACGCTCGTCCCCGTTGGGGCAGCAATGGCCTGGCCATGAGACGCAGTGCCCGCAACGGCATTGGCAGCCATCGCAGCGGAGGGAATGATGAGGGAGAGGACTGCGAGGAGAACAAGACGCACACCGACATGGAACATGAGGAGCTCGCTGAGTGTGAGACTGGGACTGACCTTTCATTGACTCGGAGTGAAGACCAGCCGCTCGAAGCGTACCATCGAAATCTCGCTGCGCCACCTGGAACTGGCCGTCGGTCCGACGGCACCGCGGCACATTCCAGCCCACACGGAATGTGCTAGAAGCCGTGAGCGTGATACCCATCTCCCTGTGCAAACCCACCCGAGGTTCGCTGCTCATGATGCTCTGTCTGGGCATCAGCCAGCCCGTGCTCGCCAAGGCCCCGGAGGCCAATGCCCAGGGCTTCGCGGCGTATGGCAAGGGCGACTACAAGAAAGCCCACGCCCTCTTCGAGAAGGCGCTGAAGCAGGACCCGTCCAACGCCTATGCGCGGCTCAACCGGGCGAGGACGACCACCCTGCTCAACCAGGGCCAGGAGGACGCCGACGACTTCGACTCCTGCGCCTACGAGCGCAATTGGATCTACCTGGCGCTGGGCGACCTGTCGAAGGCGGTGGAGCTGGACGCCAAGGCCATCCTGCCGAAGATCGACGAGGACACCCAGGGACTCAAGGCCCTCAAGGCGCGTGATGAATACAAGAAGTGGCGTCAGGCCATCTCGGTGCTGGTGGAGGAGAAGGGCATCCGGGAGAAGATCCTGGGCACCACGTCCGACTGGTGGTTCCTCCGGCCGGGGCAGCTGCCGAAGAGCATCACCCTCGCGGCGGACAAGCGCGTCGTGGAGACGCTCCAGGACATGACGGAGCAGCCCGCGGGCCGTTGGCGTCCCTTGAGCGGTGGCGTGGAGATCACGGCCGGCAAGGAGCCCGCGCGCCCCTGGAAGCTGCAGGCCGGCAAGTATCCGTTCGACCAGGGCAGGAGCTTCTTCTTCGAGGTGCAGCTCGTGCCGGGTGAAGGGCCGCAGCCCGCGGAGTATGGCTGGAGCACGGGGCCGCTGAGCCTTGGCCCCTTGAGCGGTGACTGCCTGTAACGTCCGCCGTCCAACGGTGTGTCATTGCAGTCGCACGAGACAAAGCTGTTCTCGGCGGCGTGAGCCTTGCGACATCCGCACTCGGCGTGTGCTGGGTTTGAAGGCGTCAGACGCGGCTGGTAGAGGCTCCGTACACCCGCCGCTTTGGCGGGTCTGACACGGAGAGCCTGGATGAACACCCTTGGACGTCTTGCCGCGATGTGCGGCCTGTTGGCGCTGGTTGGTTGCGGTCCGGAAGCACCCGTCGCGGAGACCTCGGAAGAGACTGTCACCAGCATGGCGGGTGGCCGCGTGCCGCCTCCCATCTGCCCGGAGGTGATGCCTCCGCTGTGCGAGGACGGCGACCTCTACCCCATCTACTCGGGCACGTGCCTCATCGGCTTCGAGTGTGTTCCCCGCGCCGCCAAGGCCAACTGTCCCCAGATCGTCTACCCGGGCCCCGGCTTCTGCGAGTTCGGCACGATCACCCCGGTGTACTCGGGCGGCTGCCTCGTCCGGTACACCTGCACGATGTAACCCCCACCACACCCCGAACGGAGAGACACATGCGCGCTGGAATCATGGCGGGACTGCTGGCGATGGGGTTGCTCGTAGGCTGCGGCGGAGTCGAGGACGACGTCAGCGTCGAATCCGAGACGGAGGCGCAGGCCATTCCGTGTCGTGACATCACGGGACGCGACTACGTCATCACGTACTACGCGGAGGCCGCGAAGCTCACCAAGGTCGGCGAGCTCCAGTGCGGCTGCAGCGTGCCCGAGCGGGTGCTGACCGGCACCCAGACCGTCCACTACGAGAAGGTCTACGGCTGCATCGCGATGTAGCCCTTGGAAACAAGAAGGCCGGTAGTCCCGAGTCTCCTCGAGGACTACCGGCCTTCAAGAGCGGCGGAAGGGATTCGAACCCTCGACCCCGAGCTTGGGAAGCTCGTGCTCTACCAACTGAGCTACCACCGCGAGCGACCCGGCCGGTGTACCGCAGCCCCCCGGGAGCGTCAAGGACGTTGGCGACTGCTCCCTTCCCTCCCGCGCCGCCTGAACAGCGCCAAATTGCTGGGGAAGTTGCCACCCCGACACGCGCCACCAACACCTCCCAAGGTCCTCCCGCACCCACGGACGCACGCCCGTCCGCGCCGCATCCGTCACCCGACGCGCGGCGGCGCCAATACCACATCTACAATTTAAGCGTATTTTTCACGTATTTCCGTTGATTTGCATTAAACCAGAAATGCGTGTTTCCTCATACTGCCAGTCCCGCCCCGCACGGGGCGACTTCACCCGCAGCGCAGGAGCACGACATGTCCGTAGGTGCATACCGAAGGCGGCTGTTCCAGGCGGTGGTCTTCACGGCGACCCTCTCGGGGTCCACGGCGTTCGCAGTGGCGCCGGAGCACGCACATGGTGGCGAGCGTCACTTCGACGCGCGCACCAGCTACAACGCGCAGGCGCGCTTCAGCTTCTCGACGACGCAGAAGGCGCACGTCGAGTCCCTGCGCCGCAGCATCCCGGACCTGATGGTCGAGACGGACGAGTCCACGGGCCTGGTGCGCTCGCTGGTCAACCCCGTGGGCGCGCTGACGGGCCCCAGCAGCGGTGACCCGATGTCCATCGCGTTGGACTTCGTCCAGAAGCACCACGAGGCGCTCGGGCTGAGCCTCAGCGACGTGTCCACGTTCGAAGTCACGGACCGCGTCTATTCCGAGGTCAGCGGGGCCACGCACCTGTATCTGCGCCAGACCTTCAAGGGCCTGCCCGTCTACAACGCGCAGCTCCAGGTCAACGTCGCCAAGGACGGCAGCGTGCTGGGCGTGCACAGCGACTTCCTGCCCTCCATCGAGAAGGCGCTCGCGGGCACCGAGCCGCGCATCAACGCGGGTCAGGCCGTGGCGGGGCTCGCCCGGCACCTGGGCGTGGAGCTGGCGGCCCAGCCCCGCGCGCTGCAGGCCGAGGCGGGCGTGCAGCGCCGCACGGGCGTCGAGGTGGACGGCCTGTCGCGCGAGCCCATCAACGCGCAGCTGGCCATCCTCCCCATGCGCCGCGGCGAGGCGCGCCTGGTGTGGCACTTCCAGGTGTCCACGCTGGACTCGCAGCACGACTACGACGTGACGGTGGACGCCAACACGGGCGAGGTGCTCACGCGCTTCGACTGGGTGGCCGCGGATTCGTACAAGGTCTACCCCGTGCCCGTGGAGAGCCCCAACCACACCTCGCCGCTGCCGCCCTCCGATGGCCGCGTCACGGTGACCAACCCCGCCAACGCCGTCGCCTCGCCCTACGGCTGGCATGACACCAACGGCGTCGCTGGCGCGGAGTACACCATCCCGCGCGGCAACAACGTCCACGCCTACGAGGACCGCGACGCCAACAACGCGGCGCCCGCCTCCCAGCCGGACTGCGGCGCGGCCATCAACTGCGTCTTCACCATCAACCTGACCGGCGCGCCCTCCACGTACATCCCGGCGGCCGTCACCAACCTGTTCTACTGGAACAACATCATCCACGACGTGCAGTACCAGTACGGCTTCAACGAAGTGGCCGGCAACTTCCAGCAGAACAACTACGGCCGCGGCGGCGCGGGCAACGACTACGTCCGGGCCGAGGCGCAGGACGGCAGCGGCACCAACAACGCCAACTTCTCCACGCCCGCGGACGGCTCGCCCCCGCGCATGCAGATGTACATCTGGACGGCGCCCACCCCGGACAAGGACGGCGACCTCGACAGCGGCATCATCGTGCACGAGTACGGCCACGGCATCTCCAACCGCCTGGTCGGCGGTCCGAGCAACGTGTCCTGCCTCTCCAACCGTCAGCAGCCGGGCGAGGGCATCAGCGACTTCCTCTCGCTCTTCTACACGGCGCGCACGGGTGACACGGCGAACAAGATTCGCGGCGTGGGCACCTACGCGCTGAACCAGGCGACCACGGGCAACGGCATCCGCACCCAGCCGTACACGCTCGACTCCACGCGCAACACGTGGACGTACGCCAGCATCAACGGCATGGCCGTGCCGCACGGCGTGGGCTCCGTGTTCACCCAGGGCATGTGGGAGGCCTACTGGGCGCTCGTCAACCACTGGGGCTTCGACGCGAACCTCTACAACGCCCAGGGCAACGCGGGTAACCAGCGCATGATGCTGTACTTCACCGAGGGCCTGAAGCGCACGCCCTGCAGCCCGACGTTCACCCAGGTGCGCGACGGCATCATCAGCGCCGCCACCACCCTGCACAACGGCGAGGACGTGTGCCGCCTGTGGACGGCCTTCGCCGCCTTCGGCCTGGGCAGCAACGCCGTCTCCGGTGGCTCGGCCAGCACCACGCCGACCAACGGCTTCCAGGTGCCGTCCACCTGCGCGGCGCTCTGAGTCGACATGCCGGGTAGCGGGGCACTCGCTCCGCGTCCCTCGTGAGTGACACACCGGACCGGGGGGCTTCTGTCGAGGCCTCCCGGTTCGTGTTTTCTCAGCGCAGGCCGCGCGTCAGCTCGTCGCGGCTGAAGTCCCGGGAGAGGTTGCTCGGCTCCAGGAACTCGGCGAGCTCGATGATGATGGGCAGGAGCGTCTGGATGCGGTCCTTGAGCCGGGCGCGCACGTGCTCCTTGAACCCCTGGTTCTCCATCCGCGCCAGCGCACGCACCTCCTCCGGGACACGGTCCACCAGGTCATCCAGCGGCCTCAGCCCCTGGTCGACGGCCCGGTCCACCTCGCTCTGGAGTCGGCCCGGCAGTGCCTTGAGCGTGCTGGCCGCGCCCCTGCGGGTGACCTCCTCCAGGTGCTTGCTGAAGAGATAGGACTCCGCGAGCTGCTCGATGGTCTCGCTGCCCAGCGACTGGATGAAGATGCCCTTGAACCTGTCGCGGAACTTGCCGTCGAGCTCCTCGGTGAGCTTCCAGTCGGTGTCGAGCGCCGCGCAGACCTTGTCCTTGAAGCCCGAGGCCTCGCCACGCTGCGCGGAGGTGGCGACGCGGGAGGCCCAGTCGGAGAGATGCCCCTTGGCCTGGTCGAGCAGGACGCGCGCTTTGCCCAGGTCGTTCTTGTCGTAGTACGTGAGCACCTCCGCCCGCGTGGAGTTGAAGAGCAACAGGACGCTGCCCTTCTCCGCCTGCACCAGGCTCTGGTAGGTCGCCACCAGCGCGCGGTAGTGGCCCTTCTGCGTCTGGTAGACGTCCGAGCCGCCCTGCACGGCGTCGAGCAGATCCCGGTCGATGCCGTCGGGGATGTCGATGTCGAACAGCGAGGTGATGAACTTCGCCAGGTCGATGCCCTTGCCGCCCAGGTGCTTGTCATCGAGCTGACGGGCCTTGTCGAGCGACTTCGACGTGGCGCGCGCGACGCCCTCGGAGAGGCGCTTGACGGCGCCGGGGGCCAGGTCGTCGACGATCTTCTGCGCCATCTGCGCGACCTGCTGCACCACCTGCCGCTGGTCGTTCTCGAACGCGACGTCCTTGGACAGGAGGAACGTCCACTTGTCCCACAGCTCCCCGAGCATCTTGTTGAGCACGTCCTGATGCACGAGCAGGTCGTCGTGCAGCTGGGGCGTCTGGACCTTGGCGAGCGAGTCGAAGAAGGCCATCTCGTGCTCGAGGGCCTGGTACCAGAAGAGCTGGAGGGGCGGCGTCAGCAGGTGGTCCTTGGCGGCATCACCGAAGGCCCGGCTGATCTCCGCCCGGGCCGTGGCGCAGCGGTCCTGCCACTTTCGCCAGGTGCCCAGGTTGCCGGCACTGGCGCGCTCGCTCGCGTCGAGCAGGGCCGACAGGGCGTCCTCCGCCGCGCGCCCCGCCCGCTTGAGGCCTTCCGCCAAGGCGCGCTTCACCGTGTCCGGAGCGCCCTCGGCGGCACGGGTCATCTGGTCCTGCAGCTCGGCGACTCGGCTCGAATACCCACCCATGGGTGCTCCTCACAGACTCTGCTGGCTGGTGATGCGCCAGGGGCCGCCAGCGCGGCGCTGCAGCTCCCAGCGCCGGTGCACCTCGACCGAGTTGAACGTGCGCGTCTGGCCCTCGAAGAGGCCGACGTGGTCGACCTCCAGCTCCACCTGCTCGATGCGCGGCAGGCCCGGGGCCTCGTCGCCGCGGATGACGGTGCGCGCGTCGCCACACCAGTGCACCCGCGCGTCGAGCACCTTGTCGAGCAGCAGGCGCCGCGAGCGCACCCACTCGCTGTCGCGGCCGTTCCAGGTGTAGACCGGGTAGTAGATGGGCCGCTGTTCGTCCGGCACGGCGCGCCAGTCGGCGAAGAGGCCGTTCCAGGTCTCCTGGTCGCCGCGCTTCACGGCGGCAATCATCGCCTCCAGCACCGCGCGCGGGCTCGCGTCGTCGGACAGGGGCCCCGAGGTCTCCTGCCGCAGCGACTCCTCGCCGGCGAAGAGGGGCCCACCCTCGCGCGTGTCGGTGACGTCGACGCAGACCGCGCCGCCGATGAGGGCCGCGACGGGCTCCACCTCCAGCCCCGCGGCCGTGCGCCCCGAGCCGGCGAGCAGACGCGGATCCGGCAGGATGCGACCGAGCAGGGCGATGTCGCCCCGAATCGAGGGAGAGACGAGCCGCTGATAGCGATGCATGGCGGCGAAGACCCGGGCCATGGCCGGGGTGTTGACGGGACAGAAGACCCACGCCCCCGACTGGTTCCAGGCCAGATAGGCATTGCCCATGTCGACAATCCAGTCGCGCTGGCTCACCTGCGGCAGCGCGACCAGCTTGCCCGTCACCACCGAGCGGTCGCCGCGGAAGGGGTCGACGACGGGGAACACGCCGAGGGTCTCCGCGGCGCGCGACTCCAGCAGGGCCCTCCAGGCCGCGGTGGCCCGCAGGCCGATGGCCTTGACCTGCTCCTCGCCCCGGCTGCGGAAGTCGAGGGCGCCCTCGGGGAGCGAGACGAGGTCGCCGTCGAGACAGTCCCGCACCCGCTCCCAGTCGTCGCGCATCGCCGTCGCCAGGGGACCGGGGAAGTGCTCGACCAGGTAGTCCACGCGCGCCTTGTGCGCCAGGTGGTTGGCGAGCTCCATCCGCGTCCCGCGCGCGGTGCGCCAGACGCCGAAGGTCCCGTCGAGGAGGCGCTCCCATTCGGAGACACGCTTGTCGACCCAGCCCGACCAGGACTCGTCGAAGCCGTCTCGGCCCAGCTGCTCGGGCCCACCCGGCCCGAGGATTCGCTTCGTCGTCTCGCCGATGCTCCAGAGCCGCTCATGGCGCAGCGTGCCGCTGAGCTCGAGCGTCTCCCAGCCGTCCCCTGGCGCGCGCCTGCGCAGGACTCGCAAGCGGACCAGGTCCCCTTCCTTGCGCCCCTGCCGCGCCCAGGTCTGGCTCTCGGCGTGCTGGCCCAGCAGATACGGGCCGGTGCGCTGCCGGGTGGGCATGTCCGGAGGCGTGACGATGGGCTCGCCGTCGACCGCGACGATGCGGTCTCCCACGCGCAGGCCCGAGCCCCGAAACCCGCTGTCCCAGGCGATCCACCCCACCCCGAGGTGGGGCATCACGCCATCCAGGCGCGTGTCGGTCTTCAGACCGCTGCGGAGGTTGTCGTGAAGGTACTCCCGCTCGGCACCACGTTCGCTCAACACGAAGACGTCCCCCTCTCCTGCCGGCCGCCCCGAGTGGCCGCCTCGGGGACAGGGTTTACCTTGGGGGCCCCTTTTCGAGAAGGTCCCCCCGTGGTGACTCACAACGTCAAGCGAGGGTTTCCTTCATGAGGCCCCGTGGCGCGAGCGGGGACGAGCGGCGTCAGTCCTTGACGACGGTGGTGATGGTCAGCGGCGTCGCGTTGCCCACGAAGGTGCCGGCGGTGGTGGTGCACGGCATGGGCACCTGCGAGAAGTCCGCGGCGTAGTAGCCGTAGGTGGAGCCGTTGCCCTTCTCGTAGAACTCGTGCCCGTCCGGGAGGACCACCTTCCAGACGTAGTTGAGGCTCGTGTACTGCGTGGACGAGCGCGACCGGATGACCCCCGTCACGGTGGTGCCCCAGTGCCAAGGCGCCACGGCGGGCACCTCCACGGTCTGCGGCGCCGGAGCCCAGTCGAACGTGCTCGACGGACCAGAGCTGCCGCCCCAGCCGTAGATGAGGAACACGCGGGTGCCCCAGGGCAAATCGTCGTTGCGGTACGTCAGGGTGATTTCCGCCTGCGAGGTGCTGAAGTAGCCACACGTGTTGAGCACCGTGCGCGCCTGCGCCCACTGCGAGCCCGCGAGCGCCGAGGTGGAGGTGAGCAACAGGGAGAGTACGAGCGCGTGGCGCGAGAACCGGGACATGCGGAGACTCCAGGAGTAGGTTGACAGCGTCGCCCCTCTACCAGAGCCGTGGATTCTGAGGGAGTCCTGAGACAACCGCCATCGTCGAGACACGCGGTGGTGTGTTCGAATGTCCGTCCGACACGAGCTGTGTGGCTCGTCGAGCCCGTCCGCGCATGCCCCGCGAGCCGCCCATCGTCCTGCCCGTCCTGCTGCCTCTGCTCCGGCACGCGAACCCGTGGGCGCTGCTGCTGGTGAAGGAGGAGGGCTATCCGCTCTCCACCGCCGCCCTGCTCTCCGAGCGCTACGCCTTGAAGAGCAACGAGAAGCCCTTCGTGAAGGCGCTGCTGGAGCGCAAGCGCAACCTCTGGGTCTTCCGCTGTGACCAGCGCCGCTTCGCGGGGGACTTCGTCGTCGTGGACATGGCGGAGCCGCGCCCCGCCCGACGACAGGTGGTGGTGCTGGACCTGAAGATGGGCGCGCCGCTCGTGCTCGGCGGAGGCGGCGCCGGGGTGCAGCTCGTCCATGCCCGGGACGCGGTGGAGGGCGTCGCGGCACGCCAGGACGTCATCCCTCCCGGCCCCCCGTACACCCTGGCCACGGGCGACAAGGACGTCATGCTCGCCCATCTGGGCGCATGAAGCCGAAGCCGTGTTGGAATGACAGACATCCCGACCTGAAAGACATGGGACTTGACTGAACGGAGTTTCAGTCCCACTCTGGGACGGTGAAAGCCCGCCCCGTCGACAATCCGCCCAACCCCTGGGCGAGCACCGCGGTGGAGTACCTGGACGAGATTCCTCCCGCGAAGCTGGAGGTCTGGGAGGACCACAGCCGCCAGGTCCTCTCCCACAACGACAGCCCGGACGTGGGCTTCGACTGGAGCGTCAATCCCTACCGGGGCTGTCTGCACGCGTGCGCCTACTGCTACGCGCGCCCCACCCACCAGTACCTCGACTTCGGCGCCGGCACCGACTTCGAGACGAAGCTGGTGATGAAGCCGCGCGCGGCGGAGCTGCTCCGCGACGCCTTCGAGCGCCCCTCCTGGAAGGGGGACACCGTCGTCTTCAGCGGCGTCACCGACTGCTACCAGCCGCTCGAGGCCTCCATGCGGCTGACGCGCGCGTGCCTGGAGGTCTGCGCCGAGTACAAGAACCCCGTCGGCATCGTCACCAAGGGCGTGCTCATCGAGCGCGACCTCGACGTGCTCCAGCGCCTGTCCCGCGACGCGCGGCTGTGGGTCAGCATCAGCCTGCCCTTCCACCACGCGGACATCGCCCGCGCCATGGAGCCCTACGCGGCCTCGCCCCAGCGGCGGCTGCTCGCCATCCGCCGCCTCGCGGACGCGGGCATCGACGTGGCCATCTCCTTCGCGCCCATCATCCCCGGCCTCAACGACGAGGACATCCACCGCGTCCTCACCGCCGCGAAGGAGGCCGGCGCCCGCCGCGCCCACTACACCCTGGTGCGCCTGCCCGGCCCCGTGAAGGACGTCTTCGAGGAGCGGCTTCGCGCCAGGCTCCCCCTGCGCGCCGAGCGCGTGCTCCACCGCATCCGGGAGACGCGCGGCGGGGAGCTCAGCGACTCCCGCTTCAAGCACCGCATGCGAGGCGAGGGGCTCTACGCCCAGACCATCCACCGCCTCTTCGAGACAACGGCGCGCAGGGTGGGCCTGCGCACCTCGTACATCACCGAGCCGGCACCGGACACCTTCCAGCGCCCGCCGCGAAAGCCACCGCCCTCGCCCCAGCTCAGCCTCTTCTGAGCGCGCCTATTTGCGTATCGCCTGGACGATGCTGATGAGGATGACCGCCCCCACCGTGGCCACCGCCAACGAGTAGAGGTTGAACCCCGTCACGCCGCGCCCGCCCAGCAGGCTGAACAGGAAGCCGCCAATCATCGAGCCGACGATGCCCGTCGCGATGTTGGCGAAGATTCCCATCCTCGCGTTCGTTCCCTTGATGATGCTCGCGATCCACCCCGCGAGCCCTCCCAGCACCAGCCACGAGCAGATTCCCATGTCATCCTCCTGACCGGCGGGTTGCTATCAGACCCGGCGTCGCCGTGCACCCGGGCCCACACAGGCCACTACGGCCCACGTGCCCACGTATTTCAAGGCCCCACGCCCCCTCACGAAAACGCCCCACGCCTCCCGAGGGAGACATGGGGCGCGTGTACGACACGAAGGCGCGGCTCAGTCCTTGCCGAGCATGCCGTCCTTCAGGCCGCCGTCCACCGGCGACTTGCCCAGCCACACGGAGAACAGCGCGTCGGCGAAGTCCTTGCCCTCCACCGAGATGGGCTCCGTCACCTTGGTGCTCCGCACGCTCGTGCCGGAACCCGGGACGTAGGTGAGGATGATCTCCTCGCCCTTCTTCACGTCCGGAATGGCGTTGGCGAAGGTGTTCAGCCGCTCCTGGAGCGCGGGCAGCTTGTCGCCCGCGTTCTTCTTGAAGCCCTCCACGATGGCGTCGGTGATGCTCTTCTTGTCCAGGTCGCGCAGCATGTACATGCGCACGCGCTTGGACTCGTCCGCGGACACGAGCGCCGCGGCGTCCTGGCTCGGTGTCTCCACGTACAGGCCCACCGCGTAGACCTTGAACATCATCTTCTTGCGCAGGCCCACGCCGTTGAGCTTCAGCTCCTTGCCCTCCACCTTGGCGGTTCCGGGGAACTTCACCCCGGCGACCTCCTGGGCCTCTCCCGGAGCGGCGGAAGCAGGCAGGGCGAACAGCAGGCAGAGCGCGACGGCGGACAGGGTGGCTTTCATGAATCCCTCCAAGTGGGTTGTTTCACGTGCTCCGACGCACACTAGCCACGCGTCTTCACGAAATGCTCCATGAAGGTGACGAGGGTGCGCACATTCTCCACAGTCACCGCGTTGTACGTGGAAACCCGGATTCCTCCAGCGGTCCGGTGGCCCTTGAGCCCCACCATTCCTTGCCGCTTCGCGTCAGCGACGAAGGCCGCGTCCAGCTCCGGCGTGGGCAGGTGGAACACGACGTTCATCACTGAACGCGACGCGCGCTCCACGGGGGCCCGGTAGAAGCCCGCGTGCGTGTCCAGCGCGCCGTAGAGCAGGTCCGCCTTCTGGCGGTTCCACGCTTCAATCTGGCCCAGCCCGCCCACGTCCTTCATCCACGCGAGCACGTTGCGCACCAGGTAGATGGCCAGCGTGGGGGGCGTGTTGTAGAGCGAGTTGTTCTCCGCGTGGACGGAGTACCGGAAGATCTTCGGGATGTCCTTGCGGCCCTTCGCGATGAAGTCCTTCTGGGCCACCACCAGCGTGACGCCGGAGGGCCCCAGGTTCTTCTGCGCGCCCGCGTAGACCAGCCCGAAGCGCGACAGGTCCATCTTCTTCCACAGGAAGTCGGAGCTCATGTCCGCCACCAGCGGCACCGGCCCGGTGTCCGGCAGCGTGTGCCACTGGGTGCCGTAGATGGTGTTGTTGGTGGTGACGTGGACGTACGCGGCCTTCGCGTCCAGGGACAGCTCGTCCTGGCGTGGCACGCGGGTGTAGTGCTTGTCGGGCTGCACCGTCGTCGCCGCGACGCGGGGCTTGCCGTAGTACTTCGCCTCGTCGAGCGCCTTCTCGCTCCACACGCCCGTCATGAGGTAGTCCGCGCTCGTGTCGGGGGTGAGGAAGTTCATCGGCACCTGGGCGAACTGCTGCGACGCGCCGCCGGTGAGGAAGAGGACCTGGTGCGTGGACGGCAGGCCCGTCAGCTCCGACAGCAGGGCGATGGCCTCGTCGTGGACGGCCTCGTACTCCTTGCCGCGGTGGCTGTGCTCCATGACGGACATGCCGGAGCCCTGGAAGTCGAGCAGCTCGTCCCGGGCGCGCTCCAGGGCGGGAAGGGGCAGGCCGGCGGGACCGGGGTTGAAGTTGATGACGCGCATGGCGGACAGGGCTCCTCTTCGAAATGGAACGGCGGGGCCCATTCTTCCTCCCGACGCCCCCCCGGGAGCCAGTAGGAAGCGGTCCGCCCTCGTCCGCCTCCTCCAGGAGCGGCCCCGGGGACGGGAAATGCAGCGTGGCCACCGGGCCGTCCCGGGGGTCTGGAGGTCAGGTGGGTTCCACGGAGGGACTGGCGGAGTGGGTACGGCGCGCGGCGAGTGGGGAGACTTCCGCCTTCAGTGAGCTGTATCGGCGCACCCGCCCCCTCGTGGCGAGGTTGGTGGCGGGGTTCGCCCCGCTGGACTCGGACGAGGTGGAGGACGTCATCCAGGAGTCCTTCGTCCGGGCGTTCCGGGCGCTGCCCCGGCTGAAGGAGCCGGGGGCCTTCGAGGCCTGGCTGTTGTCCATCGCTCGCAACCGGGCGCGCACCCGGCTGGAGCGAAAGGCCCACCTCAGGAGGTTGGAGGACGACATCGCGGACCCGGAGCCGGAGGCGGTGCCGCCCGTGCCGGAGTCCCTGCAGCTCGAGCGCGACATCGAGGTGGTCCGTCAGCTCATCGCCGAGCTGCCCGAGGGCGAGGAGAAGCGGACAGTGCAGCTTTTCTATATCGAAGGGGAGCTGTCCGCGCGTGAGATTGCGGAGCAGATGGGCGTGGGCAAAAGCGCCGTGACGATGAGACTCGAGCGCTTCCGGGGTCGTATCAAGAGAGAGCTGCTGCGGCGAGTGCTCGCCGGTCGGTGGGAGTGAGAGGTCATGAGACACCTGGATGACGAGGCGCTCGGCGCCCTTGCCCGTCGTGAGCCGGACGCGGTGACGTACTTCCGCGAGCACCTGGCCACCGCGTGTGAGGCGTGTGAGGGCTACCTCGCCACCCACTCCGGCCCTGACGTCCTGGACGGGCGGGTGGACGCGGTGCTCCTGGCCCTGGCGCCTCCGCGCCCCCAGGCCCCCCTGGACGAGGTGGGCCTGGCGCGGGTGAAGAAGCAGCTTCGCGCACCGCCCCGGTGGGACGCGCGGCGCTGGGGCGTGGTGGCGGGCGCGGTGGCCGCGGCGCTCGTCGCGGTGGTGGTGGTGCCCCGGGTGCGCCAGTCGGGCGCCGGGGTGGAGGTGGGCACGGACTCGCTGGCGCCGGGCGTGAAGGGCCAGGTGGGGAAGATTGCCCTGGAGCTGGCGGTGGTGGCGCGCGGCGCGGACGGGAGCCTCAGGCGGTTGGACCCGGACACCCAGGTGGCCCCGGGCGACGTGCTGCTCCTGCGCTACCACGCCACCGAGGCGGGCACGGGCCTGCTCTTCCAGCAGCGGGCCGAGCAGGAGCCGGAGCTGTTGGGCACCTTCGTGCTGGAGGCGGGGACCCATGACCTGCGCGACCCCCAGGGCCTGTCGGGCGTCAGCCTGGAGGGGGAATCGGGGCCGGTGACGTTGTGGTTGGCCGCCACCCCCTCGGGCCTGGAGCCCTCGCCCGACGAGGTGAGGCGGGTCCTGGTGGGAGGAGGTGAGCGATGGGAACAAGGCACGCTCGCCGTGACGAGGTTCGACGTGCGCGTGGGAAGCGGCGAGAATCCGCGCTGACCGAGTCACCGTGAGGCCCCTGCTCTCCATCCTGCTGGCGGCGCTGATGGCGTGCGCGACTCCTTCGTCCCTGGGGACGGAGAAGGGCGGCCTCGTGCCGCTGCGGCTCGACGAAGAGGCGCTCTCCAGCGCCTACACGCCCCGGCGGATGGCGCTGCTCGTGGGCATCTCCGAGTTCGACGACCCCCATTGGCGGGGGCTGCGTTACCCATCGAAGGACGCCAAGGACCTGGCCGCGGCGATGCTGGACCCGACGAAGGGCCGCTTCGACCAGGTGCGCGTGCTCACGCGGCCGGAGGAGACGACACGCGCGGCCATCCTCGCCGCGCTCAGGCAGCTCCGGAAGGAGGCGCACCGCCCGGATGACGTGGTGGTGGTCTACTTCTCCGCGCACGGCACGCTGGCGCGCGACGCCACCGGGGAGCTGCGCCGCTTCCTGGTGACGCGGGACGCGTCCTACCGCGCCATCGCGCAGACGGCGCTGTCCATGGACGCGCTGAAGGCGGAGTTCGACGCGCTCTCCAGCCGGCGGCGGCTGCTGGTGCTGGCCTCGTGTCACAGCGGCAACGGCAAGTCGCTGTTGCCCAAGGAGTTGGAGAAGGAACTGTCGGGCATCAAGTCCGGCTTCTACGCGCGGCCGCTGGAGGAGTCCTCGCGGGCTTCCATGGTGTTCGCCGCCTGTGACTGGGGCGAGACGGCGCGCGAGGACGAGGGCCTGCAGAACGACATCTACACGCACTTCCTCGTCGAGGGGCTGGGCGGCGGCGCTGACCGCAACGCGGACGGAGCCGTCACCGCGACGGAGGCGCACGACTACGCGCGCCGGCGCACGTTCGCCTTCACGGAAGGACGGCAGCGGCCGTCGGCGGAAATCCTGGAGGTGGGCGCGGACCCGGTGGTGCTGTCGGGCAGCATCTCCCGCACGGGCCGGCCGGAGCTGTTCTCCTACAACCCGCGCCTGGATGGCTTCACGCTCAAGGTGGACGGGGAGCCGCGCACGGAGCTGCCGGGCGGCGCGGCGGTGGTGCCGGGCAAGCGCACGGTGGAGCTGACCAAGGGTGACGCGGTGCTGGTGCGCCGCGAGGTGGAGGTGGGTGACGGGGAGCGGCTGCCCCTGGAGCAGCTGTTGTCGGAGGCCTTCCCCCGGCGCTCGCTGTCGCTGCTGGGCGGCATGTTCACCTTCGCGGACGCGAGAAGCCGCGGGGAGCTGTTGCCCATGGCGCCGGAGGTGGCGGTGTCGTTGCGGCTGGAGGACCGTCCGCTGCGCGACTTCGGGCTCTTGTTCGATGTCAGCTTCAGCACGGGCCGCCGCTCGCTGCGGCTCCTGCCGGAGGACACGGTCCCCTTCCGCTACACGACGTTCTCCGCCGGCGTGGCGCTCCCCTACCTGTGGCGCTGGGAGCGGCTGACGCTCTTCGCCGGCCCGCGTGTGGCCACCTTGTACCTGGGGCGGTCTTTCGATGTGGAGACGTACGCCGCCGGGCAGAGTTTCTTCACGGTCAGCCCCGGCGTGGTCGGAGGCGTGGTGCTGAGGGTGGGAGAGCGCCTGGAGTTGGTGGGACAGGCGCAGCTCATGCTGACGTACGTGGTGTTGGACGGGAAGGGACAGGCCGTGGGCTTCACCGGCGGCTGGGCCGGTGTGGGGTACCGCTTTTGATGCGCTCGAAACTGCACATCGCGTTGGGAGTCCTCCTGGCCCTGGGCGCGGGAGCGTGCGGCAACCTGGAGAACGCGCCCCTGCGGCTGGGCACCATCGAAGGGGCGCTGTCGGAGTACGACCCGGCGCACGCCCTGGTGTCGGTGGTGGGCGCGCCACAGCTGCGCTCGACGGTGGATGACCAGGGACGCTTCAAGCTGGAGAAGGTCCCCTCCGGGGACGTGGAGCTGTTCGTCGTCGCCACGCGGGAGAAGGCGACGCGGGTGAAGGTGAAGGTCTCCGCCGGCAAGGCGCTCGAGGTCGAGCGCGTCGAGCCGAAGGCCGCGGGCTTCCTGGAGCTGCGCGCGCGGTCCACCCAGGGCGAGCGGGTGGCGGGCGTGGAGGTGACGGTGCTGGGCACGCACCTGGACCAACTGCAACTGGATGGCAAGGGGCGCGTGCAGGTGGGCCCCCTGCCGGACGGGTGCTACGAGCTGTCCATCGTCGGCATGGGGTTTCCGGAGGTGCGCTCCTCGGCGTGCGTCGGCTCGGGAGAGAAGAAGGAGCTGCGCGTCCAGTTGCAGCCCCGCGCGGACCTGGTGAACCGGTGCGCCGCGACGGGCTGCGAGGACGGCCTGGTGTGCGGCCCGGGTGGCCGCTGCGTGGAGTGCGTGGAGGACGACCAGTGCGGCGCGGGCATGTCGTGCAAGGGCTTCCGCTGCAACGCGAACGGCCCCCAGTGCGGCGCGTGCGTGAATGGCCGCAGCTGTGATGACGGCTCCGCGTGCATGCTGCTCGTCGGCGGCGGGCCGACGTGCGTGAAGTCCTGCACGGAGACGGTGGACGAGGACGACCTCGCCGCGAGCCGCTGCGAGGCGGGCTTCACCTGCCAGGCGGGCAGCTGCCTGCCGGACACGCAGCGCTTCCTGAGCTGCAGCGCGCTCCTGCAGTTCGGCGCGGAGTGCATGGACGACGAGCGCTGCCAGGGGCTGGGCATGGCCTCGGGCCTGTGCGTGGAGCGCCAGTGCACCGTGCCGTGCGTCGAGGACCTGGACTGCCCGGGCGCCTCGCGCTGCGAGGACACCCTGGACGGTCGCGTGTGCTCGGTCCGCGACTGAGGGCCCTGAGTCACCCGCCCGGCGTGAGCACGAGCCCGTCGCGGGAGAGCCGGGCCACCGCGCCGAGGACGTCGGACTCGGGCATCCCGGTGGCCGCCGTCACGTCCGATGCGGACAGGCCCTCCACCGCCATCTTCAGCACGAGCAGCGTGGGCGGCGTGGCCTCCTGGTAGTACGTCACCAGGTCCACGGGGTGGCGCCACAGGAGCGCCAGCTCCTCGCCGCGCTCGGGCGCCCCACCCTCCCCCCGACTCCGCACGTGCGCGCAGAGGCGGAAGGTGTGCTCCAGCACGGCCAGGGTGGGGTTCGGCGTCAGCGTCTCCACGCGGGCCGGCGACGGCGCCTGGGACGAGAACACCGCGAAGTCCGTCCACTCGAAGCGCGCCAGCTCGGCGGAGTAAGCCGGCAGGCCGTGGGACACGAGCGAGTCCGCGATGAACGCGGGGAAGCCCTCGCCCAGCCGGTTCACCTCGTGGTGCCGCGCGGGGCGCGTCAGCGTGTAGCCCTCCACGAGCGAGGTCCATGCCTCCGGCCCCACCGCGCGGCGCAGGAGCGGATAGAGCTTCTCCACCGCGCCTCGCACGTGGCCTCGCACGAAGTCGCCGTAGAGGGACACGCGCCGGGCGGGCGCGTCCCACCCCGGGTGCCTGGCGTAGAGCTGCTCCAGTGAGGCCGTGCCCGGCTTCGCGAGGTAGGCGCCCATGCCGTCGAAGAAGTGCTTGAGCTCGGGCTTCATCGTCGCTCCGTGTCGCCGAGCACGGCGCGCGCCCGGTCCGCTTCGTCCAGCACGGCCGTCATCGACGGGATGTCCTGGTCCCACTCGATGAGCGTCGACACGGGGCCGGTGCGCTCGAGCACGTAGCGATACAGCGACCACACGTCGTCACAGACGCGGTCTCCGTGCGTGTCGATGATGACGTCGGGGTAGCGCGTGTGGCCGGCGAGGTGCACCTGCACCACGCGCTCGAGCGGCAGCGCGTCCACGAAGGCGCGCGCGTCGTAGCCGTGGTTGAGCGCGTTGACGTAGACGTTGTTCACGTCCAGGAGGAAGCCGCAGTCCGCCTGCTCCACCACGTGCCGCAGGAAGTCCGCTTCGCCCAGCGTGCCCCCGGGCATGTTCGCGTAGTAGCTCGGGTTCTCCAGCAGGAAGGGGCGGCCCACGCGGGCCATCACCTCGCGCACGCGCGGCACGACGTGCTCCACCGCGGCCTCACTGAAGGGCAGCGGCAACAGGTCGTGCAGGTACACGCCGCCCAGGCGCGAGTAGCACAGGTGGTCGGAGAAGAACGGCGCGTCCACGCGCTCGACCAGCGCGGCCAGCGCCGTGACGTAGTCGACGTCGAGCGCGTCCGGCCCGCCGATGTCCAGGCCCACGCCGTGCGGCAACACGGGCCAGCGCTCCACGCACGCGTCCAGCGCGCGCTGGGGACGACCGCCGAGCGACAGGAAGTTCTCCGGGATGATCTCCACCCAGTCGAGCGTGCGCTGCGTGCGCGGCAGCTCCTCGTAGAAGCTCCGTCGCAGGCCGATGCCCGCGCCCAGGGGCTTCAGTCCGTGTCTTCGCGCGTACGTCGCCACCACGGCGGGGGACCTCCTACGGGGTTGATGCGAAACCGGGCGGTGGGAGCGGATGTTCCCACCGCCCGGAGGGGGCCTGGATGCGGCCCGTGACGACTACTTCTTGCCGCAGCCGCCCGCGCCGCAGGCGTGCTCGGTGCCCTTCTCCGGCGTCGCGGCGGGGGTGGTGCCGTCGGTCTTCTGCGCGCCGCAGCCCGCCTCGGCGCCCTTGTCGCCTTCGGCCTTCTGCGCGCCACAGCTGCCCTCGGCGCCCTTCTCCGCGGCGGCCGGCTGGGCCTCGGCGGACTTGGTGGAGGCACAGCCGGTGGCGAGGGAGGCCAGGGACAGGGTGCCGACAATCGCCGCAAGAGCCTTCGCGTTCATGGGGTTGCTTCCTTTCGGTACTGCGTTGAGGGGGTTACTGCTCGAGCGCGCGAGTCATCTGGAAGCGCGATGAGCGCCAGCGTCGTTCTGGACATGGCGGACCTCATCTACGGATGTCGATGAATCGCGGATGCATCCGATACGCAACTTCCCGCACGTGGGTTACACCCACCCGTTTCCAGTGCCTCGCGCAGCGCGCTGTCACGGGCCGGCACCAAGTGGATGCCCTCGTCGCCCGTCGTCACGCCCAGCGCTTGTAGCAAACCTTCCTGCTCCACAAAAGCAGGCCGCTCGAGGTGGCGGGCGAGCAGCGCATCGAACAGCGGCCGCCCCGCGACCTCGTCCACCGCCACGCCGAAGGCACCGAAGGTGGACGTGCTCCCCCGCGCCGCGAGCCCCTCCAACACATCCTCCAGGTGACGTCGGTTTCCAGTGACACGGCGGATTTCCACATCGAGATGCAGGGCGAAGAGCGCGCCGGTCCAATAGGTGCCTGGGGAGAAGTCGCTGTCGGCGACGACCTCCTTCATGGTGCGGGCTTTCGCCACGTCTCGGCCGCGCGCGAAGCCGTCCACCAGCTCGCCCCAGGCGCGCTGGGCGCTTTGTCTTCCCGAGCGGACCTGCGCCATCTCAGTGAGGTAGGTGGCGAGCCCCTCCGACAACCACGGCACGCGCGGGAGGATGGCGGGATGCGCGAGGTGGAGCATCTCGTGGAGCGCGACCCAGTCGCGCTCGAACGAGGCTTCGGTGGCGTCCTGTCCCACGAGCAGCGAGATGCTGGGTGGAGAGCTCCACAGCACCATGCCGAAGAGGCCGGGGCCCTCGCGCCCGGGGACGGGGATGACCCGCACGGTGACGCGGGGATAGGGGAAGGCGCGGCGCACGGTGAGCACTTCGTCGGCGGTCCGCTTCAGCCAGTGACACACGCGCGCGTCGTCGAGGTGGGTGAAGTGGCCGAGCACCGCCACGTCCAGCACCGCGTCTTGAAGGACCACCTGACACCGTCGTCCGCCGAAGGCGTGGAACCCCGAGTCGACGAGGTCCTCGGCGCGCAGGTGGTACAGGCCCGTGTCATCCGGTTGCCAGGGCAACAGGGCATCGATGCCCTCGACGACGAGCTCCACGCGCAGGTCGGGTGGCGCCAGGTTGGGGCGGATGAGGTACATGCGGCCCGTGAGGTGCCACGTGTCCTCCTCGGTGCTCCCCGAGAAGAAGTCCCAGCCGTGTCCACGACGGCGGGGTTCGAGTGCAAAGCGATAGCGCAGGAAGCGGATGTCCCGGGGCAGTTGCACCAGGCCGTCGCGGACCGGGACGTCGAGACGCTCGCCGTCCTCGCGGAATGCGCTGACGGAGTCCACGCCGCCGGGGCGGGTGAAGCGGAAGGTGCGCGGTGCGCCTCGGACGAGGACGACCTCCACGTCGAGCGCGGGCGTGGGTTCGCGGACGTAGGTGAGGTTGTAGCGCAGCGCCGCCGGGTCCTTCGCCGCGCGCGGGCGGACACCGCCGAGGCAGGACAGCGCCACGAGGCAGAGCAGCGGGAGCATCGAACGGATGCGCGCGGGGGACATCACGGGCACAACCCTAGCCTGGAGCGAAGCGTGCGCGGGAGCGACCGTCGGCGCTTCGCTGCGAGCGTGTGGGAAGGGCCCTCCGCGCGCCGAGGACGCGATCGGTGCCGAGCGACCTGGGACAGTGGGTCCTTCGGGCCGAGACGCGCCAGTCCGAGGGAGGGCCGCAATCCGAGCCCCTCAAGAGCCTGCGCGGGCACATCCCATGGCTCGATGCGTGTCTCCCCCCGAGGCCCCTTGGCGCACGATGGACTCGGAGCGTTGGAGGCCGCGCGGGCCTCTCCGTTGGACACGAGCCCCGCCCCATGACTGCGCCGTATCGGACTCACAGGGCGACGGGTAGATTCCGCGCCGTGCATTCCGACTTCATGCGCCTGATGCCACATCATCCCCGGAAGCCCACGCCATGGTGCCTTTCCCTGGTCCTGCTGACAGCGTGCGCGAGCAACCCGAGTCGATCCGGGCATGTCGACCTACGTCTCGACACAGAAACCGCTGCGAGGCTTCGCCATGCGGCTGCGGTGTCGCGTAGCGCGACTGGCGCTGCGGCGACCCAGGAAACGGCCTCGCAACTCATCAAACTCGCTCCAGTTCTGCTTGTCGTGCTGAAGGATGACAATGCAGTGGATGAGCTTGAAGAGCATCTCGTGGATTGCGCCATCCAGGCGGAGCGCCAGGTGAACAATGAGTTCTTCGGCGGGCGCTCCCCGACCCGAAGAGAGTGCGGTGAGGAAGTGGAGAGAGATGGCTGCGGTGACGTTGTCACCCGCGCCATGGCCCTTGGGAAGCGCAAGCACCTGCTGGCGCTCCAATGTGCTCGCGAGGTGCTGGAGCGAGCCTGGACGGCGCCTTTCAGCATCGAGCAACGCTATCGTTACTATCCTCATGCAGACCTCCTGGAGACCATCAGCCGAAGCGAAGAGGCTCGACTTCTCGCAGAGGGCTGCACGCGTGATTTGTGGCGCACCATCAAGCCGGATGTGGTCCTGCACTCCGATTCCAACCTGTTGAGCTCAATCCTCATCCTGGACTTCAAGTTCCCCTGCCCCGATTCGAATGAGGCCCGGTGGACTCTCTATGGGGAGAAGAGCGCCTACCAGGGCTCGAACCAGGGACGAGTCTACAGAGAGGCCCTGAAAGGAGAGGCAGTCATGATTTCGCCTCGATGGGGAATCACACAATGAGCGATTCGCTTCCAGTCATCCGACTGATGAACAAGCACGGAGACCTGGTGGCCCGTGATGGACTCGCGCTCTGCTTCTTCATGCGTCACTCACACCGGGATGTGGCCGACCGCGTCTGGTCCTGCCTGGAGAAGTACCGGCGTGCCATCCCTCCCCTGGCACTGGGGTGGTATGGAGCGGACGATGGAGACATGCTCCCCTTGGATGAAGCAGGGTGGACGCACATCCGTCAGCAAATTGTCGAACGTGCCTGGGGGGGCGAGTGGCTCGTTGATCTGTCCGAGTTGCCCGGCGGGGCCAGCGACTACCACTTCGGATACGACGGTCGAAAGCTCGATGACCCCATCTTCTCACGCGACGACAGGGCAACGAGTGGGCTCTGCTTCTTGTTCCCCACCGAGTACCTCATGACACATAGCCCGGAGCATTTCCGCACCCTGGCCCTCGAGATTGCTCGTGAGCTTCCGTTCAGCTTTGGTTACGCCAGCCCCGCGCTCATCTCCTCATCAGGGGCCTGGTTCTCCCTCCGGAAGCAGGTCCAAGAGGTGCTCCAACGTTACCTAGGCCTGGACCTCCCACGTCTGGGAGACACCAGTCGGAACATCGGTACGCGCGCACGAGGCGCTTACTGGCTCACGTTTCTGGGACAGCCGTTGCTCAGTCAGCTTGGAGGTCGCGAGATTGTGGAGCAACAGCTCGACTTGCCAGGTGTCTCTGTCCAAGCCGTGGACGAGGAGCGAATTCTGGTCACCTTGGGAGAGTGGCCCGAAGCCATCGACACCGAAAATCACGCCATCCCGCTGCCCTATCGGGAGATGACGCGGGTCCTCGAACCCTTCCTGCATGAGGAAGAGGTCACCGGGCTGCCGTGGGATCCCATCACCTTGCGTCTTCGGAGCCACCGACTCCGCCGATGATGCTCAGGGGTGGGCACAGCTCACTCGACGTCAGTCGCTCTGCTTCTTCTCCGGAGCCCCCGCGCCCGCGAGCAGGAAGGCGCGCGCCGCCTCCAGGATTTCATCCGACAGCGGCGTCGCCTTCGTCGCCCGCGCGAGCGTCATCGCCCCGAACAGGAGCGCCACCGTCGCCAGCGCGCGCTGCCTCCCGGTGACACCCTCCCCACTTGCGACCCGGGCCCCCAGCTCCGCCGCGAGCGTCTCCACGCCCCGCCCCAGCGCCTCCTGCGCCTCGGGCGTGCCCCGCGTCACGTCCGACAACACGGAGGGGAGGATGCAGCCCTCCTCCATGTCGTCACGGTTGTGGCGGTTCAAGTACCGCCGCACGAAGTGACTCAGGAACTCCGCGCCACGCAGCTCCTCCAGCCCTCCCAACCAGCGCGAGTGCTGATGCTGGAAGAACGCCCGCACCGACTCCGCGAGCAGCGAGTCCTTCGAGGCGAAGTGCGCATAGAAGCCGCCCACCGTCAGCCCGGCCGCGCGCATGACGCGCTCCACGCTCGCGCCCGCGAACCCCTCCTTCCGGAAGAGCGACTCCGCCGCCGCCAGGATTCTCTCGCGCGTGGCCTGCTTGTGCTCGGGTGCGTAGCGCATCGCCGCCCTACTCCCGGCCACCCGGGCCCGCGGGCCTGAACACCATGCACGTCGTCGTCCCGTGCGCGTACAGCTTCCCGCTCGCGTCCGTCAGCTTCGCCTGCGCCGTCGCCACCCGCCCTCCCACGTGAATCACCTCCCCCGTGCACGTCAGCTTCCCCGTGTCCTGCGAGATGGCCCGCACCATGTTCACGTGCAGCTCCAACGTCGTGTAGCCCGCCCCCACCGGCAACGTGCTGTGCACCGCGCACCCCAGCGCCGAGTCCAACAACGTGGCCGCCAATCCCCCGTGCACCGTCCCGATCGGGTTGTAGTGGTACTCCCCCGGCTCCACCTCGAACACCGCCCGCCCCTCCGACACCTCCACCGGCGCGAAGCCCATCAGCGACGCAATCGGCGCCCCCGGCACCTCCCCCCGGACGATGGCGCGCAGGTACTCCAGCCCCGACATCGTCTTCGCCGCCGCCACCCCCTCCCGGTAGTCCCGCCAGGTCACCGTCCGGGTCCGCGCGTCGCTCTCCGCCTCGCTCATGGCCTCTCCCTCGATGAAATGATGACCCTCATCGTCCCAGAACCGGACATCCACACGTTCCTCGACAATGAGGCTTGCCAGATGGAATGATACCCATAATACAAAGGGGCATCGAGCGCACGTCGCGAAGAAGGAGGGCCCACGGACGGCCGGACCGTGTGTTCTCCTGGCGTGCCATGCAAGGGAGCGGCGGATGCAGAAGCGGCGCGTGGTGGTGACGGGACTGGGGCTCATCAGCCCCTGTGGGACGGGCGTGGAGAAGAGCTGGGAGGCGCTGGTGCGCGGCCAGAGCGGCGTGGGCCCCATTACCCTCTTCGACGCGAGCGCGCTCGACTGCCGCATCGCCGGCGAGGTGAAGGACTTCAAGGTCGAGGACCACATCGAGCGGCGCGAGGCCCGACGCATGGACCGCTTCGCCCACTTCGCCGTGGTGGCCTCCGACATGGCCCTGGAGGACTCGGGCCTGAAGGTCACCCCCGAGAACGCCGAGCGCATCGCCACCATCATCGGCTCGGGCATCGGTGGAATCGGAAGCCTGGAGGAGACGTTCCGCCGCGCGCTGGAGAAGGGGCCGGACCGCATCAGCCCCTTCTTCGTCCTGCAGATGATCATCAACATGGCCCCCGGCTATGTGAGCCTGCGCCATGGCCTCAAGGGCCCCTCCTGGGCGCCCAACTCCGCGTGCTCCACCAGCGCCCACGCCATCGGCGAGGCGATGCGCGGCATCCAGCGCGGCGACTTCGACGTGGCGGTGGCCGGAGGCGCCGAGGCCCCCATCTCCCTGCTCGGCGTCGGAGGCTTCGCCGCCATGCAGGCCTTGTCCCTGCGCAACGACGCGCCCCATGCCGCCAGTCGCCCCTTCGACGCGGACCGCGACGGCTTCGTGCTCGCCGAGGGCTCCGGCATGCTCGTCCTCGAGGAGCTGGAGCATGCACGCGCCCGCGGCGCCCGCATCCACGCGGAGCTCACCGGCTACGGCGCCAGCGCCGACGCGCACCACGTCACCGCGCCCGCCCCCGAGCACGAGGGCGCCCAACGCAGCATGCGCGCGGCCCTGAAGGACGCCGCCTTGCGCCCCGCCGACATCGGCTACATCAACGCGCACGGCACCTCCACGGACGTGGGCGACCTCATGGAGGTCCAGGGCATCCACCACGTCTTCGGCGACGCCGCGCGCTCCGTCGCCGTCTCCTCCACCAAGTCGATGACCGGCCACATGAACGGCGCGGCGGGCGCCGCGGAGGCCGTCATCAGCATCCTCGCCCTCACCCGGGGCCTGCTGCCGCCCACCATCAACCTGGAGCGGTTGGATCCACGCATCGACCTGGACTGCGTGCCCAACACCGCCCGGCCCGCCCAGGTCGACGCCGTCATGAGCAACTCCTTCGGCTTCGGCGGCACCAACGTGTCGCTCATCTTCCGAAGGCTGATCCCCTGAGCCCTGTCCCGCATCACCCCTGTAAACCGCGAAAACTCGTTTACCAACGCATGCGAACCGCATGCCGCATCGCGGCGGTAAACACTTGACAAGGTGCGTCGAGCACCGCCCGGAACGCACATCCGCGCGAGAACAAAGTGCAACGATTACATGTGGTTGCACATGCTCGACAGGTATCGGACAGGTGGCAGTTGGCTGTTCCGTCGCCGGCCGCACAGGGGGAGCGCGGTCGAAAAACGCTGATTGCAAATCGGTAAATCGATTTGCAAAGTGGTTGAAAGGGTCCGTGAGGCGCGAGGGCCAGGCGCGCCCTGTGGTGGACCCGACTCAGCCATGAACGACAACGCACTGAACGCCAACGTGGGCCTGAAGCTCCGGGGTCTGCGGCTCGCCCGCAACATCAAGCAGGCGGACGCGGCGAAGGACCTGGGGGTCTCCCCCGCCTACTTGAACCTCATCGAGAAGGGCAAGCGCGTGATGCCCTTCCCGCTGCTCTGGAAGGCCCTTCGCTACTTCGACCAGGACCCCGAGCAGTTCATGTCCACGCTGGGCGAGGGCCGGGTGGACGAGGCGCTCGCGAAGCTGCTCGACGAGCCGCTGCTCAAGAGCCTGGACATCGACCCGGAGTCGCTCCAGTCGCTGTCGGCCGAGCCGAAGCTCGCCGGCACCGTGGCCGCGCTCTTCAACCTCTACAAGAACACGCGCACGCAGCTGGAGAACGTGCTCGCGCAGCTCAACGTGGAGGAGCGCACGCGGACCCAAGGCAGCAGCGCCGGCAACGGCACGGTGCCCGGCGTGCGCTTCGACTACTCGCCCTTCGACGAGGTGAGTGACTTCCTGGAGACGCACCGCAACTACTTCCCCGAAATCGAGGAGCAGGCGGAGGCCCTGCGGCGCGACGTGAGCCTGGAGCGCCAGCTCACCAGCGGGCAGCTGATGCAGCTGTTGGAGAAGCGCTTCGGCTACCGCGTGCTCATCGACGCTTCGCCCAGCGGCTCGTCCGTGGTGCGGCGGCTGGACCCGGAGGAGCAGACGCTCACGCTGTCACCGGACCTCACCGAGCAGCCGCTGAAGTTTCAAATCGCCGCGTCCATCGGCCTGCTCATGCTGGACAAGGAGAAGCTGGTCGAGCGCATCCTCGGCGCGGGGCGCACCCGGCACGGCGAGACGACGCGGCTCATCAAGGTGAACCTGGCCAACTACTTCGCCGGCGCGCTGATGCTGCCGTACGGGGACTTCTTCAAGGAGGTGCAGCGCACGCGCTACGACGTGGAGCTGCTGTCGAGCATCTTCGGCTCCACCTACGAGACGGTGGCCCACCGGCTGTGCAACCTGTCGGACCCGAAGCGCCCGGGCATCCCGTTCCACTTCCTGCGCTCGGACATCGCCGGCAACATCTCCAAGCGCTACAGCGGCACCGGCATCCGCTTCGCCAGCGGCGGCGGCAGCTGCGGCAAGTGGGCCGTGCACCTGGCGTTCCTCAACCCGTCCCAGCTCACCCGGCAGTATTCGATGATGCCGGACGGCACCACGTACTTCTGCTTCGCCAAGGTGCAGCTGCAGCCGACGGAGGGCTCCATCGTCAAGGGCACCGCCTACTCCATCGGCCTGGGCACCCACGCGGAGAACGCGAAGTACCTGGCGTACGGTCTGCCCACCAATGACTTGCGCAAGGATGCCATCCCCTCCGGCATCTCCTGCCGCTTCTGCGAGCGCACCGACTGCAACCAGCGCGCGGCGGCCAGCTACCGCTTCGCCTTCGCGTTCGACGAGTACACGAAGAAGGACTGCTTCTTCTCCCCGCTGCTGGGCTACGAGCAGGCCGACAAGGTGGAGAAGGAGCGCCACGTCGGGGGTGCCCACGGCGCCACTGGAAATGGCGGCGGCGCTCAGCCAGGCGTCAATGGCGCTGACGGGAGCGAGAAGCACGATTCGTTGGACAAGGCGGCCCGGCGCCGCAAGGGTGGCGACGCGTGAGCATGCACCCGCCCGAAGACACCGAACGCGCCCATCTGCTGGAGGCGCTCCAGAAGCAGAAGAACCAGCTGGCCACCCTGCGCATCACCGGCACGCCCACCACCGTGGGCCAGGGCCTGGTGAGCCTGGCGGAGCTGCACGGCCTGCTCGAGGACCACGCCGCCAGCCGCCAGTGCTACGAGGAGGCGCTCGGGATGTTCCAGGAGGCCGGCTACAAGCCGGGCCTGGCCCAGGCGTACTTCGGCATGGGCGTGGCCAAGGCGAACTTCGAGGACCACCGCGGCGCGCTGGAGCTCATCGCCAAGGCCGCGATGCTCTTCAACGAGACCAAGGACCGCGAGGGCGAGGCGATGTGCCGCGCCTGCGTCGGCGAGTCCCTGCGCGCGCTGGGCCAGCCCGAGGCCGCCGAGGAGAAGTACCAGGAGGCGCTCATCCTCTACCGCCAGACGCGCAACACCGGGCGCACCGCGCGGCTGCTGCTCGACATCGGCGACATCCGCATGGAGAAGGCCGAGTACGAGCCGGCCCGGAAGCGCTTCCTCGAGGCGATTCCCCTGCTGGAGCAGGGCGACGACCCCGAGGCGCTCGCGCTGGGCCACCTGCTGCTCGGCGAGTCCGAGGGCCTGCTGGGCAACCACGAGGGCGCGCGCTCGCACCTGCTGCGCGCGGTGGAGCTGTACCAGGAGCTGCACGACCACGTGCACGAGGCGCGCGCCCGGTGGGACCTGGGCCTGTCCTGCTACTACACGCAGGACCTGCCCGCGGCCCGGGAGCAGCTGGAGGCCGTGCTGCCGCTCTACGAGGAGCAGGGGCGCATGGACGAGGTCGCCAAGGTGCGCAACATCCTCGCCCACTTCGCCGCCCGGGGCGCCTGAAGCGCCCCACCGCCTCACGGGGTGCCGCGCGTCACGCCTGGATGCCGGCCCCCACCGCCAGGGCCAACAGGCCCAGCACTCCCGCGGCGATGACGGCGTAGCGCCACTCTCCGCGCAGGCCCAGGAGCGTGCCCGCCACGCCCAGCCGCGCCACCGGCGTCACCAGCAGCAGCGACGCCGCCGCCTTGCGAAGCTGGTCGATGGCCACGTGCGTGCTCTCCGAGCCCGGCAGCGCCTCCAGCCCCAGCGACAGCACGAACATGCCGCCGCTGAGCACCGCGCCCACGCGCAGCACGCGGGCAATCCACCGGTCTCCGGCCAGCGCCCTGTCGCGCACGCGCGGGGTGCTCGGCGCGGGTGCCTCCAGGGTGCTCGCGGTGACGGGCTCCGACTCCAGCTCCGGCGCCGTCTCCGCCGCGGCCGGAGCGGACGTCGCCGCCACCGCGTTGTGCGTCAGCCTCGCAGGCTCCGCCATCACCGCGGAGACCGTTGGAGGTTCTTCTCCGTCCGGGTCCTCACCCCTCACTCCCAGATGCTCGGCCACAGTCCCGCCCCTCCCTTCCACAACATCTGCCCCGCCACCGTCAGCAGCACCAGCGCGAACAGCCGCTTGAGCACCGCCGTGGGGACCTTCGGCATCAGCCGGCTGCCCACATAGGCGCCGGCCAGCACGCCCACCACCAGCGGCGACACCAGCGCCAGCTTGAGGTGCCCGCGCAGCGCGTACGCGGCCACGCTCGCCGCGCCCGTCACGCCAATCATCAGGTTGCTCGTGGCGCTGGCCACCTTGAAGGGCACGTGCATGCCGTAGCTCATCAGCGGCACCTTCAGCGGCCCTCCGCCGACCCCCAGCAGCGCGGACAGGCCACCGGCCACGAACGAGCCGGAGATGCCCAGCGGATAGTTCGTCGGCTGGTAGTCGTCCAGCGTCGCCGGCTCGCGTCGGGGCGAGCGCAGCAGAATCATCTGCAGCGCCACGTAGAGCGTGAACAGGCCGAACACCACCGCCACCATCGCCGGCGCGATGAGCGCCGCGACGAGGCCCCCCGCGATGGCGCCCAGCACCGTGGCCAGCTCCAGCGTCAGCCCCAGCCGGATGTCACTCAGGTGGTTGTCCACATAGCCGGCGGCGGCCGCGCACGAGTTGGCCACCACGCACATGAGGCTCGCCGGCACCGCCTCCTCCAGCGGCAGCCCGAAGCCCAGCACCAGCGCGGGCACGAGCACGATGCCGCCCCCGATGCCGAGCATCGCTCCCAACGCCCCCGCGAGCCCGCCCACCACCATGAGGAGAAGTACCGTCATTCCTCCACGAGGATAGGAGCGGTGAGCCGCCTCGCACAGCGGCATTCCCCGACGGCAGGCAGGCTCGGCAGGACGGTTGCTCTGCGCGCGAAACGCCCTGGCACCGCAGGGCGTGGGGCGGGTGCGTCAAGCCGCTCGAACCCCCAGCGTTCCCTCGGGGAAGGCCTCCAGGAAGCGCGCCCGCGTCCGAGGCGTGAAGGTGCCCCTGGCCATGTAGCCGTGCAACCTCCGAAGGACTCCACGCGCCGACTCCAGCGCACCTTCGACCTCCTGGGCGAAGTCGAAGGTGTCGTTGCGATACAGCTCCTGGAAGGACAGGCGGGCGAAGGCGGGCAGCGCGCGCGTGCGGCCCACGGGGCTGGAGAGGAAGAGTCCGGAGACGTACAGCCCGCGCACCCAGCCATCCACGTCCGCCTTGGAGGGCGCCTGCCCCACGCGCTCCTGCGAGGACAGGCGCACCAGTTCGTAGATGCCCCGGCCGATGCCGCGCCACGGGAAGCCCGGGCTCTTCACCACCTGACACTTCTCGCGCAGCCGGGGCGTGCCGAGCAGGTCCACGCCGTGCAGCTCGCGCAGGTAGAAGAGCGTCTGCGCCCACTCGATGTCGCGGTGCGCCGCCAGCGCCCGCTCGCCCCGTCGGCGGTGCTTCACCACGAGCTGGTCGACGATGGGGTGCAGCCGGCGGTCCATGCACAGGTGCGTGAAGTAGCCGGACAGCAGGGCCAGTCCCGGCTCGGTGCCCACCAGCGCGCCCGTGGCGACGAGCTCCGCCATCTTCAGGCCGAAGCCCACCGGCGCGCGCTCGTGGTACAGCCGCGAGAACAGCGGCATCTCGCGCTCGGGCAGGAAGGCGGCGAGCCCGCCTCGGACGCCCTCGCACAGGGGCAGGTCCGGCAGCGCGGCGCCGAAGCGCGCGTAGGGCAGGTCCTCCGAGAGCGCACGCACCCACTCCGGAGGCAGCTCTCCGGGGTTGGCGGCCAACCGTTCGATGGCGGTCAGATGCATCAGCAAGGTGGGCATTGCCTGACTGCTACCCAGCCCCCCGCGGCAATGCAACGCTCGAATGAAATCCAACGCTTTGCGTGCAACAGGGCGGGCGTTACAGTCCGCGGCCTTTCGTCTTCCCTCATCCGTTCAGGAGTCCATCGGCCCATGAATTTCTCCTTCGTCTCCGGCGACGCCTCCCTTGCGAATGGCGAGCTGCTCGTCATCCCGCTCTTCGAGGGTGAGCTGGGTGAGGGTGCCCCGGCGGGTCTCGTCGCGGCGGACAGCGCGCTGGAGGGCCGCCTGCGCGGCGCCGCCACCCAGGAGGGCTTCAAGGCGAAGGCGGACCAGTCCCTGGTGATGCACACGCTCGGCCGCATCCCGGCGGGCCGGGTGCTGCTGTTGGGCCTGGGCAGCCGCGCGCGCTTCCACCCGGAGGTGCTGCGGCTGGCCGCCGGACGCGCGGCGAAGACGGCCCAGCGGCTGAAGGTGGCCTCGCTCGTGGTGGCGCTCCCCGTCACGGACGCGCAGGCGGACGCGGTGCGCGCGGTGGTGGAGGGGCTGGAGCTGGGCGCGTACAAGTTCGACAAGTACAAGTCCTCCGCGCGCGAGGAGAAGGGCGCGAAGAAGCCCGTCAAGGTGTCCCTGGTGCTGCCCGAGGGCGTGGAGAAGTCGCGTGACCTCGAGGACGCGCTCGCGCTGGGCAAGCGCGTGGCCGAGGCGGCCAACTGGGCGCGCGACCTGGTGAACGAGCCGCCCAACGCGGTGACGCCCACGGTGCTGGCCGAGGCGGCGCGCAAGTCCGCCAAGGAGCACGGGCTGAAGATCACCATCGGCGGTCAGCGCGAGATCGAGAAGCTGCGGATGGGCATGTTCCTGGGCGTCACGGCCGGGAGCACCGAGGAGCCGCGGCTCATCCACGTGGAGTACACGCCGAAGAACGCGCGCGACGCGAAGCGGCCTCCGCTGGCGCTGGTGGGCAAGGCGATCACCTTCGACTCGGGCGGCCTGTCGCTCAAGCCCACCGAGGGCATGGTGGACATGAAGACGGACATGGCGGGCTCGGCCGCGGTGCTGGGCGCCATGCAGGTCATCGCGCAGCTCAAGCCGCCCTTCCCCGTGCATGCCTTCATCGGCGCGTGCGAGAACATGCCGGCCGGCAACGCGTACAAGCCCGGTGACATCCTCACGTCGCGGCTGGGCAAGACGGTGGAGATCACCAACACGGACGCCGAGGGCCGGCTGGTGCTGGGCGACATGCTGACGTGGGCGTGCGAGCACAAGCCGTCCGCCGTCATCGACCTGGCCACGCTCACGGGCGCGTGCATCGTCGCGCTGGGCAACTACATCGTCGGCGCCTTCGGCGACGACGACGACACCGTCAACCAGGTGCTCCAGTCCGCGCGCACCGCGGGCGAGGAGATGTGGCGCCTGCCGGTGAGCGAGCTGCAGAAGGACGCGCTGCGCTCCGAGGTCGCCGACATGAAGAACTCCGGCGAGCGCTGGGGCGGCTCCATCAACGCCGCGCTGTTCCTCAAGGAGTTCGTCGGCGACACGCCGTGGGTGCACCTGGACATCGCGGGGCCGTCCAACAGCCCCAAGGAGCGCGGCTACCTCTCCAAGGGCGGCACCGGCGTGGGCGTGCGCACCCTGGTCGAGTGGGTGCGGCTGCGCGCGCAGACGCAGGGCGAAGAGGTGGCCGAGGCCCCCGCGAAGCCCGCTCGCCAGGCGCGCGGCGCGAAGAAGTCCACGCGCGGCTGACGCCTCCTGTCGGCGGTGTCCGCGAGCCCCACGCCTTCGTGGAGCTCGTGGCAGCGGCGCTTGCGCGTACCCCTCAGGCGCGCGGCGCCGCTCGAGGCTCGGGCGCGCCGGGCTGCCTCCAGCAACGGAGGAAGCTCAGGGACGCGCGGCCTGGGGCACCGTGCCCGGCAGCGGCTTCTTGCGCTCCGGCAGCGGCCGGATGCCCTGGATGAGGGCATCCACGTTCTGGATGTCACCGGCGGGCGCCAGCGCGGGCCAGGTGGCCAGCATCATCAGCACGCGGCCCTCCTGTCCCTCGCGCACGGCGACGCGGCCGTGCACGCCCTCCCCCACCTGGAAGTCGAAGCCCACCGCCTTGTCCGACAGCGCGAGCGGCACCGGGTCCGTGGTGGTGAAGCCCGGCTGCTGACGCAGGCCCTCCGCGAGCCGCTCGGCGAACTGGGTGGGTGACACCACCTCCGGCGCCACCTGCAGCACCACCTGCGCGTTGGAGGGCGGGTGGCGCAGGACGACGGGAATCGCTAATCCCTCCGGCGTGCGCTCGTTCGTCACCACCAGGTGCCACTCGTCGCTGGGGCGGATGATTTCGAACCCCAGCTCCTCGTCGACGTAGGGCCCGGACACCGACGCCGTCTGAGCCGCCACCGGGGGACCGGAGCCGCCCGTGCCCGGCTCCGTCGCCGCCGCGTCGGCCTTCACGGCCTGGCGCGAGCCACTGCACGCCGTGCCCAACACCAGGAAACCCCACGCCAGCTTCCGCAGAACACCCATGACACGCATCCCCCGACCACCAACGCCGTGGTCGCGAACGTGGCCATGTGGCGCCTGCTAGGCCAGCCCTCCCTGGAGGGTGCGGTAGGTGTTGGACAGCCGCTCCGCCACGTCCGGAGGCAGCACGTTGCGCGCGGTGAACAGCGCATAGGACACGATGGCGTCCAGCGCCTCCAGCGTCAGCGCCCGCGCCACGGCCTCACCACCTGACGCAAGGTTCGCCCGCAGCCGCGTCACGTCCACCCGCCCGTCCGGCCCGAGCACCACACCGGAGAACGCGTCCTCCAGCCCCGAGGGCGGCGCGTCGAGGAAGCCGCGCATCAAGTCCACGTCCTGCCCCGCGTCGCGCAGCGCGCGGTGGATGAGCGACAACAGCAGGTTGTAGCGCTCCTCCGCGGACAACAGCTCCCAGGCCATGCCCTCCACCGCGGGCGCCGGGGGCACGGCAGGCGCCGCGGGCTTCACCTGGAGGTGGCCCCCACGCACGCACTCCTCCAGCCACGTGAAGAACGTGTGCGCGCCGCTCTCGCGCACCAACCGCAGCTCGCCCACCGTCGTGCCGGAGCCCATCCGCTGGAAGAAGCGCTCCTCACCCGCGCGCGCGCCAGCAGGGCCCACCTCCACGCGCGTGTCGTCCGGGTAGCGGCGCCTGAGCCGCGACAGCTCCTCCGAGCGCTTGATGCCGGTGAGCACCAGGTCCCGCGTGCGCTCCGGCAGCTTCACCACGTCCGCCATGGGCGCGGGCCCCTCGACGAACAGGAAGCTGCCCTCCGTCAGCTCGAAGAGGCTCAGCACCACCTCGCGCACCACGTACGTCATGGCGCTGTAGAGGTTCGCCTCGGAGACCATGCCCTCGGACGTGAGCACCTGGCCGATGCGCCGCGACGGCGTCACGCGCGAGAGCGCCTGCGTGAGCTGCGCCTGCGTCACCAGCCCCAGCCGCACCAGCACCGCGCCCAGCCGCTCCCAGCGCTCCGTGGACGTGGCGAACACCACCTGCCCGTCCCGGAAGGACACCGTCCTGCGAACGGCGCCGTGCTGCACGGCCAACAGGCCGCTGCGGATGCCCGTCAGGACGTGGGCGAAGACCTCCTCCACGGACAACGTCCCGAGCGTCCCGGCCAGGAAGCCGGCGAAGCCCGAGGGCTCATGGAGGAGCACCATCCCCTCCGGCCCGTGGAACCAGGCCGAGAGGGGACGGGAGGAGGACAGGCCCTGGGAGAGCGACTTCTCCAGGTCGAGGGAAGCCGCCTCGCCGCCGAGCCGGGGCGTGGCCTTGGGTTTCTGGGCCACCGCCCGTGTCCTCCGTGCGTCGGGATTACTTCTGCGCCGTCGGCTTCAGCTCGGCGTCGATGATGCTCTTGAACTCCTCGAACGGCTGCGCGCCGGAGAGCATGACGCCGTTGATGAAGAACGCCGGCGTGCCGCTGACGCCGACCTTCTGCGCGTCCGCCATGTCCGTCTTCACGATGGTGGCCTTCTCACCGGAGTCCAGGCACTTGTCGAACTTGGCCTGGTCCAGCTGCAGCTCGCCCGCGTACTTCTTGAGGTTCTCCACCTGCAGGGCGCTCTGGCTGGCGAACAGCTTGTCGTGCATCTCCCAGAACTTGTTCTGGTCCGCCGCGCACAGCGACGCCTCGGCGGCCTTCTGCGCCTCCTTGTGGAAGTCGAGCGGGAACTGGCGGAACACCAGCTTCACCTTGCCGTCGTACTCCTTGAAGACCTGGTCCACGGCGGCGTTGGCGCGGCTGCAGAACGGGCACTGGAAGTCGCTGAACTCGACGATGGTGACGGGCGCGTTGTCCGGACCCTTCGACGGGCCGGTGGCGGCCACCTGCTTGCGCTCGGCCGGCGGGCGCGGCGGCTCGGGCAGGGTGATCTGCACGTTGGCGTTCTTGCGCAGCTCCGCGAACAGGGCCTGGGCGCGCTCCTGCTTGGGCTGCTGGGTGAGGAAGTCGACGATCTGCGGCTTCATCTGCTCGAACGTCGAGCCGGGGGGCAGCTGGCCCTTGGCGCCGTCGAAGACCTCCTTGATCTTCTCCTCGGTGGGCGCCTCGACCTTGTCGTCGATCTCCGCCTTGAGGAACTGGTCCTGGGAGATGCCGCGCTTCTTGGCCTCCGCGTCGACCAGCTTCTCGGTCACCATGCCCTCGAGGCCGCGCTTGCGCAGCTGGAACTTCTGCTTCTCGAGGTTGGCCAGGGGCTCCGAGACGCGCTCGTTGAGCTCCTTGTAGGTGATCTTCTGTCCGTCGCCGAACGTGGCGACCACGGTGTCCGGGGTGGGCTCACCCGGAGTGGCCGCGGCGGCGGCGGGAGCCTGCGCGGTGGCCGGCGCCTTCTCCTTGTTGCAACCGGCGGTGAACGAAGCCGCCAGCAGCGCGGCGAGGATGACGGGGGTTGGACGCATGGGCATAAGCCCGCGACTTAGTCGAGGCAGCCCCGACCTGCAAGGAAATGCAAGACGCCCTTTCAGGCGACGAGCGGCTCCAGCTCCAGCGCGCCAGCAAGCCCGGGCAGGCCCAGCTCCAGGCCCTCCACGTCGCGGCGACGCGCCGGGACAATCTCATAGCAGCTCGGGTCCGACAGGACCTTGCGCACCAGCTTGTGATTGAGCGCGTGCCCCGTCTTGTAGGCCGTCAGGTGGCCAATGACAGGCCTGCCGAACAGAGACACATCACCGATGGCGTCCAGGATCTTGTGACGCACGAACTCGTCGGTGAAGCGCAGGCCCTCGGGGTTGAGGATGGAGACCTCGTCCACGACGATGGCGTTGTCCAGCGAGCCGCCGCGCGCCAGGCCCAGGCTCTTGAGCTTCTCCACGTCGCGCAGGAAGCAGAACGTGCGCGCGCGGGAAATCTCGCGCGAGAAGTCCCGGTCGCTGAAGTCCAGGTCGAACGCCTGGCCCTGGATGACGGGGTGCTCGAAGTCGATGGTGCAGCTGATGCGGAAGTGGCGCGACGGGGTGAGCGAGGCCTGCTTGTCGCCGTCCACCACGGACACCGGCTTCTTGATGACGAGCAGCTCCTTGGGCGCGTCCAGCTCGCGGACGCCGGCCTCCTGGATGAGGGCCGCGAACGGGGCGGCGCTGCCATCCATGATGGGGACCTCCGGGCCGTCCAGCTCCACCCGGGCGTTGTCGATGCCCATGCCCGCCATGGCCGACATCAGGTGCTCCACCGTGGCCACCTTGGCGCCGTCGCGGCCCAGCGTCGTCGCCAGCACCGTGTCCACCACGTACTCCGCCAGGGCGGGGATGCTCACCGGCCGGGGCAGGTCCGTACGCACGAAGACGATGCCGTGCCCCGCGGGGGCCGGACGCAGCGTGAGCGTCACCTTCGCGCCCGAGTGGAGCCCGATGCCCTGGAGGCTGGCGGTCTTCGAGAGGGTGCGCTGGTTGTAGGAAGACGGGGGCATGTCGGTGTCGCCTCGTGGCTGCTCGTGCTGCGGGACTTCCGAACGGTCATCTGGCCAGATGGCGCCGGAATCGTTCAACAGTGGTCTGACGCGACGCGCAGATTCAGCAAGTGGCATGCCACGACCGCGTGACATCCCGGGGGCCTCCGTGGGGTCCTTGAGTGGTTCGAACCCGTTGGAATGGCTGGTCTTTTTCTGACATCGCGGTGGGTGTCCATCGTGGCCAGACACCCGCCCCCCGTTGGAGGCCCGGTGAAATCGCCCGAAACCGTGACATTGGTGTCCGGGATTCCATCACCGCCTCCGCCGCCGCCCATCACCGTGACGCGCTTCGTAACGAAGCGTGTCTTCCATGCAACACGGGGGCGTCCATAGCGCAAGGAACTGGCTGGAAGCAAACACGCCCCGTATGAGCACCCGTCGTGGGGGCTTGCGTCATACGGTGCGCGTGGGCGTGGGTCCTCGCAACCCCGTCCTGAGCGGCTCAGCGGGGCGCGGGGGCCACGAAGCGGTCCCTCAGGGCCTCGGCCTCCTGGCGGTCGAAGCCCCTGCCCTGCAGGAGGGTGCGGCGGCTGACAGCGTGGAAGGTGGACTCGAGCGTCTGGCTGAAGCGGCGCAGGTCCTCGGCGAGGCGGGAGCGGATGCCGGGGCCCTCGGGCGGCCAGGGCAGCTCCACCAGCAGCGCGGTGAAGCGGTCGAAGGCGTCGTAGTCCGCGTAGCGCAGCAGCTGGTAGCCGCCGTCGTGGAAGTAGCCCAGGAAGCTCTTGAGCGCGTCCAGGGCGCGCTCGGCGGCGGGGACGTCGTCGGCGCGCAGGTGGCCCTCGGCGGCGCGGCACAGCTGGGCGTAGACCCACAGGTCCTTGCGCAGCCGCAGCGCGGCGTCCTGGGGGCTCACCAGGTGGTCGAAGACGCCGTCCGTCAGCCCGCCGTTGGGCGCGAGCGACTCCACCAGCGCGACGACCTGCGTTCGCAGGAGCGTGGTGAAGGCGGCGGCGGCGCGCTGGGGCGCGTCCGGCTCGCGGTCCACGTGGGCGAGCACCTCCCGGCCGATGCGCTCGGCCTCCTTGGCCAGGTCCCGCGCGGCCCTCAGCGCGGCGGCCTGGAGCGCCTTGGAGCCCGCCCTGGGGGACAGCTCCGCGTGCATCCACGTGGCCAGGGCGTGCGTCTCGCTGCGCACCAGGGCCAGCAGCACCCGGACGCGGCGCGGCACGGGGGGCGTCCCTTCCGCGTCCACGTAGGACAGGTAGTGCAACAGCCGGAACAGGCCCAGGAAGGCGGTGGCGAAGGCCGTCCGCGGCTCCTCTGACATCTGTGACAGGGTGTCCAGGATGCGCACGGAGCGCAGCCGGTCGTACTCGACGCGGAACTCCAGCGGGCGGAAGGGCCGGAAGTAGCGGTTGAGGACGATCTCCTTCAGCGCGAGCTTGCCCAAATCCTGGAACAGGTTGAGCCGCGCGGTGGGCAGCTGGAGCAGGTGGTCCAGGAGGTTGCGGAGCGCGTCCAGGTCCTCTCGAAGCACGAAGAGGCTCTCCGGGGCGGTCTGCTGGTCCAGCTCCTCCTCGATGAGCGCGCGGCGCACCCGATCGTCGGCCAGCTGGGTCTCCACGTACTTGCGGAAGACCATCTTCTGGTCGCTGTCGGGGTCCTGCAGGTGGCGGGCGACGCGGATGGCGCGGTCCATGGCGTCGCGCACGTCCACCAGCTCCTCGTGGAAGTCGCGGGTGACGAGCGGCCGGTCCTTGGCGTCCACCACGGCGGTGAGGTTGAGGTAGCGCTCCACCGCGCGCAGCAGCATCTCGAACTCGAAGAGCAGCTCCTCGCGGCCATCCACCGGCACGCCGCGCAGCCAGCGCTCGCGCTCGGCGAGGAAGCCCGCGCGCGACGTCTGCGAGGCCCGCATCAGGTCCGCGTAGAAGTCACGCGCGACGCGGAGGGTGGTGGGTCCGGAGGCGGGAGACGCGGGAGAGGTGGCCTGGCTCATGGCTCGCGGGAGGTCAGAAGAGGCTGCCCTGGGGCGTGGGCGGTGGCTGCTTCTTGAAATACTGGTAGGTGCGGTGCGTGGCCATCCGGCCCCGGGGCGTGCGTTGGAGGAAGCCCTCCTGCATGAGGAAGGGCTCGTACACGTCCTCAATCGTATCGCGTTGCTCGCCCACGCTGGCGGCGATGGTCTCCACGCCCACCGGGCCCCCACCGAACTTGTCCAGGATGGTGAGGAGAATCTTCCGGTCCATGGAGTCCAAACCACTGGCGTCCACGCCCAGCCGGTCCAGGGACTTCTTGGCCAGCTCCAGGGAGATGCGGCCGTTGCCCTCCACCTCCGCGAAGTCGCGCAGCCGGCGCAGGAGCCGGTTGACGATGCGGGGCGTGCCGCGCGAGCGCGTGGCCACCTCGCGCGCGGCGTCCCTGTCCAGCGGGATGCCTAGGATGCGCGCGGAGCGGTGGAGGATGAGCTCCAGCGCCTGGGCGTCGTAGTACTCCAGGCGCTCCTGAATCTGGAACCTGTCGCGAAGCGGCGACGTGAGCAGGCCCGTGCGCGTGGTGGCGCCGATGAGCGTGAAGGGCGGCAAGTCGATCTTCATCGCCCGGGCGGCCGGCCCCGTGTCGATGGTGATGTCCAGCCGGAAGTCCTCCATCGCCGGGTAGAGGTACTCCTCCACGGCGGCGTTGAGGCGGTGGATTTCATCGATGAAGAGGACGTCGCGCGCGTTCAGATTGGTGAGCAGACCGGCCAGATCCCCCTTGCGCTCCAGCGCCGGGCCGCTGGTGACGTGGATGCCCACGCCCAGCTCGTTGGCGATGATGTGCGCCAGCGACGTCTTGCCCAGGCCCGGGGGCCCGGAGAACAGGCAGTGGTCCAGCGCGTCGCCCCGGCTCCTGGCCGCCTGCACGTAGACCTTGAGCTTCTCGACGACGGAGCCCTGCCCCACGTACTCGTCGAACGAGCGCGGACGCAGGGAGGCCTCGAGCCGGACGTCCTCCGGGAGGACCTCTTCGGAGAGAGTGTCGGACTTCCTCGCCATGACCATGTGACCCTATACAGGAAGGCCGCGCGTGTCGCCCACATCCTCGGAGCAAGCCCCCCGGGACGCCCCGGAGACCAGCCGACCGGCGAGCGGGAGCCCGCCCCGGACGCCCGTCGACGCACGGGCGCCCTCTGCTCGCGGTGAGGCCGCCCGGCAGGCGCGCCTGTGGACTGGCGGACGCTCGTGAGAAACACGTCCCAGGCGACTTGGCGGGACGGCCCGGGGGCGCGAGAACATGCCCTCGCGAATCACCTTTCCGGTCGCCAAGGTCATCGACCTCTCGCAGTCACGGTGAGCCCATGAGCCAGAGCCCCGCGTTCCGTCCCCTGCCCTTCCTCGCCGAGGCCCACGCCGAGACGCTGCCCGGCCCGCGCCTCCAGAAGCTGCGCCGCGCGGCGCTCCAGGCCCGCGAGCGCTTCGTCCAGGAGGGCCCGGTGGCGGCGGTGGCCACGTGCGAGCTCGTCACCTTCCCCTACCCGTCGCTGTTCGCCTTCAGCGGCGCGGCCAGTTCGCCGGCGCCCTACGTGATGATGACCCACCGCATGCAGGTGGTGCAGTTCGTGGACGCGAACGGCGAGCGGCGCACGCTCCTGTTCAACCCCTCCGACTACGAGCGGGGACAGGCGGCGCCCTTCTACCGCTCGCTGCGGGAGCGCTACGGCGCGTTCGTCTCCGACAAGGTCATGTCCACCCAGCACGGCACGGTGCAGAGCCACCTGGCCTCGCTGGGGCTGACGCCCGGGGACGTGGACTTCCTCGCCTTCGACCACCTGCACATCCAGGATTTGCGCGGGTGGCTGGGCGGTGACGGCCTGTCCGCGTACTTCCCGCGCGCGAAGCTGCTGGTGCAGCGCGCGGAGTGGGAGATGGTGAAGGACCTGCACCCCATGCAGTCGGTGTGGTTCGTCCCCGGCGGCGCGGACATCCCCGAGGAGCGCGTGGTGCTGCTGGACGGGCACACGTGGCTGGGCACGGGCGCGGCCATCCTGAGCACGCCGGGCCACACGCGCGGCAACATGTCCCTGGCGGTGGCCACCTCGCGCGAGGTGTTCGTCACCAGCGAGAACGGCGTGGCCACGGAGAGCTACACGCCGCTGCTCTCCGCCATCCCCGGGGTGCGCCGCTTCGCCGAGCACATGGGCTGGGAGGTTGTGCTCAACGGCAACAGCCGCGAGGACTCCCTGCTGCAATACTCCTCCATGGTGGTGGAGAAGCTCTTCGCCGGGCCCTCCGCGGTGGAGGGCGCCTTCGTGAACTTCCATCCGTCCTCGCTGCTGACGTCCCACCTGCTGGCGCCGGGGCTGTCGCCCACCATCGTCCTGCCCGCGCCCAACTTCGGCGACGTGCGGCCCACGCCCGCGAGCCGCCGCGCCGCCTGAGGGGACTTCAGCAGCCCTTCCCACCCCGGGGGCCCGCGCACGGCCACGCGCCGTGGAGCGGCAACACCCAGAGCGCCTCGCCCACGGCGGCCTCGTTGGCGAGGAAGAACACGTCGCGGCCCGAGCGCACGAACGAGCGGGGGTTCGACGACGACGCACCGGGGGCGATGTCCGTCATCCGGCGCGTGTTCCACAGCCAGCCATCGCTCTTCCACGCCTCGCGGCCATGCGCGGCGGTGGTCGCCGAGAAGAACAGCCAGCCGTCCTGCGCCACCAGCTGCCGCGGCTCGCTGCCCTCCGGTCCCCACTGGAGGTCCCAGACCATCCACGTGCCCAGGGCCGTGCCGTCGCTGCGCCACAGCTCGCGCCCGCGCCAGCCGTCCTCCGCCGCGAAGTACAGCACGCCGTCCATGGCGACCAGGTCCGAGGGCAGCGAGCCCTTCGGCCCCGGCCAGATATCCCGCACCATGCGGGTTCCCTGCGTCGTGCCGTCGCTGCGCCACAGCTCGCCGCCGTGCCGCGTGTCGCCCAGCTCGCCATAGTTGCCGTCCGAGCCCGCATGGAAGAACACCTGGTCCCCCAGCGCGGTCAGCTCCGAGGGCGCCCCGCCGCTGAAGTCGCGCACCTTCGTCGCGACGGCCTGACGCCCCGCCACCACCCACAGCTCCACGATGCCCTCTCCCGTGTCGCGCACGAAGAAGAGCCGACGCTCCACCGCCGTCAGCGAGTCGAACACGCCCACGGCCGAGCGGAACACCTCGCGCGTCTCGCCGCTCGGCTCGACCACCCAGAGCACCGCGGCCTCGGCGTCGTAGGAGACCAGCGCGAGCCGCTCACCCCAGGCCGTCAGCTGCAACACGTCACTGCCGGGGATGAACGCGTGCACCCGCCGAGTGCCGGACGCGGTGCCGTCCGTGCGCCACAGCTCCTGGCCATTTCCCGGCGCCTCCGCGAGGAAGTAGACGTGAGTGCCCACGCGGGTGAGCGCGCGCGGCGCCGAGCCCCGCTCGCCCGGCCACACGTCCAGCACCCGCACCGTGCCCGCCTCCGTGCCGTCCGTGCGCCACAGCTCCGGCCCCTGCAGCCCGTCATCCGCCGCGAAGAGCACCCAGCGCCCCAGCGCCGTCAGGTAGCGCGGCACCGAGCCCTGCGCTCCCGCCCGGATGTCCTTCACCAGGCCCGCGCAGCCACCGCCACCCGGGCTGCTCCACAGCTCGCGGCCCTGCTCCTGCGAGTCCGCGCTGAAGAACAGCCGGTCCACGCCGCGCACCAGCCACTCCGGCTTCGTGCCCGAGGGCATCACCCGCTCCGACGCGCAGGCGCGGCCCGCCGCCACCACCTCGGCCCGCGCGGACTCCACCGCCGCCTCGCCCTCCGCGTCGACGCCTTCGACCGCGGGACCACACCCCACCGCGAGGAGCCCTCCCCAAAGAACGGACACGAGCACCGGGATGCCACGCCATGCCTTCATGTGAGCAACTCCTTGTCCTGCGTGAGGCCGCGACCCCACCGCTGTGGCTGGAAAGTGTCACCAGTGGCGGAACTCGCTACTCACCGAGGGAACCGGGAGGCTCAGGGTGTCCGCCATGCTGCGACGTAGGCCAACAGGTGCCACGCGGAGGACACCGGGCCCGTCGGACCTCGGACCGTTTCGATTTCTTAGAGGAGAAACGGTTGTGCGGGCTGTCCAGGGAGGTCTTGAATTGGCCTCCTGGCTACACCCGGGGACGAGGCTGTCCGGAAGGCATCAGCCCCCTGCCCGGAGGGACTTGAGGGCTTCGCGGAACAGGTCCTGGAAGGAAGCGTCGGCGCCCAGCCGGCTGGTGGCGAGCTCCGCGGCCTTCTCCGCCTGCGGGGGCTTGTAGCCCAGGTTGAGGAGGGCGGAGACCAGGTCGGACTGGGTGGCGCTGGCGGGTGCGGGGGCGGTGCCCCGGGACACCGCCTCCAGGTGGACGTTCTTCATCTTGTCCTTGAGCTCCAGCACCAGCCGCTCGGCGGTCTTCTTCCCGACGCCGTGGATCTTCGCCAGCCGGGCCACCTCGCCGCGGGACAGGGCCGCCACCAGCTCCGGCACCTCCATGCCGGACAGCACGCCCAGCGCCATGCGGGGGCCCACGCGGGAGACGCCGTTGAGCAGCAGGAAGACGTCCTCCTCGGCCTTGGAGAGGAAGCCGAACAGCTCGAAGGCGTCCTCGCGCACCACCGTGCGGATGCGCACCTCCACCGGCTGGCCTTCCGGGGGCAGCTTGCCCAGCGACAGGGTGGAGAGGTTCACCCGGTAGCCCACGCCCTGCACGTCGATGACGGCGTCCTCGGCGTCCTTCTCCAGCACCACTCCCCGCAACCGAGCAATCATCCCGCCTCCGGACGCCGATAGGACGGCGCCAGCCTGTCCGCGAGCAGCGCCGCGGCGCCCTTGCGCTTCTTCGTGGTCGGGCCCGCCGTGGGAATGGCGGACCGGCCGTGATTGAGGTGGCACAGGGCCACGGCCAGGGCGTCGCTCGCGTCCGCGCGCCCCAGGTCCACCGCCTGCAGCCCCAGCAACGTCTTCACCATGCGCGACACGGCGTCCTTGCCGTCCGCGCCGCCGGCGCCCACCGACTTCTTCACCTTCGCGGGCGGGTACTCGAAGACGGGCAGCGCCACCTGGGCCGCCGCCAGCAGCGCCACGCCGCGCGCGTGTCCCAGCACCAGCGCGCTGCGCGCGTTGCGGAAGGTGAACACCCCCTCCACGGCCACCGCCGCCGGACGGAAGTGCGCCAGCTGGGCGCTGAGCGCCGCGTGCAGCTCCTTCAGGCGGAAGGCCAGGGGCGCGCTCTCGTCGACCTTGATGACGCCGTGGCCCACGTGCACCAGGCGGCCCCGCTTCTCTTCCACCACGCCGTAGCCCATGAAGCGGCTGCCGGGGTCCACACCGAGGACGCGCACCGTTGACTCCGTTCCACCCGCCGCTACTGCGACAAGGACTCCATCAGGGACTCCTCGATCTCGAAGTTCGCGTGCACGTTCTGCACGTCGTCGTTCTCGTCGAGCGCATCCATCAGCTTGAGCATCTTCCTGGCGTTGTCGCCGTCGAGCTGGAGCGTATTCTGCGGCAGATACACCCACTTCTGCTCGCCCAGCGGAAGGCCCCCGGATTCCAGGGCCGTGGCCACCGTGTGCAGGTCCGCCGGCGCACAGCGCACCTCGAAGCCTTCCGCGCCCTGGGGCACCACGTCCTCGGCGCCCGCCTCCAGCGCCTTCTCCAGCACCGTGTCCTCGGAGGGGCCCGGCTTGACGGTGACGACGCCCTTCTTCTGGAACATCCAGGCCACCGCGCCCTCGGCGCCCAGGTTGCCGCCGTGACGGCCGAACGCGGAGCGCACGTCCGCGGAGGTGCGGTTGCGGTTGTCGGTGACGCACTCGACGAGCACGGCCGCGCCGCCGGGGCCGTAGCCCTCGTACATCACCTCTTCGTAGCTCTCCCCTTCCAGTTCACCGGTGCCCTTCTTGATGGCGCGCTCGATGGTGTCCTTGGGGATGTTGGCGTCGCGGGCCAGGCCCAGCGCCACGCGCAGGCGCGCGTTGCCAGCGGGGTCTCCTCCTCCGAGCCTCGCGGAGACGGTGATCTCCTTGATGACCTTCGAATAGAGCTTGCCCTTGGTCGCGCCCATCGCGGCCTTCTGGCGCTTGATCTTCGACCACCGATTGTGACCGGACATGGAAGGTGTCGCCTCGTGGCGGCCTTGTCTCCCAGCCCGGGGCGCGGAGTCAAACCCCTCGTCGGTCCGCGTCCGGTTCCGTCACGCTGGCCCCGGGCTCCACCGAGGGCAGGGGCTCGAAGAAGCCGGGCACGTCGCCCGAGCCCGCCCCGCGCTCGCGCTCCTCCATGAGGCAGGCGGGGACGAGCACGCCCAGCGCGAACAGCCGCGTGGCCGCCTCGTACGTCACCACCTCCGGGAAGTCGCACTCGAGCAGCACGGCGCGCACCGTGCGTCGTCCATCGAACAGCCTCACCAGCACGCCCACGTCCTCGGGCAGCGTGGAGAGCTCCCGCGCGAGCCGCGCGAAGTCCACCGTGAGCCGCGACGCCAGCGGCAGGCCGCGCGCCCTGAGCGCCTCGAAGCGCTCCAGCGCCGGCAATACCGTCTCGCACAGATAGGCCCGGTCCATGGTGAACGAGCCCTTGTGCAGCTCCGGCCCCAGCGCCACCGCGTAGTCGCCGTGGGCGAAGCCCAGCATCCTCCGGAACGCGAGGCTGCCGCGCACGCCGTGGAACATGGCGTCCACCACCAGCCCGTGCCGGAACGAGAACCAGCCCTCGCCCTCCGCCAGCACCACCCGCCCGGAGCGCACGCCCGACAGCAGCGCCCGCGTCACCTTCGTCAGCGGCAGCCGCGCGGTGTGGGACTCGAAGGTGGACTCGCCCGTGGCCCGCTCCGACTTGAGCCTCGCCAGCGCCACCACGTCCTCCACGTCCACCGGCCGCGCCAGGTAGTCGTCCGCGCCCACGCCAGCGGCCAGGTCCCGGTGGAACTCCTCCTCGCGCCGGGCCAGCAGCAACACCGGCACGCGAGAGGTGCGCGCGTCCGCGCGGAGCTGTCCGCACAGGCTGAAGCCGTCACCGTCCGGCAACTCCACCTCGGCGATGACCAGCCGCGGCAACGGCCCGTCCCAGGCCAGCGCCTCCAGCGCGCCGCGCACGTCGCCCACCAGCAGCGCCTCGAAGCCCGCCTCCACCAGGGCCACCGCCAGCGCCGACTGCGCGGGCGCGTCCGAGTCCACCAGCAGCACCCGCGCCCGGCTCCGCCCTCCGCGACGGCGCGAGCCCACCTCCGAGGGCACCGGGTCCTCGGAAGAGCTCGACAGGGGGAGATGAGGAAGCGCGTCAGCCATGGATAACGAATTATTCCAGCGAAGTTCGACAACTTCGCAACCTGGACACAAGTCCTCGGAATCGTTGGGTTTCCGTCACCTCCCTGGCGCGGTAGGGTGCGCGGCATGACGCGCTCGAGCCCTCGCTCCGTCCTGGTGTCCACACTGCTCCTGGCCTCCGCCGCCTTTGCTCAACAGGGCGCCACCGGGCAACCGGGGGAGGCGGGTTCGGTCAGCGTGGAGCAGACGGCGATGGAGTCCGCGGAGGACCGGCTGGGCGCGGTGATTGCGCCGGTGACGCTGCCAGCCGGGGTGACGGCGGTGTACGGCTACGCGGGCGCGCCGGAGCTGGGCGTGGGCTTCCGCCAGGGCCTGTCGTTGCTGGAGCTGGAGGCGCGGGCGCGCTTCAACTGGTTCCAACTGTCCGCGGCGCTGGAGCTGGTGGGCCGGGTGAAGGTGATGGACAACGGCACGGTGTCCATGGCGCCCACGCTGGGGCTGGGCGTGGTGCTCAACTCCGGCTCCACGTACATGGACGACCAGAACTTCTCGGGTGTGCTCTTGCGCCTGTCGCCCGGGCTGGTGGTGGGCTGGCGGGTGGCGGAGACGGTGACCCTCCTGGGCCTGGTCGACGTGCCCGTGGACGTGGGCCTCTCCAAGTCCGAGTCGCGGCGCGCGCAGGTGCTCGGCGGCGGAGGCGTGGAGGTGTACCTGGGCAACGACGTGTCCATCCTGCTCGCGGGGCAGCTGGGCCTGGAGACGTTCCGCGAGCGCGTGGGCCTCTCCGACACGCGGCTGGGCTGGGGCGTGAAGGCGGGCCTGGGGGCGCGCCTGTTCTGACTCACGTCAGGCCGTAGCGCTCCAGCTTCTTGAGCAGCCCCTGCCGCGACAGGCCGAGCGCCTCCGCGGTGTGTGTGCGGTTGTTGTGACAGCGCTCCAGCGCGCTCTCGATTTCACGGCGCTCCAGCGCCTCCACCTTCGCGGCCAGGGTGGTGCCGCCCGACGTGCTCGCGCGTGGCCGCTCGCTGCCGGTGAAGGACAGGTCCTCGGGCTGGAGCTCGCGGCGCTCTCCGGCCAGCACGGACGCGCGCTGCATCTCGTGGCGCAGCTCGCGCAGGTTGCCGGGCCACGCGTGCGCGGCGAGCGCCTCCGCGGCGGCGTCCGAGAGCAGCCGCGCCCGGCCATCCGGACACAGGTGCGCGCACTGGTTGAGGAAGTGCTTGGCGAGCAACGGCAGGTCGGTGGCGCGCTCGCGCAGCGGCGGCAGGCGGACCTCCACGCCCTTGACGCGCCAGTAGAGGTCCTCGCGGAAGGTGCCCTCCTGGAGCATGCGGCCCAGGTCACGGTGCGTGGCCGTGACGAGGCGCACGTCCACGTGGACGGGGCGGTCCGCGCCCACCGGCAGGAGGTCTCCGGTCTCCAGCGCGCGCAGCACCTTGACCTGGAGCGAGGGCGTCATGTCCCCGAGCTCATCGAGGAACAGCGTGCCGCCGTCCGCCTCCGCGAAGAGTCCGCGGTGGTCTTTCGTGGCGCCGGTGAAGCTGCCCTTCACGTGGCCGAAGAGCGCGCTCTCCAGCAGCGTCTCCGGCAGCGCGCCGCAGTTGACCGGGATGAAGGGCCCCGCGTGGCGGCGGCTCTTGAGATGCACGGTGCGCGCGAGCAGCTCCTTGCCCGTGCCGTTCTCGCCCGTGACGAGGACGGGCAAATCACTGGCGGCCACGCGCTCGGCCAGCGACACGGCGGCGAGGAACGCGGCGCTCTGCCCCACCATCGCCGCGTCCGCCGAGGCGCGCTCCAGGGACGTGCGCAGCGTCTCCACGCGCCGCTCCAGCGTCACGCGGGCGAGCGCGCGCTGCACGACGACGAGCAGCACGTCCGGGTCCACCGGCTTGGTGAGGAAGTCATGCGCGCCCAGGCGGATGGCCTCCAGCGAGTGGCGGGTGTCGCCCGCGCCGGAGACGACGATGACCTTGGCGCCGGGCCGCGCATCGAGCAGCGCCGCCAGTCCCTCCAGGCCCGCGGAGACGCTGCCATCCGGCGGCAGCATCAAGTCCAGCAGGACCAGGGGGAAGTCGCGCGCGTCGAAGGCGGCGCGGGCGGAGGGACGGTCGCCGGCCTCCACCACTTCGTAGCCCGCGTCACGCAGCAGGCGGCCGTAGACCTTGCGGAAGGCGGCGTCGTCGTCGACGAGCAGCAGCGGCTGGGCGGGGGCCATGATGGGCGCTCAGTCCGGCAGGGGCGCCTGGCGCGGGGTGCCCAAGAGTTCCAGGGTCCTCAGGGCCACCTGGATGAGCGTCTGGGCGCAGGGCTCGCAGCCGCCGCCACAGCAGCGGGGCCAGCGGCCCTCCGGGTTGCGCAGCAGCGGGCGCACACAGGATTGGTAGTAGCTGGGAAAGCCCAGCTCCTCACTGGCGCGGGCCAGCGCGGAGTCGAGCTCGGACGGTGCGGGCGCGGGGACGTCGGACACAGCCACTTCATAACAGCGTGGCGGCGGGAAGCGCAGCGGGGGCGTGCCGGGGACAAGCCTTGCTGCCGTGCGCGAGAAGCCCGGGCGATGGGCGCCCTACCAGAGTACGCCCTGGGTCGGCCCCGTGGCGGTGCCCTCCTCGGGCTGACAGTGGGGACACCAGTGCGTGTTCCTCCCGCCGACGCGCTCGTGGGTGATGGGGGTGGCACAGCTCGGACAGGGGGCGCCGGTGCGCTCGAAGACGTTGCGCCGATGCTTCGCCTGGCCCTTCACGCCGAACAAATCCCGCTGCGTGCCTCGCAGCGCGAGCCCCTCCTCGAGCACGGTCCGCGTCGACTGGTACAGCCGTGACACCTCGTCGCGAGACAGCGAGGTCACCAGACGCCGTGGGTCGAGTCCCGCGCGCCACAGGCTCTCGTCCGCGTCGCGGTTGCCCAGCCCGGCGATGATGCGCTGGTTGAGCAGCACCGTCTTGAGCGGGCTCCTGCGTCGACCGAGACGGCGCGCGAGCAACTCGGGCGTGAAGGCCGGGTCGAGGACCTCCGGCCCCAGCTCCTCGAGCTTCAGCCTCGCGGACAGCTCCGCCGTGGGCCCCACCGCCACGCGCGCGTAGCCCAGCGTGTCAGTGAGGTGGAGCGCCTCGCCGTCCTCCAACGTCAGGACGACGAGCGTCTCGGAGGGGCGCTCGGCGCCGCCTGGCCGCAATGACAGCTCGCCCCAGAGCATGAAGTGGAGGGCGAGCGTCTGTCCGTCATCGAGCCCCAACAGGATGAACTTGGCCCGTCGCCGCGCGTCGACGATTCGCCGGCCCCGGAGCGCCGTGACGAAGTCCTCCGGAGAGGGGAAGCGGACCGCCGCGGGCGCGAGCACCTCGACGTCGGCGATCCGCCGGCCGAGAACCGCTTGCCGCAGGTCTCGTGTGATGATTTCGACTTCGGGGACCTCGGCCATCCCGTCTCACGACCTCCGTCCTCCTTACTGTCGTGCGAGGAAGGCGCTGCGCCAGTCACATGACGATGGGCGGAGCCCGCTCGCCCGGGTCCCCGCCAGACGAAGCAGGGTCGGCGCGAGTGCTCGCCGCCCGCCGCCCACGACACGGAATCGAAGGCTCCTCGAGGAAGTCGCTCCCGTTTTCGAGCGCACCCTGCCGGTGACCTTCGGATGAACGAACGCGCCGGGAACGCGCTATCGAACCGCGGGCCCGAGGCCTTCGGAATCCAGTACGGAACACCTCCCGGGTTCAGGTCGTCGGCCGACGAGATGATTCGGAAATAGTTGTCGCGTGAAGCGCCGCCCCTGGCGGGAGATATCGCGACGCGTGGGGCTGCGTTACTCGCGCGACCTGATGAGCCATTCCGGCCGGGTCTCGGAGGTCTTCCAAGACATGTCGTTCATGATGACCGGCGCCCGGCGCGTGACGGTGATTGGCCGGCGCAGCGCGGGGACGAACGGCAACGTCACCCGACTGCTGCTGCCCGGGCAGATGGCCGTCAGCTTCACCGGCATGGGGATTCTCTTCCCCGACCAGTCCCGCTTCCACGGCGTGGGCATCGTCCCTCACATCGAGGTCGCGCCCACCCTCCAGGACATCGCCCACGGGACCGACCCGGAGCTGCTGCGCGCCATCCAGTTCCTGCACACCGGCCAGTGACGACGGCGCGGTGAACGCCGAGGGCTCCAAGTGCCACGAAGGCCTGGAGCCCCAGCGGCGCGCGCATCAGCCGCGGACCACCACGTCGCGGACGTCGCGGTCCACCTCGCCCACGTCCACCTTCACATCCAGGAAGTGCGCCATCGTCTCCAACTGCGTCAGCGCGTGTCCATCCAGGGGCAGCGTGCGGAACTCCCCGCCCCGCGCGAGCGCGCACAAGAGCAGCAACTGGTCACACAGGTGCTCGCCCACGGGCACCTCCGCGTTCAGGTAGCGCTTCACCTCGGCGGCCACCTCCTCCGCCACCGTCTCCGCGCGCTTGCCTCGCTCCCCGAAGCCCGTGAAGACCTCCGTCACGTGCTCGCTCTCCACCTCCACCACGAGCGCGTTGCCGGGCCCCTGTCCGCGCTTCAACTCCTCCGGACGGAGCTGGTCGGGACGCAGCTCCAGGAGCGAGCCCACCGTCTCCAGCTCGCGCTTCGCCACGTCGAAGGGAATCATCGACACCACCGCCTTCGCCTCGCGGCGCAGCACCCGCCCACGCGACATCAGCGAGAGCGGCTTCAAGGCCTGGGGCCGCACGTCCACGCGGAATTTCCCGCCGCCCGCCGGGAAGAAGCCGGGCCGGTCCAGCGTCGCCGTCACGTCGGCGCCCATGCGCCGCAACAGCGGCAGGTAGGCCCGCGCCAGGAAGTCGAACGGCGGCGCCGCCGGGTTGTGCGTCCCGCCCTCGAGCATCAGCGTGGACGGCGCCTTCGCGGCCAGCAGCGCGGGCAACACCGTCTGCAACACCAGCGTCGCGCTGCCCGCCGTGCCCACCGCGAAGTGGTAGTTGCCCGCGGCCAGGGCGCGCGGATGGAACGTGAGCTCTCGCGAGCCCAGCTCCGCGCCGGACACCTCCGCCGCGCCCACCGCCTCGGCCGCCTTCACCGCCGTCAGGTGCTGTCGCAACAGGCCCGGCTTCGCGCGGCCCGCGCGGATGTTCGTCATCGTGAACGGCGTCCCCGTCACCAGCGACAACGCCAGCGACGTGCGCAGCACCTGGCCGCCGCCCTCTCCCTTGGAACCATCGATGCGCAGCATGTCTCGTCTCTCCCGTCTTCCCACGCCTCACGGCCCCACCCGCGCAATCTGACATGCGCGAGCACGCCCCGCACCCTGGCCCGCTATCGGCCACGCGCGGTGTCAGTCAACACCCGAAGCATCCACAACCCAGCGCTCCTCCAGAAAAGCCACCGAGCGGCTCCGCCTGGCCTTACACGAGCTGCGCTTCCGAGGCGCTCACTCCGGAAGCGTGTCTTGCATTGGAGGCAGTCGTGGTCTCTCGCAGTCTCATTGCTCGCAATCTGATGGTCCCCCTCGCGGCGCTGCTCATGGTCCTCACGTCCGCGTGCGGCCCGGACACCCTGGAGGCTCCCGCCCAGGAGACGCAGTCCGCTCCGCCCGAGGACTCGGCGCTCGAGGTGACGTCCCAGGAGCAGTCGCAGTGCCAGTTCTACAACTACTACTGGGACGAGGGCCGCAACCCCGGCGGCCCCAACCGGTGCACCAACAGCTGCCAATGTGACGGCATGCGCACCTGCAGTTCCTCCGGCTGGTGCCAGGGCACCGCGCGCCCCGCCGTGAGCTGCACCAGCCCCAGCTATTACTGGAACGAGGCCTGGAACCCGGGCGGCTCCAACCGCTGCTGGAGCGCGTGTCAGTGCGACGGCATGCGCACGTGCAGCTCCTCAGGCTGGTGTCAGGGCCGCTCGCGCTGAAGCGCCCTGCCCTGAAATAGCGGCGCCCGCTCCCCCACTCTGGCGGCCTTTCGGCCTCTTGGGGGGAGCGGGCGCCTCGATGTCGTCATCCCGGCATGGTCACCTCGCGTGCAGGAGTCGGGGTGGTACCGCCTACCCCTTCACGCAGACGACCTGCTTGAGCGTGTGGACCACGTCGACCAGGTCCGACTGCGCCGCCATCACCGCGTCGATGGGCTTGTACGCCGCCGGCGTCTCGTCAATCACCTCGGCGTCCTTCCGGCACTCGACGCCCGCGGTCGCCTTCGCGTGGTCCTCCAGCGTGAAGCGCTTCTTCGCCGCCTCACGCGACATCACCCGGCCCGCGCCGTGGCTGCAGGAGTGGAAGCTGTCCGCGTTCCCCTTCCCGCGGACGATGAACGAGCGCGCCCCCATGCTGCCGGGGATGATGCCGAGGTCACCCTCGCGCGCCCGCACCGCGCCCTTGCGCGTCACGAAGCAGTTCTTCCCGAAGTGGTGCTCACGCGCCACGTAGTTGTGGTGGCAGTTCACCGCCGCGTCGGACAGCTCGAACGGAGGCAGCTCACCGCTCAGCCGCAGGGCCTCGATTGTGCCACGCAGCATCAGCTCGCGGTTGGTCGCCGCGTAGTCCTGCGCCCAGCTCACCGCGAAGACGTAGTCATCGAAGTGCTCGGAGCCCTCGGGCAGGAACGCCAGGTCCGCGTCGGGCAGGTGGATGTACCAGCGGCGCATGTCCTCCTTCGCCAGCTCGATGAAGTGGCTTCCGATGCGGTTACCCACGCCGCGCGAACCGGAGTGCAACATCAGCCACACGGCATCCGACTCGTCCAGGCACAGCTCGATGAAGTGGTTTCCCGTGCCGAGCGTACCCAGGTGTCCCAGGTCCGGCCCACGGCCGATGCGAGGGTGCTTGGCGACGATGCGGTCATACCCCTCCATCAGACGCGCCCACTCCTTCTGGTGGGAGGCCGGAGCCACGCGCCACGCGCCGACGTCGTTACGGCCGCCGTTGTCCGAGCGGCCATGCGGCACCGCCCGCTCGATGGCCGAGCGCACCCCACGCAGCGAGTCGGGGAGCTGATCCGCGCGCATCGTCGTGCGCACCGCGATCATTCCGCACCCGATGTCCACCCCCACCGCAGCCGGCACCACCGCGCCCACCGTCGGGACCACGCTGCCGACCGTCGCGCCGTAACCGCGGTGCACGTCCGGCATCGCGGCGATCCACTTGTGGATGAAGGGCAGGCCACGGAGGTTTCGGAGCTGCTTCTTGGCCTCGTCCTCGAACGGCACGCCCACGGTCCACGACTTGATGGGGCGACCCGCCTCGTCCGACAGCACCTCGTAGTTCACCTTGTTGCGCTCCATGGCCTTCACCTTTCGGTCGTTCGCCCTGGGCTCTGTTTCCCGGGCACGCAGGGACCTAGAGCAGCCGGCGTGCCAGGCCCGCTCCAGAGGGGAGCGCCCGGTGGGCCCTGGCGTGGCGTATCCGTTCGGATAAAGTCCTATCCTGATGGCGAAGAAGCGCGCACGACAGACGGTGGTCCTGGGCATGCTCGGGACGACGCTCGACACGGGGCAGGGCCCGAACCGGTGGATGAAGTGGCGGCCCACGGTGGCGCTGTGCCAGCAGGAGGACCTGGTGGTGCACCGGCTGGAGCTGTTGCACCCGCCGGCGGCCACACAGATTGCGGCGACGGTGGTGGCGGACATCCGACAGGTGTCGCCGGAGACCACGGTGCGCACCACGCTGCTGGACATCCGAAACCCGTGGGACCTGGAGGAGACGTACGGCGCGCTGCTCGACTACGTGCGCGGGTACAGCTTCAACCCCGAGGAGGAGGACTACCTCGTCCACATCACCACGGGCACGCACATCGCGCAGATCTCGATGTTCCTGTTGGTGGAGAGCCGGCTGATTCCGGGGCGGCTGGTGCAGCTGTCGCCGGACCCTCGGGACAAGGCGGGCGCGGGGACGAACACGCTCATCGACCTGGACCTGTCGCGCTACGACACGCTGGCGGCGCGCTTCCAGCGTGAGCAGCGCGAGGGGTTGTCGTACCTCAAGGCGGGCATCGACACGCGCAACGCGGCGTTCAACCACATCATCGAGCGCATCGAACAGGTGGCGAGCCACTCGCGCGCGCCGCTGCTCATCACCGGTCCCACGGGCGCGGGCAAGTCGCAGCTCGCGCGCCGCGTCTACACACTGAAGAAGTCTCGCGGCACGGTGAGCGGACCGTTCGTGGACCTCAACTGCGCCACGCTGCGCGGTGACGGCGCCATGTCCGCGCTCTTCGGACATGTGAAGGGCTCGTTCACCGGCGCGCTGCAGGACCGGCCTGGACTCTTGCGGCAGGCGAACGGCGGCGTGCTGTTCCTCGACGAGATTGGAGAGCTGGGCGCGGACGAGCAGGCGATGCTGCTGCGCGCGCTGGAGGACAAGCGGTTCCTGCCGGTGGGCTCGGACAAGGAGGTGGAGAGCGACTTCCAGCTCATCGCCGGCACCAACCGGGACTTGCAGACCGAGGTGGAGCGCGGGCGCTTCCGCGAGGACCTGCTCGCGCGCATCAACCTGTGGACCTTCCGACTGCCCGCGCTGCGTGAGCGCCCCGAGGACATCCCGCCGAACCTGCTCTACGAGCTGGACCGGGCATCGGAGGCGATGGGCGCGCGCATCACGCTGAACAAGGAGGCCCAGGAGCGCTTCCTGCGCTTCGCCACCTCTCCTGATGCGCGCTGGTCGGGCAACTTCCGGGACCTCAACGCCGCGGTGCTGCGCATGGCCACGCTCGCGCCCGGGGGGCGCATCACCCGCGAGGTCGTGGACGAGGAACTGGAGCGCCTGCGCGCGCAGTGGCGGACAGGCAGTACCCGCCCGGGCCCTGTGTCATCCATGAGCGGCGAGGACCGGGTCGCGGAGGTGCTCGGTGAAGAGCTCGCCGCGGAGCTGGACCGGTTCGACCGCGTGCAGCTCGCGGACGTGTTGGGCGTGTGCCAGGGAAGCCGCTCGCTCTCGGAGGCCGGGCGCGTGCTGTTCGCTCAGTCCCGTGCTCGCAAGTCGAGCGTCAACGACGCGGACCGACTGAAGAAGTACCTGGCGCGCTTCGGCCTGACCTGGGCCGATGTGAGCTGACTCGACGCGGCGGGAGGCCCTCGGGGGTTTCCACGACCGTTGGAGTCGACCCGCCGGAAAAAAGCACGGGCCACGCAAAGGACGGTGACGGAGCGCGTCTTCATCGGTGTTGAAGGCAATGGGGGGCCGTGAGCCGGACGGACCTTCGACACGAAAGCACCGCCATGTCCACGCCGCAGCTCCACCTCGACTCCTGTCGCCGGACAGGCACGTGGCTCATCGCCATCGTCCTCCTCCTGCTGGGACAGCGCGTGGAAGCGCAGGTGCGGGAGCCGGACAACTTCCTCGCCACGTCCGTCACCCTCTCCTCCGCGCCTCGGCTGCGCCAGGTCTCCACCCGGCATGCCTCGCCCATGCTCGCCGCCGGCTTCCGGCTCTCCGAGCACTCGCAGCTCCGGCTCGACTGGGGACTGCCCTACACCTCGGTGGACCCCGCCGGCGCCATCGAGGGACGCAGGAGCCACCTGGGCTCCTCCAACCTGCTCGTCGGCCTGCACAACGTCCGCGCCTTCGTCGATGACACCGTCTTCGTGCGCATGGGCGTGGGCGTCGCCGTGCCCCTGGCCCGCCATCAGGACGCCGACGAGCTCGACGCGCGCAGACCGGAGACACAAGACGCCAACTACACCACCGCCGCCGCGGTGCGCGGGCTCGCGGACCCGTGGCTGTGGGCGCTCGACACCACCTCCGTCGTGCTGCCCATGGCCGTGGGCCTGGACCTGCCCGGCTTCCAGCTCCGCGCGGACGTGGCACTGGGAATGCTCATCCCCGTCTCCCGCACGGCGAGGGACACGCACTTCGTCGCGCAGGCCAGCCTGGAGGCCGCGCTCGGGCTCGGCATGCTGGAGCCCGGCGCGCGGGTGCAGGTCGTCACGCCCCACCTCACCGAGGCGACCTGGGACAAAGAGGACTCCCGTGTCTCGCTGGAGCCCTTCGTCCGGGTCCGCCTGGGGCCCGCCTTCGCCCGCGCGGGCGTGCGCATCGACCTGGGCGCCCCCCGGGCCCACCCCGCGCCCAGCGCGTCACGGATGTGGGCGCTGGGCCTGGGGCTCGGCGTCGGCTTCTGACAGGGCCCGCTACTTGATGAGGTAGAAGGCCTCCTGCCGGGGCACGAAGAACTTCCAGCCCTCCTGCGTGAGATAGGCCGGGTCCTCCTCCATCACCGCGACCTTCTGCCCGTCCCACTCCGGCACCGGCGTGGACGTGTTGAGCTCGATGGCGATGTACGAGCCCTCGCGCAGCAGCTTCGGCGCCTCCTTGCGCGTCGCCGAGCGGAAGTCGATGGACGCGCCCAGCGCGTGGCCCTGGTTGCCCAGCGGATGGCTGTAGACCTGCGCCGTGATGCCCAGCTCGTCCATCCTCGCCATCGTCGCGTCATACACATCCGCCGACGAGCGCCCCGGCCGGGACGCCTCCAGCATCAACACATCCTGGAGCGTGTTCGTGTTCGCCAGCGCCTGCTTCAAGCCCTGGGGCGCGTCCGTCTCCCCCTCGCGCAGCACATAGGCCATCTTCTGCCAGTCGGTATGCAGCCCCAGGTAGCTGATGCCGAAGTCCACGTGGATGAGGTCCCCACGCTCGATGACGACCTCCTCCTTCGTCACCGCGAGGAAGCCGCGCGACTTGGAGTTCACCCCGCCCTTGCGCTGCACGCGCATGTCCGGCTGGAACCACGTGCTCACGCCCAGCGCCCACAGCCTGTCGTAGAGCCACCGGCGGATGTCCCCCACCGTCGTCTTCCCCGGCACCACCACCTTCGACGAGAAGGCCTCCTTCACCACCTCGTCCGTCAGCTCCACCAGCCCCTGGTAGTGCTCCCACTCCTCGGGCAGCCGCGAGTCCAGGTACTCCTCGATGAGCGGCGCCGCGCTCACGAAGCGCGCCTCCGCCTTCGGCCCGAGCGCCTCCAGAATCCACGCATACCCGTCCCGCGTCAGGCTGCGCGTCACGCCCCGCTTGCCGTCGATGCCCAGCGCAATCGCCTTCGGCTGGTGGCGCGCGTCCAGCTCCGCCAGGAACTCCGGCCCGGACTTGCCCTCCTCGGGCGTCTCGAAGAACTGGAGCACCGCCTCCTCCGCGTAGCCCGTCAGCGCCACGCGCCGCAGCCCCTCGGCCCCCGCGTCCACGAAGACGAAGACGTCACGGTTGCCGGCGTACGGGCGCGGCGGCGCCACGTACTGCGTCAGCGGGTCGTCATGGAACTCCTCGTTGACGACAATCCACATGCCCACGCCATGGCGGCGCATCATCTCCAGCAACATGTCGTGGCGCTTCCGCAGCCAGCCCTCCCGCAGCGCAATCTGCTGGGACATGGGCAACAGCCGGGGCTTCTCGTCCCGGGCTTGGGCACACCGGGACGTCGAACACGCGGACAACAACAGGAGCGGCAGGGCCGCCCACTTCAGCAGGGTCATTGGGGACTCCGAGTCGAGCAGGAGCCACACCCTATCGCCCAGACGGCACTCACCGAAGTCCCCCACCTCCGGAGCCCTTGGAGACTCCGGAGGCGGAGGACCTGGGGCGCGGACTGCCCCTTCCTCCACCACGCACCACGCAGGCCCTCCCGGATGACGCCCCCCCACGACCTGGAGTCATTCGCGTCGTCTCCCCCACCTTCACGACGCCATCCGTCAGAGGCGACGGTCGTCCCCCGACGCCGCCTGCCCGTGTGAAGCGCTCCCAAACCCTCGCGCCAAAATCTCAGTAGCTGGCGATCTGGAAATCCAGGTCGTCGTCCAGCAGGAGCTCCGCGTCACGCGCCTCCCGCTGCGGCTCATCCTCTTCAGAAGAAGCGCCCCCCCGGCACCGCCCCCCGCCCAGCTCCCGTCCCCCACCCTCCGCCAACGCCCCCCAGCTCCCGCCGCCCGCGCCCCGCTCCTCCGGCGCCCACATCCCGTGAGACTCCCCTTGGCCCCTCGCGTCACATCGGAACATCACTCCCCCCTGTCGCGATGCAGTCGATGCAGCTCCACTCCCCGCCGCCGCCGTCTTCCATCTGAAATACGCGGCGAGCCCTTTTTCTTGAGTGTTTCGCGGTGAAATAAAACGGGCGCTCCTCCTCACGAGAAACGCCCGCAAAACATGCAACTCACCGGAAAATCGGGAGAGTCATGTCACTCCTGAGACGTGTTTCACCGCTCCGGATTGACAGCGGGGCTGGCGGGAGGCTGCGGGACGGAGGGCCTGGCGGAGAGGGCCTCGGGGGCCTCCTCCGTGGGGGCGCGCAGGCCCCGGTCCCGCTCCGGCGGTGGATCTGGAATCTCGTGGGCGATGAGGCCCGGCATCCTCGAGTTCGAATTCCTCATGTGAGGCTCCCCCTGGGTTCGACGGTTCAAGGTCGACGCGCCGCGACGTGTGGCGGAGCGTCAACACCAGAACGTGGCGGGTCGGAATCCTTGAGGAGCGGACACTTCACTCGAACAGCAGGACGAGGGCGGGCCAGGTCGCGGAGGGCTCGCGCGACAGCCACGCCAGGCGCTCGTCGCGCAGGGCCTGGGAGGCCGGGGCTCCGGCGCGGATGCGCTCGCGCACGGACTCGAAGAAGCGCCCCGCGGTGTCGGGGATGTCGCCGGTGGAGGCGAGCACGGTGCGCGCGCCCGCCTCGATGAAGGCCACCGGCAGGCTCACCGACTCGTGGAGGAAGGGCGCGGCGCGGGCGGCGCCACACGCGGCGAGCAGCACCAGGGGCGCGCCGTGCAGCGGCTGCTCGCGCACCTGCGTCGCCGAGAGCGCGTAGCGGCCATCCTCCTCGGGCGCCAGCACCAGCAGCGAGGCGTCCGACAGCTCCGGGCTGAAGAGGCCATGGGTGTGGAGCTCTATCTCCCGCGCCTGGGCCATCTCGCGCAGCACGCGCGAGGGGGTGGCCGCCGCGCCTCGCAGCTCCACCCGCAGCGGGTCCGGGACGCGCGGCGCCTCCAGGGGCTGGAGCTTCTCGAGGCCCAGCGAGCGGGGCGCCTCCACGCCCGTCACCACCAGGTGATGGCCCGCCTGTCCGCGCGTCTCCGGGGCGACGCCCGAGCGACCCACGCGGTAGCTCCACGCCAGGTCCGCCGGCAGGAGGCCCGGCAGGCCATGCACGGGAGGAAGGGCCAGCACATCCACGTGCGCGCAGCCGCGCAGGGCCGCCACCAGCCTCGCCGGGACGAGCCCGTCGGCGGAAGCATGCAGGGGCGCGGTGCGGTGGTCGTCGTACGTGCCCACGAGCGCCCCCTGGGAGTCCTTCACGGCGGCCACCGTGCGCTCGTGGTCCACCGCCACGGCGAGCACGCAGCGCTCCGGCACGGGCACGCGCAGGGCCTGGCCCATCAGCTCCAGCACCTGCTCCTGCGCGCCGGCGCGGCCCGCGTCGCTCACCAGCACGCCATAGGCGAAGGTGCGGGCCTTGCGCGCGTCCACGTCGAACGGGAGCGCCTGGGCCGCGTCGATGGCGCCGAGCAGCAGCTCACGCCCGGACGCGCGCTCGCGCTCCAGCATGAACTGGCCCTCCAGGAAGGACAGCAGCGCCAGCTCCCCCGGCGTGCGCGGGCCGCGTCGCAGCTCGCCCAGCGTGCGCCGCATCAGGTCCTCGTCGCGCACCTGCGCGCCATGGCGGGCCAGATGGGACAACACCCAGGCGCCGGGCATGCCCAGGGGACGTCCGCAGCGCGTGGCCTGCTCCAGTTCGTCGCGCGCCTCGTCCGGACGGAAGTCCGCCCACGCCACGGAGGCCAGGTTGCGGTGCACGTACGTGCGCTGCTCGCAGTCATCGGGGATGCGCGACAGCGACTCGCGCAGGAACGCGCGCGCGCTGGCGGCGCTGTGGCGGTAGCGGGCGATCTGCGCCATCTCCTGGAGGAACTGCTGCTCCAGGTTCCACTCGCCCAACTCACGCGTCAGACGCAGGCCCTCGCGAGCCTCCTCCAGCGCGTCGGCCGGGCGGTGCAGGCGCACGAAGAGGTCCGCGAGCCTGCGCCGCAGCGTCGCGCACCGGTACGCCAGCCCCCGCCCCGTGCAGGACGCCAGGGCCGCGCGCAGCCGCTGCTCCGCCTTCCACCACTGCCCCTCGCGCTCCTCGCGCACGGACAGCTCGCGCTCGGCCAGCAGCACCAGCCACGCGTCCTGGCTGGCCCGCGCGATGCGCTCGAAGTCGTCCAGGTGCCGCTCCGCCGCGTCCAGCGTGACGAGCGCGCCCAGGTACAGGTCGTCCTCTCCGGAGCGTCGCAGCGTCTCCAGGAACGCGTCCGGGGCGGCGTGCTCCTGGCGAAGCAGCCGGGCGTAGTCGCGCGCCAGGGGCCCTCGGCGCTCGAAGTCCGCGAGCGAGACGCGGTTCACGGTGTCGGCCAGCGTGGAGCCCCCCTGGACCTCGTCCAGCACCCGCGCGAGCGGCAGCAGTCGCAGCACCGCCTCGCGCGTGGGCGCGGCCCTCACCGCGTCATAGAAGACCAGGCGCACCACGCCCGGGAAGCGGCGGGCCTCCTCGAGCGGAAGGCGCGAGCCATCCAACGAAGCGAGGTTCTGCGCCGCCGCGCGGGCATCATGGAAGTCGCGCGAGCGCAGGTTCGTCTCGCTGCGCAGCGCCGTGGCGCGAAGGCGCGCCTCCTCGCTCCAGCCCGGCTCTGCCAGCCTCACCACCGCATCGAAGGCCTCGGCCGCCTGGAGCGACAGCCCCAGCTCGCGCAGCACCAGCGCCCGGTTCCACAGGGCCTGGGGATGGTCCGGCGCCGCGCGCAGCACGGCCTCCAGCAGCTCCAGCGCCTCCTCGCGCCGCCCCTGCTCCAGCGCGATGAGGGCCAGGTCGCTGTCGCGGTCGACGGAAGGCCGCGTGCGTCGCAGGAAATCCGACGCCTGACGCCAGTCCTGCCGCACCAGGTACGCGGCGGCGATGCCGTGCAGGTCTCCTTGCTCCTCCAGCTCGGCGAGCTCGCTCAGCGGCAGGGGCGTCGTCGACTCCGGCGCCCCGGGCCCGGCGCGCATCGGCACGTAGCGCCGATACCCATCCGCCCGCGCATACGCCACGCGCCCCTCCAGCCCTCGCTGCTCGACATGGGTGCCCCACACCTCGGGCGGCGCCTCGCGCGACATCGGCACGGCCAGCACCAGCGCCAGCAGCACCGCGGCCAGCGCCACGCCTCCCACGGCCCAGACATGCACGGCGCGCGGCCGCGTGGGGCTCAGCGAGCGCAGCCGCTGTCGCCACGACGGCCGGGGCCAGGGCGGCGTGGGCCACGCGGGCAACACCACCTCCGGCGCGGCGGTCAGCGCGTCATCGGACGGCAGCCCCTCCTCGTGGAGCGCCTGGAAGCCCAGCAGCTCGAGCTGCATCGCCTCGTGCAGGCCCGTGGCGCACATGGGACAGCGCGCCAGGTGGTGGCGGAAGTTCTCTTCGTCGACCGGGGGCAGCTCACCATCCAGGAACAGGTACAGCTTGTGACACGGGGGGCTCATGCGTCCCCTCCGCCATCCGTCAGCGGCATCAGCAGCTCGCGCAGCTCCTTGCGCGCCTGGAACAGCCAGCTGCCCACGGTGCCCTCGGGCACGCCCATGCGCTGGGCGATGGCCCGGTAGCGCAGGCCCTTGGCGTGCAGCTCGAAGGCCTCACGCACGCGGGCGTTGGGCAGCCGGGCGATGGCCTTGAGCAGGTCGGCGTCGGAGATCCGCTCCCACATCTCCCCCGTCACCGCGTCGGGAGAGCCCACGTCCTCGCGCACGAGCCGGATGTCCCGGCGCTCCTGCTCCAGCAGCTCCGTGCGGCGCTTGCGGCACTGGTCCAGGAAATGATTGGTCAACGCCCGGCACAGCCACGCGCGATACACGGGCTCCGGCTGCGCGGACAACGCCGCGTGGTGCACGAGCGCGCGCACCAGCGCCTCCTGCGCCAGGTCCTCCGGGTCGATGCCCCCCTGACCGCACAGACGCTTCGCCAGGGCCACGAGCATGGGCCTGACGCGCTGAGCAAACTCCTCGAAGCCTTCGTGTGCCACGCGGGCACTGTAGGCCACGGCGAATCGCTTCACCGAGGCAATGCGATGGTCCTTCATCGACCCCTCGCCCTCCTTCCACGCCCACTCGAAACGCAGCCACCCGGAATCCTTGGGTCGTCGTCTGGAAACCGACGCAGTCACGCAGGGTTCCGGTGGCTCCAGGACATCGCTCCGGGCCCTGGGGCCGGGGGTGGCCCCGGGACGTGGTGGGACTGACACCGAGCACCTCGGACGCCCGCTCGGATGCCCTACGAGCAACGCGCGCCGTCGGCCGCGCACGCGCTCAGCCCGGCGGCCCACCCGGAGGCGGGTCCCTCACGTCCGGTTTGGAGGAAGGCGGCGGCACGGCCACCTCCCCGGCGCCACCCGGCTCCACGTCGGAGGACTGTCCCGGAGTGGGGGGGTGGACCTCCGGGAGCATCACCGTCGCGGTGAGCTGCTCCGAAGACTGCGCCTCGTTCATCCTGCCCGTCATGGCACGCGGCTCCTGGGACCTCGCCCCTCTCCCGCCGGATGCGGGAGCGCGCGGTCCTCATGGAACAAAACGCCCCAGGTCCTTCTTGTTGCGTTGAACCTCCCACATCCCAGCGGGCAGGGAGCGCGCGTGCCGCGAGGCGGGCTCACTCGAACAGCAGCACGCGCGACAGCCAGCGGGCGTCGTCGGGGCGCTCGAGCAACCACGAGGCGCGCAAGTCCCTCAACGCCACCGAGGGGCGCTCTCCCGCGCGGATGCGCTCGCGCACCCGCTCGAAGAAGGCGCCCGCGGAGTCGGGAATCTCCACGGACGCCGCCAGCACCGCGCTCGCGCCCGCCTCGATGAAGGCCATGGGAAGGCTGAAGGACTCGTGGGGAAAGGGCGCCGTCCTCGCGGCCCCACAGGTGGCCAGCAACACCAGCGGCGCGTGGCTCAACCGCGCCTGGCGGACCTTGTCGACCGTCAGCACGTAGCTGCCGTCGGCCTCCGGCGCGAGCACCACCATGGACGCATCCGACTGGGACGCGCTGAACAGCCCATGCGTGTGGAGCTCCACCTCCGACGCCTGGGCCATCTCGGAGAGCACGCGCGAGGCCGTGGCCTCCGCGCCGCGCAGCTCCACGCGCCACGGGTCCGGCACGCGAGGCGGCGTCAACGGGGCCAGCCTCGACAGCCGCAGGGAAGGCGGGCTCGCCACCTCGGTGACGACCAGGTGGGTCGAGGGCCCGGTGCGAGCAGGCACTCCCCGCGCCCCCCGCCCCACGCGGTAGCTCCACGCGAGCGAGTCCGGCAACAACCCCGCGAGCCCATGGACCGGAGGACGGGTGAGCACGTCGACGTGGTCGCAGCCCGACAGCTCCTTCTCCAGCTCGGCGGGCACCAGGCCCGTGGCCTCGTCGCGCAGCGGCACCTGGCGCCCCGTGGAGTACGCCCCCTTCAGCTCTCCCAAGGGCCCACGCACGAGGACGAGGGTCCGCTCGTGTTGCACGGACACCGCGAGCAGGCAGCGCTGCGCCACGGGCTCCACACGCAGCTCGTGTGCCATCAGCGTCAGGGCTTCATCCCACGCCCCCGTGCGCCCCGCCTCGGAGAGCAGCGCGGAGTAGCCGAAGGCGCGGGCCTTGCGCGCATCGACGCTGTCCGGCTCGAGGTCCGCCATCGACAGTGCCCGATGCACCAGCTCACGGCCGGAGCTGCCCGGTTGCGCGAGCAGGAACTGCCCCTCGATGACGAGCAGCAGCGACTCCAGCCCGGGAGAGACAGGCCCCCGTCGCAAGTCAGCCAGGGCCCGACGCAGCAGCGCGCCGTCCTGCGGCCGGGGCACCGAGCGCGCCATCTCCGACAACACCCAGGCGCCCGTCAGCCCCAGCGGCCGCTCACACTCCATCGCGCGCTCCAGCGCCGCGCGCGCGGCCTCCGGTCGGAAGCGCTGCCACTCCAGCAACGCCACGGTCCGATGCACATGCGTGCGCTGGGCGCAGTCCTCCGGCATGCGGCCCAGGGACTCCTCCAGATACGCGCGCGCGGTGGTGAACGCGTGCTGGTAGCGCGCCACGTCCGCCAGCTCCTGGAGGAACTCCTGCTCGAAGCGCCACTCCCGGGCCTCCAGCGCGCGCGCCCACCCCTTCCACGCGTGCTGGAAGGCCTCCGCGGGGCGGTGCTGGTCCAGGTAGAGGTCGGCGAGCCTCCGCTGCAGGCCCAGGCAGCGGTACACCAACCCCTGCTTCTGGCAGGTATCCAGCGCATCCAACAAGCGTTGCTCGGCCTTCCACCACTGGCCCTCGCGCTGCCAGAGCTTCGCCTGCTCCTGGTCCGCGAGGACGCGCATCCACGGGTCCCCGGAGGCACGCGCCAGACGAATCACCGCCTGCGAGTCGACGGGCTGCCGCTGTGAGTCCGCGAGGACCAGCGCGCCCAGGTACAAGTCCTCCTCGCCCGAGCGCCGGAGCGTCTCCAGCACCTCACCCGCCGGAGCGAGCGAGCCCATCACGAGCCGCCCATACAACCGCGCGAGCGGCCCCCGGTGCGTGAAGTCCCGCTCCGCCACCCGCGCGAGCCACGTGCGAAGGACGCTCCCGCCGTAGCGCTCGTCGAGCACGCGCGCCAGCGGCTCCAGGCGCAGCACCGCCTCACGCGAGGGCGCCGCCCTCACCGCATCGTAGAAGCCGAGCCGGAGGATGCCGGGATGCTCACGCGCCGCGGCGAGCGGCAGGGGCGCGGACGAATCCGTCACCAGCTCCCGCACCGACGCGTAGGCGTCCTTCCAGGCCCGGGCGCGCAGCGAGGTGGACTCGCGAAGCACGCGCTCGCGCTGCGCCGCCTCCTCGCGCCACCCGGGCTCCCCCAACCGGGCGACCTCACCGAACGCGTCGGCCGCCAGGAGCGGCAGCCCCAGCTCGCTCAACGCCAGGGCCCGGTTCCACAGGGCCTGGGGGTGTCGAGGCCACTCGCGCAGGACCCCCGAGAGCAGCTCCAGCGCTTCCTCCAGCCGCGCCGGTCGGGTGTCGAGCGAGCCCTCCTGTCGCGCCTGCTCCAGGGCCAGCAGCGCCAGGTCGCAATCCCGGTCCGCCGAGGCGGGCATGCGCTTCAAGAAGGCCTGTGCCTGTCGGGGCGCGCCATGGAGCAGATAGGCCGTGGCGACGCCGTGGAGATCTCCGCGCGCCTCCATCCGCCACAAGTCCTGCAGCGGCAGCGAGGGTACCGGCGATTGCGCCGCGTCAGCCCCCCGGTCCGGCACATACGGTCGATGGTGGGCATCCACCGCCCGATACGTCACCCGCCCCTCCAGCACGCGAGGGCCTTCCGCGGACAGCCAGGCGCTCTGCTCCCCGCCCCACGGGAGGGAGAAGGGCAGGAGCATCCACACCGCGACGCCCGCCACCAACACCTCGAGCCCGCGCAGCCCCCGGAGCCACGTCCGCCGAGCCCGCCGCTCCGCGGGCGCCGATGGCGCGGGCGCGTCCGACGAGGCCACCTCCTGCGCCTGCGCGAGGTGCGCGAGCAGCTCGAGCTGCATCGACTCCCGGAAGCGCGCCTCGCACGCGCCGCAGCCCCCCAGATGCTGTCGGAACCTCCCCTGCTCCCGAGCCTGCATCTGTCCATCGAGGAAGCGTTGCAAGTCCTTGCAATCAACCGTCATTGCCTCCGCTCCCGCCGACGCCGCTCAGCCGTCTCCCTCAAGACCTCGCGCAGCTCCAAGCGCGCGTGGTGCAGCCGCGCCCCCACCGTGCCCGGCGCCACGCCCGTCTCCCGGGCGATTCGCGAGTAGGACCACCCTTGGAGATACAGCTCGAACGTCCGACGCAGCGTGGGGCTCAGGAAGCTCAGCGCCCACCGCAAGTCCTCCACGCCGACGTAGCCCCAGAGTTCGTCCTGCTCCAGCCCGTCGTGCTCCTCCGCGTCCACCGACAGCTCGAGCAGCCCCCGCAGCCGGTCCGACTCACTGCGGCGACGCCGACACCGGTCCAGGAAACAGTTCTCCGCCACCCGCCCCAGCCACGAGCGCTGCTTGAAGCAGTCCCATCGCTGTAGGTGCTCCCACCGGAGGAGCGCACGAAGCAATACATCGTGCACCAAGTCCTCCACTTCGTGTTCAATCCCGACACAGTACTTGCGAAGAATGGCAAACAACAGCGGCTGATACTGACGGGCGAAGGCCTCGAAGTCCGAGCCTGGCTCCCCTGACGGAGGCTCCACCACCCTCAATCGCGGCCTCGAGCGCATTGCCCCTCCTCCTTGACCAGAGAACGCGTCAGGTCTGCTTTATTGCCGACACCCCCTTATTCTTACAAACACGCCACCCCTGGGATGAGGAGGGAACGTCCAAGGTGGGGTGTTGTGATGACAACACGACACGGCCCCGCGGGGTGTCATGACGCAGCGGCGGAGAGCGGTGCGGGCTGCTTCAGCGGCAACGTGAGGGTGAAACATGCGCCCCCCAGCGACTCGGAGCGGCTGGCCCGCACGGTGCCTCCGTGGCGCTCCAGGATGCCTCGAGCGATGGCCAATCCCAGCCCTGTCCCCGGACGAGGACCCTCGCGCCGCCGCCCCGTGACGAAGGGCTGGAACAGCCGGGGCAACAGCTCCGGTGGGATGCCCGGACCGCTGTCCTCCACGTGGACCTGGAGCATCGTGTCGGATTGAGACAGGCGGACCTGGAGCCTGGGCCTCGCGACCTCCCCCAGCGCGAGCAAGGCATTCTCCAGGACAATGACAAACACCTGGGAGAGCTGGGATTGGTCCGCCTCGACGGCCAGGGGCTCGCCTTCCTCCAGGTCAAAGGAGACATCCGGCGCCAGGGTGCCCAATCCCTGTCGCGCGGTGGAGTACGCCAGCGCCACCGTGGCATGGACATCCACCCGGCGCAGCTCCAGCGGGCGGGGCCGGCCATAACGCAACAGCTCGTCGACGAAGTGCCCCGCGCGGGAAATCTGCTCGCGCATGCCGGCCAGGGTGTCCGCGTCCGCGCCCTGGCGCTCCAGCAGCTTCAGCTGCGCGGCGAGCACGCCCAGCGGGTTTCGCACCTCGTGGGCCACGGCCGAGGAGAACTGCCCCAGCTCCGCCAGGCGCGCGGCCTGGTCCGCGCGGGTCTCCTGCTCCGCCAGCGCCGCCACCAGTTCCGTGCCCGTGGCGCGCCCTCGCAGCAGCCTGCGTCCCAGCCACTCCTGGAGCCCCTGGCGCAGGGGCTCGAAGGCGAGCGCCGCCAGGGCGAGCAGGAAGAAGGCGCCCGCGCGGTACTCGGCGAGGAAGGGCTGGCCGCTGCCCGCCATCAGCGTCAGCACGCCGAAGAGGAAGCCCGCGGACAGCACCGCCGCCATCGCCGAGTAGACGAGGCTGCGCTCCAGGAGCCTGCGCTCGGAGGGCGGCTGGTGCGCGTTGATGACGTGCACGAGCACCAGCAACGAGGCCAGCACCAGGTACATCCCGAAGGGCAGCGCGTAGCCGGCGGACAGGAGCAGCGCCGTGGCCAGCCCGCCCGAGTACGCGAGCGCGCCGACGATGCCCAGGCTGCGCAGGAGCGGACGGCGCTCGGGCGTCTCCTTGCGGTACGAGCGCGCCAGGAGCACCAGGGGCACGCCCGCCGCGGAGACCGACAGCGCCATGGTGGGCCAGAACAGCGGGCCGCGCCTCATCGCCAGGGGGCCGTACAGCGCGTCCGGGAAGAGCGCCCCCACCAGCGTGACGACGGTGGCCACGACGTACGCGAGCACCACCAGCCGGGGGGAGCGCTGGCGCGAGACGTCCTGCGCGGTGTGGAAGAAGGCGGCGGCGGTGAAGGCGCCACTGGCGGCGAAGCGCTCACCGAGCCACGCGGCCTGGGGCACGCACAGCAGCAGCAGCGAGCCGCTCCAGAACGCGGTGGCCAGGCAGTACAGCGTCAGCCCCGCGGCGTCGCGGCCTCGCAGCGCGGCCGTGAAACACAAGAGGAGCGACACCGACAGGACCGGCACCAGGCTGTAGGCGAACAGGGGCCCCATGGACGGAGTGTGGCAGATGTTCCTAGTGTGCGCCCCGTCGGCGCCTCGAGGCGCTCCGACGTCACCAGGAGTCATGAGCAGTGCGGCATTTCGCGATGGTCGCGGCAGGGGCCACCCTGTGGGGGTGCTGGTCCCTCTTCCTCCGGCCCGCGGGCCTGTCCTGGGCGCAGAACGCGTTCCTGGCGCTGGTCGCCATGTCGCTGCCGGTGCCCCTGCTGCTGCGCGGCGCCCCGTTCCATGACCGGCGCGCCACCGTGGCCCTGCTCGTCGTGGCCCTGGCGGACGCGGCCAACATCAGCCTGTTCTTCGCCGCCATGAAGCGGGGCCCCGTGTCGGTGGCCGTGCTCACGCACTATCTCGCGCCCCTGCTGCTCGCGCTCGCCGCGCCCTGGGTGCTGGGGGAGAAGCGCTCCGTGCGGGCCCTGGTGGCCGGGCCCGTAACGCTGGCGGGGCTGGTGATGCTCATCGGCCGGCCCGACGGACAGGGAGGAACGGGGATGACGGCGGCGCTCGGCGCGGGCAGCGCCCTGTTCTTCGCGGCCATCGTCCTGGGGACGAAGGCGGCGACGCGAGCCTACTCACCCCTGGCCGTGGCCTCGCTGCACGCGCCGGTGTCCGCCGGGGTGCTGCTTCTCATCGCCGGGACGGACGCGCTGCCGACCGCGCTGGACCCGGCCACCCTCCAGGTGCTCGCCGGGGGCGCGGTGTGCGGCCTTGCCGGGACGTGCCTCTTCAATGCGGGGCTGAGCCGTGTGCCCACGGCGGCGGCCGGGGCGTTGACGTACCTGGAGCCGCTCACGGCCTCCCTGGTGGGCTGGGCCGTCTTCTCCGAGGCGCTCACACCCGTGGGCGTGGCGGGGGGACTCCTGGTGCTGGCCGCGGGGGTCTGGGTCGCCTCCGAGCGTCGGGCGCCCGCGTCAAGCATGGCCCTCCCGTCCGCCACGTCTTGAAATCTCCACCCAACTCCCCACTTGCAAGGTCGGGGAATCCTTTGGTCCTCTTGGGCCAACGCAGCTCCTCCCCGCAGCGCCGTGCTTGCGACGCCGTATGCCCATGGAAACCGCAGCAGACAGTCGTGAGTACCGCGTCCTCTTCTTCTGCCCCGCGTCGAGCGCGAGGTTGGAGCGGCTGGAGGCGCCCGTGCGACGGCTGCTGTCGCGCATCCAGGCCCCGCCCGCGGAGCTGACGCCCATCCAGGAGTCCGGGGCGCTGTCGGAGGCCGGGTGGCAGGTGTACCTGGTGCGCTCGCTCACGGAGCGCTCGGCGGCGCAGGCCATGGCCGCGTACGTCAGCGAGGCCACGTGCGCGCTGGCGGCCGAGGTCGACGCCGAGGTGCTGGGGCTCTACGTGGACGTCTCCGGAGACTCGGCGCGCATCTGTCGCTGCGGGCCGGAGGATGGACCGGAGACCTTCGCGGGCCGTCGGCAGGCCGCGCTCAACCGCACGGCCGAGTGGCTGGAGGTCGCGCCCATCCTGCTCTCCGCCATCTTCCAGCTCGACGTGCCGGACGCGGACTACGAGCCGGACGCGGATGACCGCTTCGTGGAGGAGAAGCTTCGTGAGGCGCGCGTCCTGATGGAGCGCTACCGTCAGGGGAAATGAGGTCTCGAACTCCGGAGGACCTCGCGGGCCGCTGTCCGCGCTGCTTCCTGCCTTCCCCGCTGTGCCTGTGCGCCGAGCTGCCGAGCATCCCCACGCGCACGGAACTGCTCGTCATCCGGCACCACAAGGAGACGCTCAAGTCGACGAACACCGCGCGCATGGCGGCGCTCGCGCTGCCGCGCTGTCACATCGTCTCGTATGGCTCGCCGGGTCAGCGCTTCGATGCGTCGGTGCTGGAGGACGACGGCTCCACGTGGTTGCTCTTCCCGGACGCGCAGCAGACGGCCGCGCCGGAGGCCGAGAAGCCCCGGCGGCTCATCGTCCTGGATGGCAGCTGGGGACAGGCGCGCCGCATGGTGCAGCGACTGCCGGGGTTGCTCAGGCTGCCCGGACTGAAGCTGCCTCCGCCGCCCCTGGATTCACGCCGGCTGCGCAGGCCGCCGCATCCGGACGGCATGTCGACGATTGAGGCCATCGCCGGCGCGCTCACGTACCTGGAGGGTGAGGACGTGTCCCGCCCGCTCTACGACCTGCACGAGAAGATGATCGACCGCGTGCTCGCGAGCCGCGGCCGGGGCCCCGCGCCTTCGTGTGACGAGGACGACGGCGACTGAGCGTCGCGTCGTCTCACGAAGCGGACAGCGGACTCAGCAGGAGGCGCCCTCGGTGCAGCGCGCCTTGCGCATCTGCTCGGCGAACGGCACGGGCTCCAGGAAGCCGGTGACGCGCGGGCGCTTGAGCTCCGTGCCCGTCTGCGACACGAAGGCCACCGTGGGCAGGCCCTCCACGCCGAAGCGCTCCATCAGCGCGTCGAGCGCGTCGTCGCTGTTCGTCGCGTCGATCTTGATGGTGAGGAACTGCCCCTCGGACGACTGCGAGATGACCTGCGGCGCCGGGTACGTCTCGCGGTCCAGCTCCTTGCAGGCCGCGCACCAGTCCGCGAAGAAGTCGATGAGCACCGGCCGCCCCTCGGCCTTCGCCTGGGCCAGCACCTGGTCGAACGCCTCGCGGGAGAAGGTCGCCTTCTTCGCGGGCATCACGTGGTCCCACGCCCACGTCGGCGCACGCGGACGCTCGGCCATGCCCAGGCGCACCCACAGCTCACCCACCGGGCCCGCGTCCAGCGCGCCGCCGCGCACCATCAGCGCCACCACCACCAGCGCCACACCGAACGCCTTGAACGAGAAGTCGCGCGCGCCTTCCTTGAACGAGCGGTGCACCGCGCCCAGGAGCACGCCCACCACCGCGAGCCCCCCCGCCAGCGCCGCGCCCGGCAGACGCCCCAGCTCCGCGCCCGCCGCCTTCACCACGTCGCGCGCCCACGGCGACGCGTCCTTCAGGTAGCTGAACGCCAGCGCGACGAGCATGATGCCCAGCACGCTCTTCACCCACTCCATCCACACGCCGCTCTTGGGCAGCCGCACCGTGGACACCCCGAGGATGAAGAACGGCACGCCGATGCCCAAGGCGTAGATGAACAGCAGCGACGCGCCGAGCGTCACGTTCGCCGTCTTCGCCACGAAGGCGAGCAGCCCCGTGAGCACCGGCCCCGTGCACGGCGCCGCCAGGAAGCCCGACACGCTGCCCATCAGGAACGCGCCCGCCACCCCCGCGCCGCCCACCGAGTTCAGCCGCGTCTGCAGCCCCGACGGCAGCGCCAGCTCGAACGCGCCGAACATCGACGAGGCGAGCAACAGCAGGAACACCGCCAGCCCCGTCACCACCGCGGGGTGCCCCAACATCGAGCCGAACGCCTGGCCCGTCTTCGCCGCCAGGATGCCCAGCCCGCTGAACACCACGCCCATGCCCACGATGTAGGACGTGGTGAGCAGCATCGCCTTGCCCCGGCTCTCCGCCTTGCGGGCCCCGAAGACGGAGACCGTGATGGGGATGAGCGGGTAGACGCAGGGCGTCAGCGCGGTGAGCAACCCGCCGCCGAAGACGATGGCCGCGCCGAGGAAGAGGCTGCCGGACTCCAGGAAACGCGCCGCGTCGAGCTCCGTGCTGGGGCCGGTGGGCAACAGCCACGGCACCACCACCACCGCCACGCCGGCCAGTACGGCCATCAACCCGAGCTTCTTGGCATCCATGCGCGCTCTCTTCCGTCATCCCCAGCAAAAAGGGCCCGCTTTGTATACGCAGGCCCCGGCCCGGGGGCTACTGCGCCGTGGGGGCAAGCGAGGAGGCGGGCACCTTCAGGCCCGCGGACCGCGCCAGCCCCATGACGCCCTCCACCGCGGCGGCGATGTAGCCAAAGGGGTTCGCCCCATCCACCGCCGTGACGTGGACCTCGCCCATCTTCTGCTGGAACGCGGCCGCCACCTGGGGGAGCTGCTGCGCCAGCGTCATCTGGATGACCTCCGGGCTGATGGTGTTCTCGATGTCCCGCAGGGCCCGGGCCCGCGACAGCTCCAGCTCCTGCCGCGCGTTCTCCCGCCGCACCTCCAGCTCCGCGATGGCCACTTCCGCCTCCGCGATGCCGCGCCGCGACTGCACCACCTGCAGCTGCGCCTTGAGCTTCTCGACCTCCTGGAGCTGCTCGGCCAGCTGACCCTCGTGCCGGGCCGCCGCCTGCTCCTGCTCCCGGCGCAGCCGCTCCAGCTCCATCTGCGCCAGCGCGTTCTGCTGCTCCTGCTCACGGCGCAGCCGCTCCAGCTCGATGGTCGCCTTGGCGCTCTCGGTCTCCTGCTCGCGCTGCAGCCGCACCAGCTCGAAGCGCGCCTGGGCGGCCTCGGCCTCCTGCAACAGCTTCTGCTTCTCCAGCTCCAGCTTCGCGCGGCCCACGTCCGCGTCCTGCTCGCGCTTGAGCTTCTCCAGGGCGATGCGCGCGCGGGCCCCCTCCAGCTCCTGCTCGCGCGACAGCTTCTCCATCTCCACCTGCGCGCGGCTCGTCGCCAGCTGCCGCTCGGAGACGATCTTCGCCTCGGCCAGCCGCGCCTCGGCGGTGAGCGCCTCCAGCTTGGCCTGCTCGTCGGCCACCTGCTTCTTCTGACGCACGTCCTGCTCGGCGGCGAGCTTGGTGAGCGCCACCTCGCGCTCCACCGTGGCCTGCTCCTGCTTGAGCGTGCGCTCCTGGGCGAGCTTCGCCTCGGCCACGCGCGCCTCGACGGCCAGCGTCTCCAGCCGCGACTGCTCGTCCGCGGTCTGCCGGCGCTGGCGCACCTCGTCCTCGGCCTCGAGCTTCTGGAGGCTCAGCTGCCGCTCGGCCTCCGTCTCCTCGCGGTGGACGAAGCGCTCCTTGGCCAGCTCCGCCTCGCGGGCCTGGCGCTCCTGCTCGCGGCGGAAGCGCGCCTGCATGTTCTCGAAGACGGTGGACGACAGGACGCGCACGTCCTGGATCTCAATCGTGTCCAGCAGCACGCCCCAACCCGCGTCCGTCGAGTCCGCCAGGCGCCCCTGCCCCGACAGCACCGGCGCGATTTCGCGCATCAGCTCCGCGGCGATGCCCTCCTTGCGCCGGGACAGGCACTCCTCCACGGAGAGGTTCGCCACCAGCCTGCGCGCGGCGCCCACGAACATCTCGCGCAAGAGCTCCGCCAGCTTCTCCTGCGCCCGCTCCGGGAAGGAGAAGTTCAGCATGCGGAAGGCCACCAGCGGATCCGCGATGCGGTACACCGCCAGGCCCGTCACCTGCACGCCCACCTTCTCGCTCGTCACCTGGTCCGCGGTGAACTGCAGCCGCTGGATGCTGGTGGGGACGATCGCCACCGAGTCACCCGGCAGCTTGAAGCAGCTGGCCCCCTGGCCGCTGATGTCGCGCACGCGGCCGCGGCGCATGTGGACCAGGAACTCGCTCGGCCGGGCGGTGATGAGGCCCCAGCGCTTCATCTTCTCCGGGTCCTCCGCGGGCTTCCCCGCACGCCAGCCGTCCGAGTAACGGTTCTTATCCATCCCCCCACCGCCCCCCTCCATCCGGACGAGCTGTGCACGGCCCTGCTCTGTCGACTCCGACGACTCCTTCACCCGCTTCGCGTTCGCGCTCATGCCTGCCTCCTGGCGACGCGCCCCGGTTGCAGCCCCCCGGCCAGCCCCACGCCCCTCGGGAAATCAGCCGCTTGCGCCCGATGAGGCCCCCGCCTCGCCCCATTCCGGACCACCCCGCGCCAGGGCGGCCCACCCGGGTTGATCCACCCCGGCGCAGCCGTTCCAACGCCGACAGCCCCTCCTTCCGGCCAGTCCCGGCGGGTCTCCCGTACGCCTTATGTTCGCTTGACCCGAGGGCACCCGATTTTATAATTGACCAGTCCGGTCCACATTCATGTGAGACGGTGTATGCCCGCCGCAGCGCGCCCCCTGGGTGGCGCCGGGGTGCGGGGGCAGTCGCAAGCCCCTTCAGGAAGGTGTGGGACGCAATGGTGAAGCTGCCGATCTACATGGACAACCACGCCACCACGCCGCTGGACCCGCGCGTGCTGGACGTGATGCTCCCCTATCTGCGCGAGGACTTCGGCAACGCGTCCAGCCGCAACCACGTGTTCGGCTGGAAGGCCGAGGCGGCGGTGAAGAAGGCCCGACAGCAGGTGGCGGAGCTCATCGGCGCGACGGAGCAGGAGATCGTCTTCACCTCCGGCGCCACCGAGTCCGACAACCTGGCCATCAAGGGGGTCATCGAGTACTACAAGTCGAAGGGTGACCACATCATCACCCTGAAGACCGAGCACAAGGCCATCCTGGACACCTGCAAGCGCCTGGAGCGCGTGCGCCAGGAGCGCCTGGACGAGCTCAAGCTCTTGCGCCTGTCGCAGCTCGCCGAGCGCGACGTGTCGCCCGAGGAGGTGACGGAGCTCTCCGCGAAGCATGATTTGGAGAACGACGCGACGTACAAGAAGTGGGCGGACCTGCCCACCGGCGGCGCGCGCGTGACGTACCTGGACGTGGAGCAGGACGGCCGGGTCAACCTGGAGAAGCTCGAGGAGGCGATGACGCCTCGCACGGTGCTGGTCTCCATCATGTTCGCCAACAACGAGATTGGCGTGGTGCAGCCCATCGCGGAGATTGGCGCGCTGTGCCGCAAGAAGGGCATCCTCTTCCACTGCGACGCGGTGCAGGGCATCGGCAAGGTGCCCTTCGATGTCGAGGCCATGAAGGTGGACCTGGCCTCCATCACCTCGCACAAGATGTACGGCCCCAAGGGCATCGGCGCGCTGTACGTGCGCCGCAAGCCGCGCGTGCGCATCGCCCCCATCATCGACGGCGGCGGCCATGAGCGCGGCATGCGCTCGGGCACGCTCAACGTGTCGGCCATCGTCGGCTTCGGCCACGCGGCGCAGCTGGCGCGCGAGGAGCTGGCCGAGGAGTCCGCGCGGATCCTCCGGCTGCGCGAGAAGCTGCGCAAGGGCCTCACGGACGCGCTGGACATGACCATCATCAACGGCTCGCTGGAGCACCGCCTGCCGGGCAACCTCAACATCTCCTTCGCCCACGCCGAGGGCGAGTCCCTGATGATGGGCATCAAGGACGTGGCGGTGTCGTCCGGCTCCGCGTGCACGTCCGCCTCGCTGGAGCCCTCGTATGTGCTGCGCGCGCTGGGCGTGGATGAGGAGCTGGCGCACAGCTCCATCCGCTTCGGCCTGGGGCGCTTCACCACGGAGGAGGAGGTCGACTACGTCGTCCAGCTCGTCGTGGACAAGGTGCGCAAGCTGCGCGACATGAGCCCGCTGTACGAGATGGCCAAGGAAGGCATCGACCTCAAGAGCATCGAGTGGACGGCGCATTAGCGCGCCTTCCCGAGCAATCAGCGGGGCGCATGGCTCCCCGGACGGTGGGCATTGCTCGCCGGAACCTTTGGTGCGAAGCATCGGTTGAAGGAGTTGGCATGGCTTACAGCGACAAGGTCATCGACCACTACGAGAACCCCCGCAACGTCGGGACGATGGACAAGGAAGACCCGAACGTCGGCACGGGTCTGGTCGGCGCGCCCGCGTGCGGCGACGTGATGCGCCTGCAGCTGAAGATCTCGGACGACGGCCTCATCGAGGACGCGCGGTTCAAGACCTTCGGCTGTGGCTCCGCCATCGCGTCCTCGTCGCTCGTCACCGAGTGGGTGAAGGGCAAGACGGTGGACCAGGCGATGACCATCTCCAACAAGGACGTGGCCCGGGAGCTGGCGCTGCCGCCGGTGAAGATCCACTGCTCGGTCCTCGCCGAGGACGCCATCAAGGCGGCCATCGAGGACTTCAAGAAGAAGCGCGCCGCGCGCAAGGCCCAGGCATCTTGAGTCCTGGGAGCACGGTGCTCTCCACATGACTCCAGGAGGTGAACCCATGAGCGAACAGGCGACCCAGCAGATGACGCCCGGCCCGGTGGCCAACGCGGCGCCCGTGGCCAAGGCCGCCCCCAAGGGCATCGTCGTGGCGGACAGCGCCGTGGCGCGGCTCAAGGAGCTCCTGGAGCAGCGCCAGACGCCCGAGGCCGGCCTGCGGCTGGCCGTGAAGGGCGGCGGGTGCTCGGGCCTCCAGTACTCCATGGAGTGGTCCGAGAAGGCCCGCGAGCGCGACAAGATCTTCGAGAAGGACGGCGTGCGCGTCTTCGTGGACCCGAAGAGCTACCTGTACCTCATCGGCACGGAGCTGGTCTTCGAGCAGACGCTCATGGCCTCCGGCTTCAAGCTCAACAACCCCAACATCAAGGCCGCGTGCGGCTGCGGAGAGAGCTTCTCCGTCTGACGTGGGGACAGCCCTCGTCCCTCGCCTCGCGCGGGGGACCTCCAGTCACGCGGGGTCCGGCCAGCCGCCGGGCCCCTTTCGTTTATCCGCCCCCTGCCCCCATGGAGCACACCGAGTGAGGACCCACTTCGACGTCTTCGGGCTGCCGCGCGCCTATGACGTGGACGTGCCGGCGCTGGAGAAGCAGTACCGCGAGCTGTCGCTCCAGCTGCATCCGGACCGCGTGGCCCAGGCCGACGCGCGCGAGCGCCTCAAGGCCCTGGAGGGCACCACCGCCCTCAACGAGGCCTTCAAGGCGCTCAAGGACCCGGTGCGCCGCGCCTTCTACCTGCTCAAGCTCCACGGCGTGGACCTGGACCGCGAGGACGCGGGCGCGCAGAAGGACATGCCCCTGGAGTTCCTCGAGGAGGTCATGGAGCTGCGCGAGGCGCTCGACACCGCCATGGAGAAGAAGGACCTGGCGCGGGTGCAGGCCATGGGCACCCAGGTGGAGGGGCGGCGCAAGGCGGCGCTCGACGAGGCGGCCGGTGCCCTGCGCGCCCTGGAGGGCGAGGGTGACTCACAGTCTCCGGTGAGAAAGGCATCGCATGCCCTGGGTCGGGTGCGCTACTTCACGCGCTTTCTCGAGCAGGTGGAAGCGTTCGAGGAGGAGAGTCTGTCGTGAGCAAGAACGGCTACCTGCAGATCCATGATCCGCTCAAGCCCAAGGGCCAGGCGGTGGGCATCGACCTGGGCACCACCCACTCGCTGGTGGCGGCGGTGACGCAGGGCAAGCCCCGCTGCGTCCCGGTGGACGAGGGCGACTCGCTGCTCTTGCCCTCCGTGGTGCACTACGGCCAGGACGGCGGCGTGGTGGTGGGCGTCCGGGCTCGCGCGCTCGCGGCCTCGCACCCCACGGACACCATCGCGTCGGTGAAGCGCTTCATGGGCCGAGGCCCCGAGGACGCCGAGACGCGCAAGCTGGGCCACTACAAGTTCGTCCCCGGCGCCAAGGTGGTCCGCTTCGATGTGTCGGGCGGCAACCCGGTGACGCCGATTGAGGTCTCCGGCGAAATCCTGCGTGCGCTGAAGCGCCGCGCCGAGGCGCAGTTCTCCAGCAAGGTGGAGCAGGCCGTCATCACCGTGCCGGCGTACTTCGACGACGCCCAGCGCCAGGCCACCAAGGACGCGGGGCGGCTCGCGGGCCTGGAGGTGCTGCGCCTGCTCAACGAGCCCACCGCCGCCGCGCTCGCGTACGGCCTGGACAAGGGCAGCCAGGGCACGTTCGCCGTCTACGACCTGGGCGGCGGCACCTTCGACATCTCCATCCTCAAGCTGGTGGACGGCGTCTTCGAGGTGAAGTCCACCGGCGGCGACTCGGCCCTGGGCGGCGACGACTTCGACCGGGCGATTGCCACGAAGGTGTTCGAGGCGCTCGGAATCACCGCGCCCTCCCCTGCCCTGGTCGCCGAGGCGCTCGCGTCCTCGCGCAAGGCCAAGGAGGCCCTCACCGACGCTGCCGAGGCCACCGTCACGGTGGATGGCCGGACGCACGCGGTGAAGCGCGCGGACTTCGACGCCTGGATTCAGCCGCTGGTGGCGAAGACGGGCATCGTGTGCCGCCGGGCCCTGAAGGACGCGGGCGTGGCGGCGGGCGAGTTGGACGGCGTCATCCTGGTGGGCGGCTCCACGCGAGTGCCGGCGGTGCGCCGCTTCGTGGCGGAGATGTTCGGCCGCGAGCCGCTGGGCGACATCGACCCGGACCAGGTGGTGGCGCTGGGCGCCGCGGTGCAGGCGGACCTGCTCACCAACGCGGACCGGCAGGACGAGGTGCTGCTCTTGGACGTGATTCCGCTGTCGCTCGGGCTCGAGACGATGGGCGGCATCACCGAGAAGCTCATCCAGCGCAACTCCACCATCCCCACTGCGGCGGCGCAGGTGTTCACCACGTTCAAGGACGCGCAGACGGGCCTGGACGTGCACGTGGTGCAGGGCGAGCGGGAGCTGGTGGAGGACAACCGCAGCCTCGCGCGCTTCACGCTCTCCGGCATCCCCCCGCTCGCCGCCGGCATGGCGCGCGTGGAGGTGCGCTTCCAGGTGGACGCCGACGGCATCCTCTCCGTCTCCGCGAAGGAGCAGAGCACCGGCGCCACCCAGTCCATCACCGTCAAGCCCAGCCACGGCCTCACCGAGGATGAAATCGAGCGGATGCTGCTCGACTCCATCGAGTACGCCGAGGATGACATCCAGGCCCGGCAGCTGCGCGAGCAGCGCGTGGACGCCGAGCGCGTGCTGGCTGAGGCGGACCGTCAGCTGGGCGAGCACGCCTCGCTGCTCCAGGACGGGGAGAAGGCCACCATCGACGCGGCCATCGCCCGCGTGCGAGAGGCGGCCCAGGGCAACGACTACCTGAAGCTCAAGGAGGCCGTGCACGCCCTGGACGAGACGTCCCGGCCCTTCATCGAGCGGGTGATGAACAAGGCCATCACCCAGGTTGTCGCTGGCCACTCGGTGGAGGAGTACTGACGTGCCCAAGGTCACCTTCAAGAGCCCGCTGGCCGAGGTCAGCGTGGACGTCCCCCCCGGGACCATCCTCCTGGACGCCGCCGAACAGTCGGGGGCCCAGGTGGGCCACAGCTGTGGCGGGGTCTGCGGCTGCTCCACCTGTCACATCTGGGTCCGCAAGGGCCTGGACTCGCTCAGCGAGCAATCGGACGCGGAGGCGGACCGGTTGGACATGGGGTTCGACGTGCGTCCGTACTCCCGGTTGAGCTGCCAGACGGAGGTCAGCCAGGAGGACGTGGTGGTCGAAATCACCGAGGAGTCCCTCACGGCCTTCATGGACGAGAACCCGGTCATCCGCCGGGCCCTGGAGGCCGAGGGGAAATGGCCGCTGAAGAAGTGAGGTTGTTACGTAGTTCTTGACGAGCCGGGGCAGGACACCTATATGTCCGCCCCATCGCAGCGACGCCACGGCGCCGAGGCGGTGAAGCCACCTGCCCAGGTGGTGGAATTGGTAGACACACTAGATTCAGGGTCTAGCGCCTGCAAGGGCATGGAGGTTCGAGTCCTCTCCTGGGCACAAAGTCGATAAGGGGTCCCGGTTTCAAACCGGGGCCCCTTTTCGCTTTTCAGGGGTCCGCGCTTCGCGCCCGGCTCACTGTGGCGCCGGCTCCACCGCTTCATGCGCCACGTGCTGCGCGGCCTCGCGCGCCAGGCTGCCGCCCTTCCTCAGGTCGCGGATTCGAATCTTCCGGATGTAGACGGAGACGGCGCCCACGCCGGCCTGGCTGAACACCGTGCCCAGGTGGGTGAGCGTGGCGAACGCGGCCGCGTCCTCGGGGGTGGCGCCCAGGCTGCGGGCCGCCCAGCTGGTGACGAAGTAGTAGATGCCCATGCCCGCGGGCACGCCCGGCAGCGCCTGCCCCAGGGAGATGGCGCCCAGCACCACCGCGCCCGCGAAGAGACCCCCGGAGATGCCGATGCCGTGGAGCGCCAGCCCGTAGGCCAGCGCCGACGCGAGCACCGGGCCCACCGAGTAGAAGAGCACCTTGCCCATGCCGATGAAGGAGCGCGCGGAGCCCAGCCCGTCGCTGACGTGGTGGAGGAAGCCCTCCAGCCGCGGGAAGCGGTGGCGCCGGTGCATCGCGTTCGCCAGCGGGAGCGACCAGTGGGCCAGCAGCACCACGAGCGCGACGAGCCCCACGCACAGGGACACCGCCACCTTCAGCTGCCCCTGGAAGCGCGTGAGGGTGGAGCCGAAGGGCCCCAGCAGCGACAGCGTCACCAGCATCATCAGCGCGGCGAACTCCATCAGCTTGCCGACGGCGACGGTGCCCAGGCAGCGCAGGAACGGGATGCGCTCGGTGCGCGACAGCAGGAACGAGCGGAGGATGTCGCCCAGCTTCCCCGGCAGCGCGTTGTGGACGAAGGCGCCGATGGCCACCAGGTGGTAGCGCTCGCGGAAGGGCACGCGCTTGCGCAGGGTGCTCTGCCACTGCACCGCGCGCAGCGGGATGATGGAGCCCTGCAGCATGACGAAGGGGACCAGCCACACCAGGTGACCGGGCAGGTCCCTCAGGAAGTCGTCCAGCGGGAAGCGCGGCTGCAGCAGGGGGCCTGGGCCCTTCGGGTTCCAGTGGAAGAAGGCCGTGGAGAGCAGGACGACGGACAGCACCAGCCCCACCACGCCGAGCAGCACCTTGGGCAGGCTCAGGCCCCGCGCGGACGGCCTGGGCCACACGGCCTTCGTGCGACGCCCAGGGGCCTTCATTGCACCCACCTCAAGCGAGGCGCCTGCCGCACATAGACCTCCGCGAGCCGGTCATGCAGTTGGGCGCAGTGCCCCAGTCCGGACAGGTCCACCGGCGCGTTCGTGGGCCAGCACACCAGGCTGTTGGCCTCCGTGCGCGTCAGCCCGCCGTGCGAGCCGAACTCCCACGCGAAGCCCACCGTGCCGCCCCGGCGCACCGCCTCTCCGAAGACGACCAGGTCTCCCGCCGTCGTCATCGCCGGCAACCCTCGCAGGAAGTCCGCCACCGCGCGGCGGCTGAACTCGGGTGACAGCGGCGCGCGCTCCACCTCGTCCGGGCCGTACACGCCGCCGCGAATCACCGCCACCGCGGAGTGACCTCGTCTCAGCGCGATGATGCCGATGTCCTCGCTGCGCGTGGCGCGTGCCAGCACCTCCGGATGTCGCGCGAGCAGCGCGCGAGCCTCCAGCGGCTCTCGCGCACCGGAGAGATAGACGTGCGCGAAGTTGCCGCACTCGACGATGACGGGCTCGAAGGGCGCGCTCGGCACCGAGTCCTGAAGCGGACGTCCGTCGCGCAGTCCGCGCACCACGTCCTCGGCCAGCTCGCCGGGGGAGCCCTCGAGGAGCAGCGACTCCAGTCGTCGTCCCTGGCGCTGCTCCAACGGCATGCTGTCCACGTGGCCGTGGTCCGACAGGATGACGACGTCGTAGGGGCGCTCCACCGATTGGGACATCGCGTACAGGTCCTCGAGGTACCCGTCCACGCGGTGCAGCTCCGCCAGCGCCAGCTCCGAGCGAGGTCCCCGACGATGGGCCACCTCGTCGTAGTTTCCGAACACCAGGTAGATGGCGGGCACGCCGCGCACCATGTCCACCAGCGCCTTGGTGTACGCGAAGCTCCAACCCAGCCGCTGCAACAACACGCGGCTGACGAGGAAGGACTGCTCGTGCCGCCAGTCGTGCAGCGCGTGGGCCCAGCGGGCCACCTCGCGCGCCGAGCGCCACGTGTCCATGCCGAACGCGCCGAGGAAGTCCCAGAGGCCGCGCGTGCGCCCCGCCGACAGGCCCATCATCTCGTACGAGAACGCGCGCGACATCTGCTTGAAGCTCGCCAGCGTGCTCATGCTGAGCGCGTTCCGGGCGCCCGCGCGGAACAGCGAGAAGTAGCCGTGGCCGCCTCCATCCAACAGGCTCTCGCGCCCCTGGCCTCGCAGGCGCTCGTCGATGACGTGTGCGTCCGTGGGCGTGCTCATCCGCACCTGTCGTCCCAGCTCCCTGTCGAACCAGGAATATGCGGGCAGGTTCGAATTCCGCAGGCCGTACAGGAGCCCCGCCTGGAAGTACGGCGTGGAGGTGGGCGCGCCCCAGAAGGCGTCATCCAATTGAAACGTGCCGGAGCGGATGAGTCGTGAGACGAACGGGAGCTTGCCGGCGACAATCGCCTCGTCCAGCAGGGCCTTGGGTACGCCGTCGAGGTGGATGAGCAGCAGATTCCTGCGCCGATGCGCCGCTGCGGGCGGAACTTTCGTTCCAATCCGCCGCGCGAGCCCATGGGCCCACATCCAGGACGCCGGAGTAATCACACCACTCACGTTGACGCCTCCCCTCCCTCACCCGCCAGAATGAGCACTCGGGGGGACGGCCGCCTTCAGTCGAAGGCAGCCCTCCTGGAAAGCAGGCGGGCAGGTAGCGCCGTCCTTCTGTCGGGATGGTTCCGACTCAGAGAGACGTCACCACGGTCCCCATGCTCCTTCCCGCTGTCCTCCTCGTCGTGCTCGGCGCCGCTCCGGTGAAGTCGCCTTCCCGTCCAGCGCCCGGGCTGCCGCAAACGAAGGCGGACTCCGGCTCGGACATCATCGCCCTGCCGATGATGACGTTCAGCTCGGACCACGGCATCAGCTACGGCGCCGTCGGCGGCATCTACCTGTACGGCCCCGGCAAGACGCCGTACGCGCACGGCATCGGCGCGCAGGTGCTCTTCAGCAGCCGCGGCGTGCAGAGCCACTACGTACGCTACGACGGGCCCCGGCTCATTGGCCCGCTGCGCCTGGAGGCCGGCCTGGAGTACAGGCGCGAGCTGAAGAGCCCCTTCTTCGGCGCGGGCAACCTCTCGGCGCCCGACTTCCGGGGCGACCTGGACAACGAGCGCTACACCTTCGACAAGGGCGCGCCGGGCGGCTGGTTCCGGCTGCGGGGGCGGCCCTTCGGTCCCACCCATCCGCTCCAGTCCTACGTGGGCTATGCGCTGCGCTACACCAGCGTGGACACGTACGACGAATCGATGCTCCACCAGCAGCGTCCGCTGGGCATCGAGGGCGGCATGACGGGGCAGCTGCTCGTGGGCGCGCTGTGGGACACGCGCGACGACGAGACGGACCCGCTGGAGGGCGGCGTGGAGGAGATCGCCCTGCGCGTCTCCGGCATGGCCACCGGCAGCCGGTACCAGTACGCGGGCATCACCTTGAGCGAGCGGCGCTACCTCAAGCTGTCGTCACGGCTGACGCTGGCGCAGCGGCTGACGTTGGACATGCTCTTCGGCGAGGTGCCGTTCTTCGAGTGGAGCAACACCGGCGGCGTCAACGTGTCGGAGGGCATCGGCGGGATGAGCAGCGTGCGCGGCATCGAGCGCAACCGCTTCTCCGGCAACGTGAAGGCCTTCAGCAACACGGAGCTGCGCTACCACGCCGCCAACCTCCAGGTGTTCGGCAAGAGCATGAAGGTGGGCGCGGTGATGTTCCTGGACCTGGGCCGCGTGTGGCACCCGGGCGTGCCCGACGGCAAGTGGCACGAGTGGCACCCGGGCATCGGCGGAGGCCTGCGCCTCATGCGCCGCGCCGCCGTGGTCCGCATGGACTACGCGCGCTCCACCGAGACGGGACGCCAGCGCGTCTACATCACCTTCGGCCACATGTTCTGACGCTTGCTCGCCATGACGCCGCGCGCTGTCTTCAACGCTGCGAGTCAAGCTCCGCGTGAGGCATGACAGAACCATGACAAAGGCATGGAGTCGTCATGGACCTTCCGACACCACCCCCGCTGTAGGTTGGCTGCAATCGCTGACCTGCAACGGGGCTTCTTCCATGCGTGTCATCTCCCCTGGCCTCCTCGTGGCGGCCGTGACGGAACTCTCCTTGTCGCGGAGCGCGAAGCTGGTCCGGCTCAAGGACGTCATCGCCTGGTGTGAGTGGAACGGCGTCGACTACGAGGGGACGGGCGGCAAGCAGCAGGCGCTGTGGGACGCGGACCGTGACGAGGCCCAGGGCCAGCACCGGCTGCTGAAGTTCAAGAGCGGTGAGTGCAAGCAGTCGCGCGCGGGCTGGGCGCTCATCGCCCACGGCGAGAAGGCGCGCGAGGCCGCCACCCAGCTGGGCTGGCGGGAGCAGCTGTGGGACGGAGAGAAGTGGGACTGGCTCGGCGGCAACGCCCCCGTGGTGGCCCGGCGCCCCAACGCCCGGCGCGCGCGCGCGAGCAACGAGCCCGCCCAGGAGCTCCTCGACGAGGGGCCGCGCCTCTCGGTCGGCTGATGCCTGAGGGGCCCACCGGGGCCCCGCTTCAGACGAGCGCGTCCACCCAGGCCCGCAGGCGCGCGTCCAGGTGCGCCTCGCCGCGGACGCCGGGCTCCGGCTCCAGCAGCAGCGTGTGGAAGCCGCGCGCCTCCAGGCCCTCACACAGCTCGGCGCGGGCCGCCACGTCCGGCGCGAAGAGGATGCAGCCATCCCCTCCGCCCGCGCCAGACAGCTTCCCGACACCACCGTAGGCCGCCGCCAGCGACAGCACGCGGCGCATGCCCTCGGTCTCCAGCGGGCCCAGCTCCAGCAGCAGCGCGTGCTGGGCCTTCACCGCCTCGGAGAACGCCCGGAAGTCCCAGCCGGCGAGCCCGTCCTCCACCGCCTGCCCCACCGAGTCCGAGCGCGCGACGAAGGCCTGACGGCCCCGCTCCTCCAGCCGCGCCTCCACCTGGCCGATGAGCACCCGCGTGGAGGCGCTCTCGCCCGTGAAGGCATACGCCATGGGCACCCGGGGCGGAGGCAGCCGCCAGACGTCGACGGACGCGGACTCCGTCATGGCCGCGCTCAGTCGGCCGTGGTTGCTCGCCTCCACCAGCGCCGCCACGTCGTAGCGCCGGTAGCGCAGCACGCCACCCGCGAAGCTCGTCGCCACGTCCCCGCCGCTGCCCTTGCCGCCCTGCCCCTGCGTGTGCGCCAGCAGCGCCAGCTTCAGCGCGTCGTAGCGCTCGTCCAGCACCCAGCGCGCGCCCTCCGACGCCAGCACCGTGGCGCAGGCGCTGCCGCCCATGCCCAGCTTCTGGCCGTTGGGCCCCACCGCGGACGGCGCCACCGCGAAGTCGAAGCCCTGGCTCGCCCGGCCGTGCGCGCGCAGCGCCTCGTCCAGCGTGCGCGCCACGAAGGAGAAGCCCGCCGGCACGTCGCGCTCCCAGCGGACCCCGCGCGGCGTCATGCTCCCGGCGAGCGTCCCCTCCTCCAGGCAGACGTGCACGCGCGCGTCCTCGCGCCGCCGCACGTAGGCGTGCGTGCGGGGCGCCACCGCCACCAGCCGCGCCACCCCACCCCACAGCACCGCGTACTCGCCGGAGACGAACAGCTTGCCCGGAGCCGAGAGCGCGCGCTCCATCAGAAGAGGTGCTCCGACTTCAGTGTCGCGTCACCACCGGGCACGCAGCGAATCACGTCCAGCGCGCCGCACGCGCGGGCCAGCGCCTCCGCCGCCACCTCGTTCGCCGCGTCCGTCAGCAGCACCGGGTTGGGGCCCGCGTCCAGCGTGAACCAGACGGGCACGCCCTTCTTGCGGTGCTCACGCAGGTGGTGGATGAGCCCCACCGTGGCCGCGTTCAGGTAGCAGAGCGGCGGGTCGGCCGCGAGCGACGTGGAATGCATCCGCCAGGCGTTGCGCTCACACATCTCGCCCAGCGCCTGCAAGTCCCGACGGGCGATGTACTCGCGCGCGCGGGGCACCTCCGCCTCCGCGTCCTTCACCCAGGCCGCGTAGTAGGGGCTGGTCTCCACCGCCTGCTTCATCCCGTCGCGCGACTTCACGTCCTTCTCGCCGCGGTCCAGGATGGCCACCACCATGCGCAGCTCCGGCCAGTGCGCCGCGTCGAAGCGCTGCACCGCGAAGCTGTCGTCGCCGTCCGGGCGCTCACCGCGCTGCCACTCGCAGAAGCCGCCCTGCACGCTGCGGCACGCCGAGCCGCTGCCCAGCCGGGCCAGGATGCTCTCCGCCTTCGTGTCCCGCGGCAGGCCCGCCGCCGCGCGCCCCGCCACCGCCAGCGCCGCGAAGCCCGCCGCGCTGCTGGCCAGGCCCGCCGCCATGGGGAAGTCGCCACGCGAGACGACCTTCGCCGGGCCCAGGGACTTGTCGCCGGCCTGCGCGCGCACGGACTCCAACAGGCGCAGCACCCGCTCGCGCTCGCTGCCCTTGGCGACGTGGCCGTTGAGCTCCACCGCGTCCGTGGGGACGCCGAACTCCACCGTCGTCGTCACCGACAGCGGGGAGAGCGTCAGCGACAGGCTGGACTGGTGCGGCAGGATGAGGGCGTCGTCCCGCTTCCCCCAGTACTTCACCAGGGCGATGTTGGGATGCGCCAGGACAGTGGCTTTCATGCGGACACCTAGGTCGCTCGCGGACCCGCGAGCTGGCTGCTGAAGCAGCGCACGCCGAGCCGGGTGAGCTGGTCCACCGCGGGCTCGGGTTCGAGGAACAGACCGACCACGGCCCCGCCGTCCCCACCGGCTCCGGTGAGCTTGGCGCCCAGCGCTCCCAGGCCCCGCAGTCGGTACACCATCTCTTCCAATGCCGGCGAGGACAGGCCCAGCGCCGCCAAGAGGCCCTGGTTGACGTTCATCGCGTCGCCCAGGCCCTCCAGGTCACCGGCCTCCACCGCCCGCGCGCCCTCCGACGCCAGCTTCCCCATCTGCGCGAAGAGGCGCTGGTAGCGCTCGGGCCAGCGCGCCTGCCGCTCGCGCAGCGCCCCGACGGTCTTCTTCGTGGGGCTGCGCTCACCGGCCAGCGCCACCACCACGCGCAAGGGACGCGGACTGTCCACCACCTTGCCGCGCCCCACGTCGGAGGAGCCCGGCGCGCGGCGGTACAAGAGCAGCTGCTCATGGGCGCTGGTGGTGTGGTCCACGCCCGAGGGCGTGCCGTGGAACTCCTGCTCCATCTCCCACGCCAGGCGTCCGGCCTCCTTGGGCGTGGGCTCCCGGCCCGCGGCACAGAGCAACATGCGCGCGCAGGCGACGGACACCGCTGCGGAGCTGCCGAGCCCCGCCGACAGGGGCAGCTCCGGGTCCAACGACACCTTCACGGGAGGCTCGCCCACCAGCCTCGCCGCGCGCAGGAAGGCGCCGGTGAGCTGGGCGCGCTGGGCGCGGCTCATCGTGGCGGGAAGCGTCAGCTGACACTTCCGGGCCGGCACGCCCCGCGCCTTCACCCCCTGCGACAGCGGCCCCGCGAGCGCGGGGTGGCCGTACACCACGCTGTGCTCGCCCAGCAGGATGACCTTGCCGGCGCCGAACGTGGACAGTGGGGGCGAGGTGGCCACGGGCGCGCTAGACGGTGGTACCGGTGGTGGCGGCCTTGGCGTCCTCGGCGGACAGGCTGGCGAGAATCTCCCGGGCCTTCTCCACCTTCACGTGGCCCGCCTTCACCAACAGGTCCGCCAGCTTCTCCACCCAGTCGCCGCGCGCGCCGGCCGTCACCGCCACGCAGCGCGCATGGAGCGCCATGTGGCCCTTCTGGATGCCGATGCTGCCCAGCGCCCGGAGCGCCGCGAAGTTCTGCGCCAGCCCCACCGCCGCGAACACCATGGACAGCTCGCGCACGCCCGAGGCGCGCAAGAGCTTGAGCGCCATCTGCACGCCGGGGTGCACCTTGATGGGGCCGCCCACCATGCCCAGCGCCATGGGCAGCTCGATGCGGCCCACCAGGTGCCCCTCCTCCAGGTACCAGGTGGACAACGGACGGTACTGCCCGTTGCGGCAGGCGAAGGCGTGCGCGCCGGCTTCGATGGCGCGCCAGTCCTGGCCCGTGGCGATGGCCACCGCGTCGATGCCGTTCATCACGCCCTTGTTGTGCGTGGCCGCGCGGTACGGGTCCGCCTCCGCGAAGCGGCTGGCCTGGGCGATGCCCTCGGCGATGATCTCCCCCGGCATCTCGAAGTCCGCCAGCGCCGCCAGCGGGATGCGGCACGTGGCGCGCGCCAGCCGCCGGTCCGCCAGGTTGGAGAGGATGCGCAGGTACACCTTGCCGCCGGTGATCTGCTCGACGAGCGGCGCCACGCCCTCCGCCACGGTGTTGATGAGGTTGGCCCCCATCGCCTCCTGCGTGTCGATGAGGATGTGCACCACGAGCAGCGGCTCGCCCCTGGGGCCCTCCGGAGCCGGGAGGATGCGCACCTCCACGTCCCGGGCGCCGCCGCCGCGCGCCACCATGGCCGGGTGGAAGCTGTTGGCCAGCGCCAGCAGCTGCTCCTTGTGCGCCAGAATCTTCTCGGCCGCCTCCGTCGGGTCGCCGAAGCGCGTCACCTGGATCTGGCCGATCATCATCGACTCGTCCGCCTCGGCGCTGAAGCCACCGTTCTCGCGGACGATCTTCGAGGCGAAGGACACGGCCGCCACGACGGACGGCTCCTCCACCGCCATGGGCACCAGGTAGTCGCGCCCGTTCACCTGGAGGTTGAGCCCCAGGCCCAGCGGCAGGGAGAAGGTCCCCACCGCGTTCTCGATCATCTGATTGGCCAGCACCGGCTGGAGCGCCTCGGTCCCACGGAGCTGCTCCAGGTCCCCGGGCGACAGCCGGAACATGCGGGCGAGCGTCGCGAGGCGCTCGTCCATCGGCAGCTTGTGGAACCCGGATAGCCGGGACGTCACCGTCTCAGACATGATGAGTCTTCCCTCTTCCTGCGTTGGCGGTCCCCACTACAGCGCCGCCATCCAATCCTTCAATACACCGGTCACCACCCGCGGCCGCCGCCTCAGCTCAGCGCAGCTTCTGCTTCCGGTGAGCACGAGCGCCTGACGAAGCCCCGTCAGGATGACCTCCAGCGCCTGCTCGGCCGCCGCCACCCCGCCCGCATGATGCGCCCGGAACAACGGCAGGGCCATGCCCGCCACGTCCGCCCCCAGCGCCAGCACCTTCGCCACCTCCAACCCCGTGCGGATGCCTCCGCTCCCCACCAGCCGCACGTCCGGGCCCACGGCCCCGCGGACGGTGGCCACCGCCGCCGCCGTGGGGATGCCCCACGCGCTGAATTCCGCGCCCACCTGGGCTTGTACGCCCGTGGCCCGAAGTTGTTCCACCCGGACCCACGACGTGCCTCCCAGCCCGGACACGTCGATGTTGCGCACACCCAACTCCACCAGGCGCCGCGCCACCTCCGGGCCGATGCCGCACCCGGTCTCCTTGACCAGCAGCCGCTCGCCCAGGGCGTTCACCAGCGACTCCACCACCGCGTAGCCGCCGCGGAAGTCCCGGTCGCCCTCGGGCTGGGTCAGCTCCTGCCCGGCGTTGAGGTGCAGCGCGATTCCGTCCGCGCCGATGCCGTCCATCAGCCGCCGCACGCCGTCCACGCCCAGCCGCACCGCCTGGTACAGGCCGATGTTGCCCAGGAGCGCCACCGTGGGCGCCACCTGCCGCACCTGGAACGAGGCCGCCCGCGTCGCGTCCTCCGACATGGCGCGCTGGCTCCCCACGCCGAAGGCCAGGCCGTGGCGCTCGGCCACCAGGGCCAGGTCGCGATTGACCACCCCCGCGCGCTCGGTGCCGCCGGTCATGCCCGTGACGAGCAGCGGGTGGCGCAGCCGCTTGCCCAGGAACGGCGTGGACAGGTCCACGTCCTCCACGGACATCTCCGGCATGGCGCAGTGGACCAGGTGGACCAGGTCCAGCAGGGTGCTGTTCTGACCGGGCTCCACGTCACCCGTCGCACACAGGTCGAGGTGAGCGTCCTTGCGCCGCGCTGTGATGTCCTCGACCATTTGGTGTGGGTCCGTCCCGGGTGCCCGACAAGGCGGAGGTGTGCGGAAGGCCCGAGTTACCTAGCAAGCGCCGGGGGAGGGGTGCAAGCCAAAGGGCCGAGCGGTCCAAGAGGGCATGCCAATGGACGAAATCCACTGCGGGACAGTATGAGGCCCGCATGAGCGTCCCCGCGTCGCCCAAGGTGGTCGTCTTCCTTCACAGTGGAGACTACGACCGCGTGCACCAGGGCCTGTCCATCGCGGCGGCGGCGACGGCGGCGGGACGGCGCGCGGAGATCTACCTCTTCTGGTGGGCGCTCGAGCGCTTCCTGAAGGACGCGCTGGACGAGCCGGACTTCGCGGGCCGCGAGGACGTGGCGGACCGCTTCGAGTCCCGGGGCATGCCCACGCTGCGCGCGCTGCTGGAGCACCTGACGGATTCAGGGCTGTGCACGCTCGCGGGCTGCACCGGCTCGCTCGGGGCGCTGGGCGGCGAGGCGCTCACCGGCGACAGCCGCATCCCGCTCTGGCTGGGCTGGAGCGCCATCCTCCAGCGCACCGCCGGGGTGACGGACCGCTTCTACCTCTAGGCCCACGCCGCCCCGGGAGTCACGGCCCGGGGCGGGGCCCGAGCGGGCCTCAGTGGGTGAGCTTGAAGCCCAGGATGACGGTGCGCGGCGCGTTGGGGCGCGCGCCGTACGGCCGGCGGGAGGCGATCTCCACCGTGTCGAGGATGTTGCGCGCGCTCAGGTAGAGCTGCCCCCAGCGCGAGAAGTTCCAGTTCGCGTTGACGTCGAACGTCAGCAGCGAGTCCGTCAGCTCCCCGGGAGGGGCCTCGCCCTGCCCCGCCTTCTCTCGCATCGTGTCGATGTAGAGGGCGCTCACGGCCACGCCGCCCAGCCGGCCCTCGACGCCGACGGACGCGGAGAGCTGGTGCCGGGGGACGTACGGCAGCTCGTCGCCGGCCTTCACGTTGCCGAACTGCGGGTCGGCGGACTGGAAGTCCTCGAGCAGCTCCGTGCGCGTGAAGGTGTACGACGCGGTGACGGGGAACGTCAGGCCGCCGCCGGGACGGAAGACCTTCTCCGCGAAGACCTCCAGGCCGTAGATGTGGGCGCGGCCCGCGTCCGTCTGGCGGTCCAGGTCGTCGTCCACGCAGCCGCTGGAGAAGGTGCAGATGGCGGTGAGGTTCGAGTAGTCGTTGAAGAAGCCCAGCACCTCGAGGCGCTCGCCGCGGCGGGTCCACCGCGCGCCCGTCTCGTAGTTGATGCTCCGCTCCGCGCCCACCGAGTCCGGCTGGCCGGGCGCCGGCGGTGAGAAGCCCCGGTACGCGCCGGCGAAGAGGCCCAGGTTCGGCGTCAGCGCGCCGAACGCGCCCATGCCTGGCATCAGCACCTCGAGCGCTCCGTTCGTGTCCTCGCCGGTGAGCCGGTCGTACGAGCGGGAGCGGATGACCTCCAGGCGCACGCCGGGCGTGAGCACGAGCGGGCCCCAGGCGATGGCGTCCGTCACGTGGAGCGCGAGCGCGTGCGTGGCGTCCTTGTTGTTCGCGGTGGTGGACGTGGCGGTGTGGGTGGCGACCAGCTCGCCGCCGGCCATGCGGAACGCGTCCTCGGTGTGCAGCCGGTCGATGCTGTCGAAGTGGAAGCGGGCGCCGAACTCCAGGTTGTGGCTCAGCGGACCCGTGGTGGTGGTCCACCGCGCGACGCTCTGGACCCCCTGGGACACGAAGGTCCGGTCATTGGGGCCGATGAAGAGCAGCTCCTGCGAGGACGAGCTGTCGAGCTGACCGGTGAGCACGCCGTAGTAGATGGAGTTGCGCGCGCTGGTCGGGTCCGCGAGCACGGTGGCGATGGCGGCGCCGCCCAGGCGGTTGATCTTCCGCCAGGCGCGCGTGAGGTCGTGGCGGTAGGCCGTCGTGGTGATGGCCAGCGAGCCCGCCTCCAGCACGTGGCTGACGGCCACCTGCGTGCGGTGCCACTCCATCCGGTCCAGCGCGCTGGAGGCATAGCGGCGCAGCGGGTTGGCGCGGAAGTCCTCGTCGGACAGGCCCAGGTAGGTCTCGTTGGAGACCTCGTCGGAGTAGCCCAGCTTGAGGTTCAGGCTCTGGCGCACCTCGCCGTCGGGCACCAGCCAGTAGCGGCCCTTGGCCATCCACTCGTTGCGGCGAAAGCCCGTGGTGCCGCCGCCGTCCAGTTCCTTGAAGCCGTTGCTGCGCAGGTGCAGGCCCTCCAGGAGGAAGCCCGCGCGCTCGGTGCTCGCGCCGAAGACGCCGTGCGCCTTGCCGTACAGGTAGCCGCCGCCGGCGATGTCCAGCCACGCGGACTCCGAGGCGGGGATGTCGCGGGTGATGAACTCCACGGAGCCCGCCACCGTCTGCGGCCCCTGCTGGATGGCCGAGGGGCCCTTGAGCACGCGCACCGACTGCATGCGCGTGACGAGCGGGAAGAAGTAGGCCGCGGGCGCGCTGTAGGGCGCCGGGCCGAAGAGCACGCCGTCCTCCAGCAGCGTCACCTTCTTGCTGCGGTCCGGGTTGACGCCGCGCAGGCCCACGTTCGGCCGCAGCCCGAAGCCGTCCTCGCCGCGCGCGTAGACGCCGGGCACCGTCATCAGGACCATGCTCGGGTCATCGCGCTTGAAGCGCTCCAGCTGGGACGGCTTGAGGACATGCACCGAGCCGCTGGTGCGCGTCTCCGACGTCCCCACCACCACGCTCTCGAACTTGCGCTGCCCGGGCTCGGGCGTCGGGTCCGGCGACGCGGGAGGCGCCTCGGTCGAGGCTTGCGTCGGCGCGTCACCCGGAAGCCCGGGCGCGGGGTCGGACAGCGGCGCTCCCGCAGCCTCGCCGGAGGCGTCACCCGCCGCCGCGGGCGGGGCTCCGGCCGGGGTCGCGTCTGGAGCGACGGCGCCCTGCTCAGCGGCGGTGCGCGTCGCGGCTTCAGCCGGCGCGGCGGCGCCCTGCTCGGCCGACTGCGTCGTGGCTTCAGCCGGCGCGGCGGAGCCCTGCTCGGAGGAGGGCTGGACCGGTGCCGCCCCTGTCGGGAGGGACACCTGCCCGGTGGCGGCCGGCGCCCTGTCGGGGGGCGCAGCCACGGAAGCGTCCGTCGGAGCGGGGGCACCCTCCGCGCCCGACGCCTGTTGCGCGTGCCCGGCCGCGGGGGCCGCGACGATTCCCACCAGGAGCACCGGGGCCGCCCAGCCTCGTGCCCGCCTCAACCTGTCCTTGAGCCATGCCATCTGCGAAGTACGCCTCTATCCCGGTGCTGCGGTGGCACTGTGTCAGACGCCAGGAGCCGGGGCGAGCGGGTCCGGACATGGACCCACCTCCCCGGCTCCGGCACTGACCACTCCTACGTGACTACTTCTCGACCGTGGCCGCCACGACGATCTTGCCGTCGGACTGGACCACGATGCCGCGCACCGCCTCCTCCGTCTTGCCGACGGAGAAGTTGTGCTTCACGACGCCGCCCGTGCCGAACGACGTGTCCAGCACGCCGGCCGTCGTGTAGCGCGCCACCGCCAGGCGGTTGTCGCCGCCCTCGGTGACGAAGCCCGCCGCGTAGATGCGGTTGGTCGAGTCGAAGGCCACCGACCAGAACCGGTCGTTCTCCGTCTCGGAGATGGGCGCGGCGATCGCGATGTCCGCGCCCGGATTCGCGCCCACCGGGAGGATGACGAGCACCGCGTCGTCATCGTTGTCGCCGCCCGCGCGGTAGCCCGCCGCGGCCACCCAGTTGCCGTCCTGCGACTTCGCCACGCCGAAGAACGCCTGCTCCGGGCGCTCGAAGTCGTACAGCTTGTAGCCGTCCGTGCCGAGCTGCGTGGTGGGCACGCCGTTCTTGTCGGTGATGTGGATGAGGCCCTGGATCTTCTGCGCCGCCGGCGTCGCGCTGCCCACCGTCACCACGCGGTCGTCGTTGAGGACCACCAGGTTGCGGCCGCGGTCGTTGTCGCCCACCAGGTCCAGCAGCACGACGCCGCCGGTGCCGAACGTCAGGTCGCGCTCGCCATTCGGCTTGTACTTGAAGTTCACCATGTCCACCGTGCCGGTGGACGCGCTGCGGCCGTAGCCCGTGGTGACGTAGCTGCCGTCGGACAGCTGGCCCGCCGTGTACGCCTCGGCCATGCCCCACTCGGGGTTCACGTCACTCACCCGACCGAACGGCGCGTCGTTGACCACGCCCTTCCAGCCGAAGCTGTTGTCCGGCTTGCCCGCGTCATCCAGACGCAGCAGGACGATGCGGTTGGCCGCCTGGGTGCCCGCGCCCGTCGGCTGGCTGGTGTAGCCCGAGGCGAGGATCTTCCCGTCCGCCTGCACGATGCCGTTGCGCGCGCCGTCGCTCAGGTTGGAGATGTTCAGCGTGTGCACGCCCTCGGTCGCGAACGTGGTGTCGCGCGCGCCGTTGGCCGTGAAGCGCACCACCACGCGGTCCGCGTCCACGCGGTCACCGTCACCGCGGCGAGCACCGAAGACCACCAGCCGGTCCGTGGCATCCGCCGCCACGCCCCACACGGAGTCGCGGGCGCCGCCCGGCACCACCGTGGTCAGGTCCAGCCGCGTCGTGCCACCCGCGCCGAACGTCGTGTCCACCGTGCCGTCCGCGTTGAAGCGCATCAGGCCGATGTCGCTGTCGAGCAGCGCCGTGCCCGGGCCCGCGTCGGGCGTGCCGGAGTCAGGCGTGCCAGCGTCGGGCGTGCCGGAATCCGGGGTCTGCTGCTGGGGCTGCTTCTCGTCGTCATCACCGCACGCGCTGCTGAAAACGGCCAACGCCGCCGTGAGGAATGCTACGCCGACGAACTTTCGCTGCTCACTGCTTCGCTTCATGGTGGCCCCGCTCCCGGGTGATGGTAATAAGCAGTAACCTGCTAACGATAATCGTTCTCAAAATCGGATGCGGCTCCTAGCCCAGGGCTTCACTGGGTGTCAAGGCAAGAGCCGCGAACCCGACCGAGACAAGCGAGAATCCATGTCTTTCCCCTCCGTTTCCTCCCCTCGCGCGCGGAGCACTCGCGCGCTGCTTCTCATCACCGCCCTGGCGACGCTCGGGGGCTGCAAGGAGTCCGAGCGCGGCAAGGACGACGCGGGGCCCGGCGGTCCGGGTGGTCCGGACACGTCTCGGGGGGCGCTCCTGAAGGCCACGGGCGTGTGCGTGGAGCGCACGGCGCGCGAGTTCCACACGACGAGCACCGCGCTGTCGCAGGCGGTGTCCGCGTGGGCGGCCCAGCCGGACGCGGCGAGCCTGGCGCAGGCGAAGGCGGCGTACCACGCGGCCATGGATGCGTGGCAAGTGGCGGAGGTGATGCAGGTGGGCCCGGCGGCGCCTCGCAGCGCGGCGGGTGGGGCGGAGCTTCGCGACAACATCTACTCGTGGCCGCTGGTGAGCCGGTGCGCCATCGAGGAGCAGCTCGTCTCCAAGGGCTATGAGGCCCCGGGCTTCCCGACGTCGCTGGTGAGCCGGCGCGGGCTGTACGCGCTGGAGTATCTGATGTTCTACGCGGGCGAGGACACCGTGTGCCAGGGCACCTCGCCCATCGTCGCGCAGGGGACGTGGGCGGCGCTGTCCACGGAGGAGCGGGCCTCGCGCAAGCGCGCGTACGCCGCCGTGGTGGCGCGCGAGGTGGACGTGAAGGCCGCGCAGTTGGTGAAGGCGTGGGCGGCGGACCAGGACAACTTCGCCAACACGCTGGCGTCGGCGGGCTCCGGCAACGCGGTGTTCCCCACGAGCCAGGCGGCGCTCAACTCCATCAGCGACGCGATGTTCTACTTCGAGCGCGAGGGCAAGGACCTGAAGCTGGCACGGCCCTTGGGCATGCGCGAGTGCTCCACGGACACGTGCCCGGAGCACCTCGAGTCCCAGTTCGCGCACCGCTCGAAGGCGAACCTGCGCGCCAACGTGAAGGGCTTCCGGCTTCTCGCGGAGGGCTGCGAGGAGGGCTACCAGGGCACGGGCTTCGACGACGTGCTGAAGGCCGCGGGCGCGGAGGCGCTGGCGCAGAAGCTGGTCGAGCGCGTGGTGGCCGCGGAGGCCGCGCTCTCCGCCATCGAGGAGGACGACCTGCACCAGGCCCTGGCGCAGGACAAGGCGTCGGTGCGCGCGCTGCATGACGCCTTCAAGGGCGTCACGGACGTGCTGAAGACGGAGCTCGTCACGGTGCTGGACCTGGAGCTGCCGCAGTCCGTCGAAGGGGACAATGACTGAGCAGGCTCGGGGGGCCGCGCGGCTCTGGAGCTGGCTGTTGGCGCCGCGGGACATCGCGGCGCTGGTGGCGTTCCGCGTGGCGCTTGGCGCGCTCATCACCGTCTCGTCGGTGCGCTTCCTGGCCTACGGCTGGGTGGACGTGCTCTTCACGGGGCCGCGCTACCACTTCACCTATTGGGGCTTCGGCTGGGTGCGGGCGTTGCCCGCGCCGTGGATGCAGGCGCTGTTCGCGGGGCTGGCGGTGCTCGGGGTGCTGCTGTCGGCGGGGCTGTTCTACCGGGCCACGACGGTGCTGTTGTTCGTCGCGTTCTCGTACGTGCAGTTCGTCGACGTCAGCAACTACCTCAACCACTACTACCTGGTGAGCCTGTTGCTGGGGCTGCTCGTCTTCGTGCCCGCGCACCGCGCCTTCTCGCTCGATGCGTGGCGCAGGCCCGTGCTGAGGAGCGACACGCTGCCGGCGTGGTGCACGTACCTGCTGCGCTTCCAGGTCACCGTCGTCTACGTGTTCGCGGGGCTGGCGAAGCTCACGTCCGACTGGCTCGTGCACGCGCAGCCGCTCAACATCTGGCTGTCCGCGCGAACGAGCCTCCCGCTCGTGGGGCCGTTCCTGGATGAGCGTTGGGTGGCGTACACGGCGGCGTGGGCCGGCTTCCTGTTCGACACGACCATCGTCGCCTTCCTTCTGTCGCGCAGGCTGCGGCCCTTCGCGTACGTGGTGGTGGTGGGCTTCCACGCGGCGACGTCGGTGCTGTTCCCCATCGGGATGTTCCCCTTCATCATGGTGACGGCGGCGCTCGTCTTCTTCGACGCGTCGTGGCCTCGTCGCATCGCGGCGCGGGTGCGCGCGTGGCGGCGAGGGACGGTGGCTCCAGTGTCCGTGCCTGCCCTTCCCGTCCCTGTTCAGCCCGTGACGCGGCTCGCGTGGGCGGGGCTCGCGGTGGCCGTGGTGTACGGCGTGCTCCAGGTCGCGATGCCGCTGCGCACGCACCTGTATGGCGGCAACGTGCTGTGGCACGAGCAGGGCATGCGCTTCTCCTGGCGGGTGATGGCGCGGGAGAAGAACGGCAGCGCGACGTTCGTGGTGACCTCGCCCTCCACGGGGCGTGAGTGGCACGTGCCGCCCAGCGACTACCTCACGCGGCTGCAGGAGCGCGAGATGTCCGTGCAGCCGGACCTCATCCTCCAGCTCGCGCGGCACATCGCTCGCGACTTCGAGGCGAGGGGGTTGGGGCCCGTCGAGGTGCGCGCCGACGTGCGCGTGTCGTTGAACGGGCGCGCGGCGCAGCTGCTCGTGGACCCGGACGTGGACCTGGCGCGCGTGGAGGATGGACTCGCCGCGAAGCCGTGGATCCTCCCGGCGCCCGAGACGCCTCCCGTGAAGCTGCGCCCAACGTGGCGCGCGCAGGTGCATTGAGTCACACGCGACGATGGCCGCGGCACCGCGGGACACGTCTCTCGCGTGCCGCGGGTCAGTCGGCCTCTGCATCAGGTCGTGCGTGCGCTGGTTGCGCGTGGGCGAGGGGGACGTGCTTGGACTGAGCATCGGCACGTGCGCGAGCGATGCGGCAGCACATGTCTGCCGGCCCCCGCATCATGTCGTGCGTGCGCAAGTTGCGCGTCGGCGAGGGGTACGTGCTTGGACCGAGCATCGGCACGTGCGCGAGCGATGCGGCTGCACATTGTGCTCCGACACTGCGTCAGCAAATGGCGCGTGATTGAGCGATACGCAGGCGCGTGACACCTGCACGGCGGATCATCGGCACAGGATGCATGCTCACGCGCTGCGCCCGCGCGATGCGCCGACTCGTCGTGCATGTTCGAGACATGCGTGAACGTCCGAATGTTGTTGTTCGGCCTCCGACCCTACACGGGAGTCCCGCTCTCGCGTCCTGGAGCGAGCGAAGCCGCGCAGCGGTCACCCTCCCGTCTTTCAAACAGACACCCGAGTGAAACGTCGGCGCCTGTCGCGCATCGCGCTCACGGTGCCGATACATGCATACAGGCGCCTGCCCGCCAGCCCGCCAACGGACAGTCCGACCGTCGACGCGGAGCGGCCGCAAGCCCCTGGATTCACGGGCCTCTCCACGGGCTTTCATTGACGAGCCAGCGCCCCTGTTTACGTTTCTGAAGCCCCTGAGCGGGGGAAAGGAACGAGACGACATGGCTTTCACCGACACCCACGAAACTTCCCGGAACGGCGGCGGACGTCCGGCGCTGCACGGCGGCGGTGGGTGGCACCGCCTGGGCAACGCGCTCAAGACGACGGTGCTGCTCGCGGGCCTCACCGCGCTGGTGCTCGTCATCGGCCAGCGGCTGGGCGGCGCGCAGGGCCTCATGTTCGCCGGATTCTTCGCCGTGGTGATGAACTTCGGCTCGTACTGGTTCAGCGACAAGATCGCCCTGGCCATCCATGGCGCCCAGCCGCTGCCCTACGAGCAGGCCCCCTGGCTCCATCAGATGGTGGAGCGGCTGTCCGCCCGCGCGGGCATGCCCAAGCCGAAGGTCTACATCCTGCCCACGCGCGCGCCCAACGCGTTCGCCACCGGCCGCAGCCCCAAGCATGCCGCCGTCGCGGTGACGGCCGGCATCATGGAGATCCTCGACCAGCGCGAGCTGGAGGGCGTGCTCGCCCATGAAATCGGTCACGTGAGAAACCGCGACACGCTCATCGGCACGGTGGCGGCCACGCTCGCCGGTATCATCAGCTACGCGGCGCAGATGCTCTTCTGGTTCGGCGGCTCCATGCTCGGCCGGAGCGATGACGAGGAGGGCGGCGGTATCGCCGGCGCCTTCGCCAACCTGGGCCTGCTGCTGGTGGCGCCCATCGCCGCCACGCTGCTGCAGCTCGCCGTCAGCCGCTCGCGCGAGTACGGCGCGGACGCCACCGGCGCCGAGCTGAGCGGGGACCCCGATGCCCTCGCGGACGCCCTGCTCAAGATGGAGCGCGGCGCGGAGATGATGCCGTATGACCGGGCGCCGGCGACGTCGCACCTGTTCATCGTCAACCCGCTGCACAGGGGCGGCGTCATGGCGCTGTTCTCCACCCACCCGCCCATCCCCGAGCGGGTGCGCCGGCTGCGCGCCATGAGCGCCCGAGCGGGCGGCTCGCGCGCCCGAGGCCGCGGCGGCTGGGAGTACGCGTACTGACGGAACCGCCGAGCGCGGGAGCCCAGGACACCGGGCTCCCGCCGCGCTTCACCCCGGAGGACCGAACGCCGCCTCCGGGTCCTCCAGCAGCACCTTCAACGTGTTCGCCAGCACGCCCGCGTGGAAGCCGTCGATGAAGCGGTGGTCGATGGACGCGTTGAGGCTCATCACCTTCCCCACCACCACCCGCCCCTGCTCCACCACCGCCACCTCGCGCACCGCGCCGGGCGCCAGGAACACCGCCGCCCGGGTGAAGGGCACCAGCGGTAGATAGGCCGCGTCCAGCCCCAGCGCCCCCACGTCCGTGACGATGGCCGCGCCGAACGCGTCCCGGGGCAGCCCGAAGCGGCTCAAGTCCACGTTGAGCGTCACCGCCAGGAACGACACCCACCGGGTGAAGCCCCGCATCAGCGGCCCAGGCATCCGCTCCACCCACCGCCAACCCCGCGAAGTCGCCTCCACGTCGCGCGGCCCCGCCTCCAGCTCCGCGACGATGTCCCGCAGGCCCTTGAGGTCCGCGTCCGCCACCCGCACCGCACTCCACCGCGCCTCCCCACCCGAGGTGTCCCCCAGCAGCGCGGCCACCGTGGCGCGCTCGCGCAGGTAGAGCCGGTGGAAGCGCAGCACCGCGTTCGCGTCGGGACAGCGGCGCAGCGCCACCGCCAGGGCCTTGAGCACCAGGTGCGTCACCGTCAGCCGCGTCCCCGTGCCCCGCTGGAAGGCGTCCATGTAGGCCAGCGCCCGGTCCATCCGGACCGTGAGCGAGCCGTAGACCGTGGGGTCATACGGCGCCGCCCAACTACCGAGGGCCAGCTTGCGGAAGCTGGAGATGCGCGGCTTGGGTCTCAGCTCCAGGTGCGCCATGTCAGGCGGGTCCTCGACGGGGAGATCGACGGCGGTGCAGCATCGCGGCTCACGACGGGGCGGGGAAGACCCCGACCAGCCGGACGCCCGGCTTCGTGGAGATTTCCAGCAGTCCCCCCGCGCACGGACGAGGCAGGGAGGCGGTGAACCCCGCGCACGCCCCCAGCGCACCCTTGACGCGCCTGTGCTGGACGGTAGGCTGCCCCGCTTTTTGCAGATCCCTCCCGTGGAGGTCGTCCCGTGTCGTTCCTGGTCATCGCCCTGGCAGTCGGGCTCGCCATCTCGCTGTATTTCAACCTCTTCGGCGGCGCGAAGCAGGCCGCGCTCCCGTCGTCCTCCTCCGCCTCCACCAACGCGCCCCGCGTGGAGCTGGAGGCCGACCACAAGGCCGCGCGCGCTCGCGCCGAGGCGGAGCTGCAGCGCAAGCAGAAGGAGCTCGACGAACAGCGGGTCCAGCTGCAGGAGGTGAAGGAGCAGCTCAAGCAGACCAAGCGCAAGGTCTTCGAGCAGAAGGAGTCCGACAAGGGTTCCAATGACCTGGCCAAGGCCCGCGCCGAGGTGGAGCGCAACGCCTCCATCCAGCTGGAGCAGACCCGCCTGGAGCTGGCGCAGGTGCTCACCGAGAACCAGCGCCTGAAGGCCGAGTCCGAGGGCAAGGGCCGCCGCCGTGAGCCCCAGGCTCCCGCGCCCGTCGCCGCCCCCGCGCCGCAGATTTCCGCCCCCGCCAAGGAGGGTGAGTCCGTCGTCGCCGCCGCCGTGCCGGTGGTGCCCGCCGCCGAGGCCGCGCGCGAGGACCGCACGCCCCGCCGCGTCATCCGCGAGCTGAGCGAGGCGGACAAGGAGAAGATGGACCGGCTGGAGCAGGCGGCCAACAAGGACCGCCTGCGCGCCGTGGAGCTGGAGAAGGAAGTGCGCCGGGTCAAGGGCCGCGCGGAGACGCAGCAGCGCGTCTACACCGTGACGAAGCACGACCTGGACCTGATGAAGGACAAGTACAAGGCCCTGGAGAAGCGCCTGAACCGGACGCTGCTCGAGCGCGACCTCATGCGCCGCGCCATCAAGGACCTGGAGAAGAAGACGGGCATCCTCGCCGAGCGCACCGAGCTCACCCCCGAGGAGATGGCCGCCAGCGACCAGCGCACCGAGGAGACCTCGCGCGTGCGCGCCGAGTCCGAGGCCCAGGCCGCCGCCCAGCAGCAGGCCACCGAGGCCCCCGCCGCCACCGACTCGCACGCCGCCGACGGCGAGGCCAAGTCCGCGCAGCAGGCCTGAGCCCCACGCCGCGCCTGTCGAGCCCGAGGGGCTCGGCCTTCCGGGACATCCGTTCCGGTGGGCCGGGCCCTTCGTCGTTCACGGCCCCCGCGCGCGCCGAGGCGTCACTCGCACCCGTCCGTCGGGGGCGCGCCGTCGCCGGACTGCCGCGTCACCAGCCCCTCCTGGAGCTTGCCCATCAGCCGCTGCAGCTCCGTCACCTCCGAGGCGGGCAGGTATTCCCCCAGCTCTCCATCCAGCTCCCGCAGCGCGTCCACCAGGAAGGACAGCTCGCGCTCACCCGCGGCCGTCAACTCCAGCCGCACGCAGCGCCGGTCCTCTCCCGCGCGCCGCAGCACCAACCCGTCCTCCTCCAACCGGTCCACCAGCCGGCTCGCGGCGGGCGCGTCCACCAGCAGCCGCTCCGCCAGCGCCGCCTGTCGCCGCGCGCCCTCGGAAATGCCCTTCAACGCCAACAGTTGATTGAACGGCCGGTTCGTCCGCGCACCCAGCTTCTCGGTGAGGTGGCGGCGGATGGCACGACGCAAGGAAGCGAGTTGCTCCGCGAAAGTCATCTGACTTCCGAAATAGTTGTCACCTACAACGGTTGTCAATTACATCGGCTCGGCGCATCTGGCCGCACGGGGGGAGTCCAGTCGCACCTGTCGTCACCCTTGCCTACCCCCTTGGTATGTCCGCCCCCACCGTCATCCTCCTGGCGCTCGTCGCGACCTCGACGCCGCCCGAGTCGAGCCCTTCCGTCCCTCCGCCCCAGCCCTTCCAGACGAAGGTGGAGGACCCGATGCTGGCCCCCGTCCCGCCCGCCCAGCAGCAGGTGCGCACCTGGGCTGAGGCCCTGACGCTCGTCCGGGAGCGCTCCACCAACCTGCGCTCCGCCGAGGCGGGCGTGCAGCGCGCCGAGGGCCGCTGGCGTCAGGCCCTGGCGTCGCTCCTGCCCAACGCGAACGCCCGGGCGACGGCGGCCCACGACCTGCTCAACCCGGACACCGCCGTGGGTGTCTTCCCCTCCCCGGCGCTCGACGGCCGCACGCCCACCGCGCCCATCCTGGGCACGCTGACGGCCTCGCTGACACAGTCGCTGGTGGACGTGGGCGCGTGGCGCAACCTCTCCGCCGCGTCCGCGGCCGAGCGGGGCGCGGTGGCGAGCCTCCAGGACACCCGGCGTCGCCTCACGCTGGGCCTCGCGCGCACGCTGGTGGCCACCGTGGCCGCCGAGCGCGCCGCGGAGCTCAACCGCGTGGGCCTGCTCCAGGCGCTGGAGCGCGCCGCGCTGACGACGCGCTCGTTCGACCTGGGCGCGAGCAACCAGCTGGACGTGGTGCGGGTGAACCAGGACGTGGCGCTGGCGCGCGGGTCGCTCGTGGCCGGTGACGAGCAGCTGCGGCGGGCGCGCGAGGCGCTCGGCATCGCGCTGGGCTTCGGCCACGCGGTGGGCGTGGACCCCTCCTTCAACCTCAACGGGCTGATGGAGGAGGCGCGCCAGGCGTGCACGCCGCTCCAGGACTTGGAGTCCCGTCCGGACCTGGTCGCCGCGAAGGCGCAGGTGGACTCCGCGCGCGACAGCCGGCGTCAGGCGTCCGCGGGCTACCTGCCCACGCTGGGCCTGGCCTCCAACCTGAACGGCGTGACGACGGACCCGGGCTTCGGCCGCTTCTCCACGTGGACCATCTCCGCCGTCATCGCCGTGCCCCTCTGGGAGGGTGGCCTGCGCGGGGGCCTGGTGCGCGAGCGCACGGGCATCGAGCGCCAGGCGGCCGAGACGCTGGAGGGCAACCGCCGCGACGTGTCCGTCGAGGTGGCGCAGGCCCGGCGCAGCGTCGAGGTGGCGGACGCGCTGGTGAAGACGGCGAGCGAGGCGCGCGAGCTGGCGGACCGCACGGACCGGCTGACGCGACGTTCCTTTGAAGTGGGCCGCGGCAGCAGCCTGGAGCTGGTGCAGAGCGGCGCGGCCCTGCGCCAGGCGGAGCTGGCCCTGGCGCTGCGTGAATTCGAGGCGGTCCAGGCGCGCCTGGACGCATTCTTGACGGAGGCCCGGTGCGACTGGTGAGACGGGTGCGCCCCCTGATGGCGCTGAAGATGACGGTGTGGAGCACGGCCCTGTTGATGGCGGCGGGGTGCTCGGGCAAGGCCGCGGCGCCCGCCGCGCCTCCGCCCCGCGAGGTGCAGGTGCTGACCTTGTCGCCCAGCGAGGTGCGGGACACGGGTGAGTACCTGGGCTCGCTGCTGTCGCGGCAGAACATCACCGTGCTGCCCCAGGTGGCCGGCTACGTGCGCCGCATCCACGTGAAGCCCGGCCAGAAGGTGGAGGCGGGAGCGACGCTCCTGGAGGTCGACTCGCGCACGGAGACGGCCGCGCTCGACAGCGCGCAGGCGCAGCAGAGCTCCGCGAACATCAACCGCGAGCTGGCCAGGCGCACCTTCGCGCGCACGGAGGCGCTCTACAAGGAGGGCCTCGCCAGCGCGCAGGAGCTGGAGCAGGGCCGCGCGCAATTGGAGGCCTCGGAGGCCGCGGCGCGCTCGGCGGCCGCGCAGGTGGCGCAGCGCCAGGTGCAGCTGCAGTTCCACGCCGTGCGCGCGCCCTTCGCGGGCACGGTGGGCGACGTGCTGGTGCGCCTGGGTGACTTCGTGGGCGCCACCACGCCCCTGACGACCATCGCCCAGGCGGACGTGCTGGAGGTCAGCGTGTCGCTGCCTTCGGAGCGGGCGCGCGCGCTCAAGCCGGACACGCAGCTGGAGGTCCTGGACGCGCAGGGCAAGGTGCTGCTCACCAGCCCCCTGTTCTTCGTCGCGCCGCAGGCGGACCCGCGCACGCAGCTGGTGGAGGTGAAGGCCGCGTTCCAGAACACGGTGGGGCTGCGCCCCAGCGAGCTGGTGCGCTCGCGCATCGTCTACGCGAAGCGGGACGCGCTGCAGATTCCCGCGCTCGCGGTGGTGCGCCTGAGCGGCCAGCCCTTCGCCATGGTGGTGCAGGAGAAGGACGGCAAGACGGTGGTGGAGCGCCGCCCGATTACGTTGGGCGCGCTGGGTGAGATGGCCTACGTCATCGAGAACGGGCTGAAGCAGGGGGACCGCGTGGCGGTGTCCTCGCTGCAGGCCCTGCGTGACGGGATGGCAGTGAAGGTGAAGTCCGCGGACAGCGCCCCGAGCACGGGCGCGGGCGCGGCGACGGCGGGCAGCCGCTGAAGCGCTGGATGGACCGGGCCTCGGACGGCACGCCGCGAGGCCCGGCCCCCACCATGATTTCGAGGGCTTGAACGCCGTGTTCGTCGACTTCTTCATCCGCAGACCCGTCTTCGCCATCGTCTGCTCCATCCTGCTGACGCTGGTGGGCTTGATTGCCATCCCCACCCTGCCCATCTCCCAGTACCCGGACCTGGCACCACCGCAGGTGACGGTGACGTCCACGTACGTGGGCGCCAGCGCCGAGGTGGTGGAGAGCGCCGTCACCATCCCCATCGAGCAGGAGCTCAATGGCGTGGAGGGCATGCGCTACATCACCTCCACCAGCGGCAACGACGGCACCAGTCAAATCACCGTCACCTTCGAGCCCACGCGCGACATCGAGGTCGCCGCCGTCGACGTGCAGAACCGCGTCAGCCGCGCCGCCTCGCGCCTGCCCTCTCAGGTGAACCAGACGGGCATCGTGGTCAACAAGGCCTCCAGCCAGATGCTGATGACGGTGGCCCTGTCCAGCCCGGACAACCGCTACGACGCGCAGTTCCTCTCCAACTACGCGGATGTGAACCTCAAGGACGCCATCAAGCGCGTGCGCGGCGTGGGCGACGTGCGCATCTTCGGCGAGCGCAAGTTCTCCATGCGCGTGTGGCTGGACCCCACCGAGCTCGCCCGCCGCAAGCTCACGCCCATGGACGTGACGCGCGCGCTTCAAGAGCAGAACCTCCAGGTGGCTGCGGGCCAGGTGGGCCAGCCGCCCTCCACCGAGGAGCAGCCGTACCAGATTGCGGTGCGCGCGCGCGGCCGGCTGGTGGAGCCGGCGGAGTTCGGTGAAATCGTCCTGATGCGCGACCCGAGCGGCAAGGCGGTGCGCGTGAAGGACGTGGGCCGGGTGGAGCTGGGCGCGGAGAACTACGGCACCATCCTGCGCTTCAACGGCCGCGTGGGCGTGGGCATGGGCATCTTCCAGCTCCCCACCGCCAACGCGCTGGACGTGCGCGACGGCGTGTACCGGGAGCTGGACCGGCTGTCCGAGCAGTTCCCCCCGGGCATGGAGTACCTGACGGGCACGGACACCACGCTGGCGGTGCGCGCCTCCATCCACGAGGTGCTCCAGACGCTGGTGGAAGCCATCATCCTGGTCATCCTCGTCATCTTCCTGTTCCTGCACGGGTGGCGAAGCGTGCTCATCACCGCCTTCACCCTGCCCGTCTCGCTGGTGGGCACGTTCGCCTTCGTGCAGCTGTTGGGCTTCTCCATCAACACGCTCACCCTGTTCGGCCTCACGCTGGCCACGGGCCTCGTCGTCGACGACGCCATCGTCGTCATCGAGAACATCGAGCGACTGATGGCCGAGCGGGGGTTGTCACCCCGACAGGCGGCGCGCGAGGGCATGAAGGAGGTGTCCGGCGCCGTCATCGCCATCTCGGTGGTGCTGGTGGCGGTGTTCGTGCCGGTGGCGCTCTTCCCGGGCACCACGGGCGCCATCTACCGCCAGTTCGCGCTGACCATCGCCGCGTCGGTGGCGCTGTCCACCTTCTGCGCGCTGACGCTGACGCCCGCCCTGAGCGCGCGCATGCTCAAGCACCACCATGGTGAGAAGTGGGTGTTCTTCCGCTGGGTGGACAAGGTGCTGGACGCGACGAAGGCGACGTACGGCCGGGGCCTGCGCGCCATGCTCCGCCACCCGGTGCTGGTGCTCCTGGCGTTCCTCGCCTGCATCGGCGCCACGGTGGTGCTGTTCAAGGTGGCGCCCACGGGCTTCATCCCGGACGAGGACCAGGGCTACGTCATCATCTCCGTGCAGGGGCCGGAGGGCATGTCGCTGGCGCAGACGGAGAAGGTGCTGGTGCAGGTGGAGGAGATCCTCAAGGCGCAGCCTGAGGTGCGCGCGATGTTCGCCATCGGCGGCTTCTCCATGCAGGGCTCCGGCGCCAACATGGCGACTGTCTTCAGCAGCTTGAAGCCCTGGGAGGAGCGCCCCGGCAAGGACAGCACCGTGGCGGCGCTGGTGGAGCGGCTGCGCGGCCCGTTGAGCCGCATCGGCGGGGCGCGCGTGCTGCCCTTCCAGCCGCCGGCGATTCGCGGCGTGGGCAGCGTGGGCGGCTTCCAGTTCATCGTGGAGGACGTGGCGGGCTCGCGCACGCTGGACGAGCTGGCCTCGGCCACGGACGACCTGGTGAACAAGGGCAACGAGGGCGGACAGCTTCGCGGCGTGTTCACCGCGTTCAACGCGAACACGCCGCTGTTGGACGTGGACGTGGACCGGCAGAAGGCCAAGGCGCTCGGGGTGCCCATCGAGCAGATCTTCGGGACGATGCAGGTCTACATGGGCAGCCAGTACGTCAACGACTTCAACTACGCCAACCGCACCTACCGCGTGTACACGCAGGCCGAGCAGCAGTTCCGCGACAGCCCGCAGGACATCGGCGCGTTCTACGTGCGCAGCGACAGCGGGGACATGATTCCGCTCGAGTCACTGGTGAAGGTGACGCCCACGGTGTCCGCGCAGGTCATCCGGCACTACAACCTGTTCCGCTCGGCGGAGATCAACGGCCAGCCCGCGCCGGGGGTGTCCTCCGGTCAGGCCATCGAGGCGATGGAGGCGCTGGCGGCGCAGAACCTGCCGCAGGGCATGGCGGCGGAGTGGACGGGCATCAGCCTGGAGCAGAAGGAGAGCGGCGGGCAGACGCTCATCATCTTCGGCCTGGGCATCCTGTTCGTGTTCCTGGTGCTGGCGGCGCAGTACGAGAGCTTCAGCCTGCCGTTCGTCATCATCCTGTCGGTGCCGCTGGCCATCATGGGCGCGGTCGCGTTGCAGCTGCTCCGGGGCTACGCCAACGACGTGTTCTGTCAGGTGGGTCTGGTGATGCTGGTGGGCCTGGCCAGCAAGAACGCGATTCTCATCGTGGAGTTCGCCGAGCAGCTGCGCGAGCAGGGCAAGAGCGCGCTGGACGCGGTGGTCGAGGCCGCCGAGGTGCGGCTGCGTCCCATCCTGATGACGTCGATTGCGTTCTTGCTGGGCGTGGTGCCGCTGATGCTGGCGCAGGGCGCGGGCGCGGCGGCGCGCAACTCGCTGGGCACCGCGGTGTTCGGCGGCATGCTGGTGTCCACCATCGTGAACCTCATCTTCATCCCGGGCCTCTACGTGCTGATGCAGAAGGTGCGCGGCGAGACGTCCCGGCGTGACGCGTCGGAGGACGAGCTGCCGGCGCCGGCCCACGCGCCCTGAAGGTTGGCGGTACGGGCCCGCCGGCCGGTGAGGGAGCGACCAGGCTCCTTCACCGCGCCGGCGGAGTCGTGTCCGGGGAGGTGAGGGTTCAGGTGCCTCGGGCGGACTGGATGAGCTCGGCGAGAATGGTGCGGTGACACACCGGCTCCAGGATGCAGTCCTTGGAGCAGAGGAGCGTCACGGTTTCGCCCGCGTCCACGCGCCGGGCCAGTGACGTGATGATTCCACGCTGGGACTGCATCTCTTCGAGATAGCGGGCGCGATAGGCGTCCAGGGTGATGGGCGTCTGGCCCTTTCCATAGAAGGCGTCGAAGAGGTCGGGGCTGGGGGCGAGCTCGCGGCGCCACTCGTCCCAGGTCTCCTTGGCCTTGGGGAGGCCGCGGGGCCTGTAGCGGCAGATGAGGACTCTCCAGCCGTCATCGGGCTCGCCAGGGACACACCAGCGACGGGTCTTGATGGGCATTCAGGGTCAACGCGGTGACGCGCTTTCGGTATTCCGGAAGGACGGCACCGGACTTCTTACTGGACCGCGTGACTCACTTGCTGGGGGTGCGGTGCAAGTGCTTGGAAAAACTTGGATCAGTGGAGGTCATTCGGACGGCACGCGCCCTGCTATGGGGTAGAGCACGCAGCGAAGATGACGCAGCGGTGGGCGGGTCGGGCGGGGCAGCACGGGCGGCGGGTTGGTCGGGGCGGTACGCAGGACGGGGCGGTACGGGGCAGCACGGGTGGCGGGTTGGTCGGGGCAGCACGCAGGACGGGGCGGTACGGGGCAGTACGGGCGGCGGGTTGGTCGGGGCAGTTCGCAGGACGGGGCGGTACGGGGCAGGACGGGCGGCGGGTTGGTCGGGGCAGCACGTAGGACGGGGCGGTACGGGGCAGGACGGGCGGCGGGTTGGTCGGGGTAGTTCGCAGGACGGGGCAGCACGCAGGACGGGGCAGCACGGGCGGCGGGTCGGACGGGGCAGTACGCAGGACGGGCAGCACGGGGCAGTACGGGCGGCGGGTCGGACGGGGCAGTACGCAGGACGGGGCAGTAAGGGCGGCGGGTCGGACGGGGCAGTACGCAGGACGGGGCAGTAAGGGCGGCGGGTCGGACGGGGTAGCACGCGGGACGGGGCAGTACGGGCGGCGGGTCGGACGGGGCAGTACGCAGGACGGGCAGCACGGGGCAGCACGGGTGGCGGGTCGGACGGGGCAGTACGCAGGACAGGGCAGTACGGGCGGCGGGTCGGACGGGGCAGTACGGGCGGCGGGTCGGACGGGGCAGCACGCAGCACGAGCAGCACGCGGTACGGGGTAGTTCGGGGCGGTACGGGCGGCGGGTTGGATGGGCGTGTCGCAGCGAGCGAGGCGGGAGACCGCTTCAACAAGGTGAGACGGCTCGGGCGTGAAGGATGGGCGGTGGGAGCCGGTCCTCGGCGGAAGCGTAACTTCGCGAGGACCGGTTCGCCTTCATCCACGCGGCGACGTCAGAACACCGAGAGGCCCGTGAGCGTCGTGAATCGATCCAGGGCTTCCACGCCCGCGACCGAGTTCCCGTGGGCATCCAGCCCGGGGCTCCACACACACAACCCACAGCGATTCGGGATGACGGCGATGATGCCGCCACCGACACCACTCTTGCACGGCAGACCCACGCGATAGGCGAACTCGCCCGCGGCGTCGTAGGTGCCGCAGGTGAGCATCACCGCGTTGACCTGCTTGGCCTGACTGCGCGTGAGCAGCCGCCTCCCCGAGGCGCCCTGCCCATGCCGCGCCAGGAATCCACAAGCACGCGCCAGGTCCGCGCAGCTCATCCGCAACGAGCACTGCCAGAAGTAGTGCTCGAGCACTCGGGGCACCGGGTTCTCGATGTTCCCGTAGCTCGCCATGAAGTGCGCCAGCGCGGAGTTGCGATGGCCATGCTCGGCCTCGGACGCGGCGACGACCGGGTCGAAGTCCACCGAGGCATTTCCGCTCTCCTCGCGCAGGAACTCCCGCAGCAGACCGCGTGAGTCCCCGGTGAGACTGAGCAGCCGGTCCGTAACGACCAGGGCGCCCGCGTTGATGAACGGATTGCGGGGCACTCCCTGCTCGTACTCGAGCTGAACCAGGGAGTTGAACGGATTGCCCGAGGGCTCCTTCCCCACCCTGCGCCACAGCGCGTCCCCGTCTCTCGCGAGCGTCAGCGCCAACGCGAAGACCTTCGAGATGCTCTGCACCGAGAAGGGCGTGCGCCAATCGCCCACGCCGAAGACCTGACCATCGAGCGTGGCCAGCGCCATGCCGAACCGCGACGGGTCCACTGCGGCCAGCGCGGGGATGTAGTTGGCCACACGGCCCTGCCCCACCACCGGCAGGACGGCCGTCATCACCTCGTCGAGAATCGCCTGAAAGTCGTCCATCGCGCGCCCACCTGCCTGGGCGCCAGGATAGCCGCGCGAGCCCGCCCTCCGTGCAGGTTTCCCAGGACACACCGCAGCAAGGAACCGGCACGAGACACGGCCTGTCCCGAGGCCCTTCATGCGCACGCCCTGCCGGCAGCGCGAAGAGAGGCTCTCTTCGCAGCAGCAAGCATCTTGGGCTGCCGAACCCCATCGCGCAGCGCCCTGAGCGGATACGGCCGACACCAGGCGCGACGAGGAGGCGACCTGTCCCCGCGTCAGCGCGCGTCGTGGAAGATGATGCCCACCGTGTGCCGGTGACCGGAGCGGATGCGGCTGACACCGTGACGCATGTTGACGCGGTAGACGCCGCGAGTGCCCTGCACGGGGCGATGGTGGACCGGGAAGATGACGCCATCCCCCTGCCGCAGCGGCACGACCTCCACGCGAGACTGCATGCGGGGACGCTGCTCTGTGAGCACCAGCTCGCCACCAGCGAAGTCGCGCCCCGGCTCGGACAAGAGGATGGCCACCTGGAGCGGGAAGACCTCGTCGCCGTAGAGGTCCTGGTGCAGGCAGTTGTAGTCCCCTTCTCCGTACTGGAGCAGCAGCGGCGTCGGCCGGAGTTGCTCCGCCGCGTGACACCGCTGGAGATAAGCGGCGTGGGTCTCGGGGTATCGCGCGTCGATGCGCAGCGCCTCGTTCCACCGATTCGCGATGGACGCGAGCCCGGGATAGAGCGAGGTCCGCAGTCGAGCCACGAGCTCAGGGAGCGGATAGGCGAAGTACTTGTACTCCCCTCGCCCGAAGCCATGGCGAGCCATGACGACCCGACTGCGAAACGGTGCATCCGCCGGATAGAGCGCCGACAAGGCGCCGCACTCCTCGGGCGTGAGCAAGCCGCTCAGGGTGGCGCACCCGCGCGCATCCAGCTCCGCGCCGAGCCCGGTCCAGTCGAGCGCCTCCAGCTTCGTCTCCACCGACACGGCGCTGCGCATCGGCCGCGCACGAAGGGCTCGGGCACTCACGACGCCCCTCTCAGCTGGACTCCCGACAACCCCACCCTGCTTCTCCGCATGTGCCCACTCCCGTTCGTCACCGAGGCATGAAGCTCGCGCTCGGACACGGTTCAGGAATGACGCACGTGATGACGCAAGGCGACCCGGTTGTTGCGGTCAACCACCGCGCGCGGAGGCGAACCGGGCCCGCCCCCGCACGCGAGCACCCCGCCTGGCTTCAGCGCGGCGTCACCTTCAGCAGCTTGCCGTTCGAGTCGTCGGTGAGCAGGTACAGCGCGCCCTCCGGGCCCTGGACGACCTCGCGGATGCGGGCCTTCTGGTCCATCAACAGCCGCTCCTCGCCCACGACACGGTCGTTCTCGAGCACCAGTCGCACGAGGGCCGTGCTGGACAAGCCACCGATGAAGAAGTTGCCCTTCCACTCGGGGAACAGCGCACCGGAGTAGATGGTCATGCCCGAGGGCGAAATCACCGGGTCCCAGTAGTACACCGGCTGCTCCATGCCCGGGCCCTGGGTGGTCTTGTGGATGGGCTCGCCGGAGTATTCCTCGCCGTAGCCGATGGTGGGCCAGCCGTAGTCCTTGCCGCGCTCGATGAGGTTGAGCTCGTCACCACCGCGAGGCCCCATCTCCACCTCCCAGAGGCGTCCCTTGCTGTCGAGCGCCGCCGACAGGATGTTGCGGTGCCCCAGCGTCCAGATCTCCGGCCGCGCGTCCTTCTGCCCCACGAAGGGGTTGTCCTTCGGGATGGAGCCGTCCGGGTTGATGCGGACAATCTTCCCGAAGTCGCTCTTGAGGTCGCGAGCCTGGACGCGGCCCTCCATGATGGAGCGCTCGCCCAGCGTGACGAACAGCTTCCCATCCGGCGTGAAGACGAGTCGGCCACCCGCGTGCAGCGTGGACTCCAGCGTCGGCTCCATGCGGAAGATGACCTTCACGCCCTCGACCTTGGGCTTGGGTCCATCCACCAGCTTGGCGCGCGCCACCGCGAGCCCGTTGCCGCCCTTCCGGGGCTCGTAATAGGTCCAGTAGATGAGGCCACTGGTGCCGTAGTCCGGCCCCACCTCGACGTCGAGCAGACCGCCCTGGTTGCGACCATCCACCTTGGGCAGGCCCGCGATGGCCGGCGACTTCTTGCCCTCGGGCGTGACGATGAAGAGCTTCCCCGTCGGCTTCTCCGTGACGAGCATCCGCTTGTCCGGCAGGAACGCGATGGCCCAGGGCTTGTTGAAGCCGGAGGCGACCTCGGTGACCTGCAGGGCCGTGCGCGTGTTGACGGCGGGCGCGCGCGTCTGGCCGGGGAAGGCCGGCTTGAATTCGGGGACGTTGGGCGGGGCCTGCTCGACGGGAGCGCCCGTCGGGTTGGGGCCCTGCCGAGGATCCGTCTGCTGACTGCCCTTTGCCTGCCCGGGGGCCAGGTTGCCGCCCTGGTCCGCGGGTTTGCCCGCGGGCTGTGCATGCGAGGTCCCCGCGAGGGTCAGCAGGGAAGTACAAGCCAGGGACGCCAACAGGGAACGCATGAGCACACTCCTCCAGGTGGGACGAACGACGCGCAGCAAACACGAAGTGCCGCGAGCCTCGCGCGAAAAGGATGTGGGGATGTCGGACGGCGGACGCAAGCCGCCTCAATCCAGGGGCATCTCCTCGCGAATCCAGCGGGTCACCGAGTCATGGCGAGGCGCCCAGCCCAGTTCGCGCCGCGCGCGCTTCCCGCGCACCCGGCTGTTGGAGCCGAACGAGTAGCGAGCGTGGCCCTCGCCCCACTCGCGTGACGCCTCCTCCACGGACCAGGACCGCACCGGGCCCAGCTTCAGCCGCGCCGCGATGGCCTCGCCAATCTCCGCGTAGGACGCCTCGCCGTTCTCCACGAAGTAGAACGCCCCCGACGGGGCCTTCTCCAGCGCCAGCGCGTAGAGCGCCGTGACGTCGTCGATGTGGACGTTGGACCAGCGGTTGACGCCCTTGCCGACGACGCGCACCACGCCGCTCTTGCGAGCCTGCGCCACCAGCGGAGGAATCTGCACGCTGTCGCGGCTCAGGCCCTTCCCCGTGCCGTAGATCATCGTGTTGCACAGCACCATGCCCCGAGCCCCCGGCGCCGCGAGGACGCTGTTGTCGAGCGCGTGCCGCGCCTGCTTTTCGGGCTCGACGATGAACGGCGTGTCCTCGTCGAACACGTTGGGTGACAGCGCGTCGCCCTTCACGTCGTCGCCGATGACGCTGGAGCCGCTGGTGTGCAGCAGCGGCTTGCCCGAGCCCTTCACGCCTTCAATCAGGGCCCGGATGGCCTTCTCGTGGTCACTGCTCGCCGCGTTGATGACACCGTCCGCGCGCCGGGCCTCGGCCGTGAGCACCGCGACGTTGTCCAGGTCCCCCAGGACGGGCTCGACGCCGAGCGCCGCCAGCTTCCGGGCCTTGGCCTCATCGCGCACCAGTCCCCGAATCGAATGGCCCCGGGCCTTGAGGTCCACGGCCAGCGAGCCGCCAATGAAGCCGGTGGCGCCAGTGATGAAGAGGTTCATCGTGAGGTCTCCAGGAAAGGAAGGGCCTCACTGTGCCGCGCCCGGAGCGGAGAGCCTCGGATTGATGCACGGGCCGGGCACGCCCCGGCCAGCAATGAACATCCCGACTGGAGCAGGTGGCCTGCGTCGAACAACGGCGCGACTCAGGGCGTGGGTGGAGGCTTCGGCGGCGTCCAGTCCAGCACCGACCCACAGCTCTTGCAGAAGCGCGCGTCCAGGTCGTGTCCCTGGTTGCCACAGCCGGGGCACGCCTGGGTGTCCACGGGGCCACGGGCGGCGGCGGCCAGCTCCACGGAGACGATGCCCGTGGGCACCGCGAGGATGCCGTAGCCCATGATCATCAACACCGACGCGATGAACTGCCCCGGAATCGTCTTCGGCGTGATGTCACCGAAGCCCACGGTCGTCATCGTCACCACGGCCCAGTACATGGCGCGGGGGATGCTGTCGAAGCCATGGGCCTCGCCCTCGACCAGGTACATGACGGAGCCCATGATGACGACCACCGTCAGGACGAAGCCGAGGAAGACGGTGATCTTCCCCCGGCTCGCGCGCAGCGCCGTCATGAGGATCTCCGCCTGTCCCAACAGGTGCCCCAGCTTCAGCACGCGGAAGACGCGCAGCAGGCGCAGCACTCGGACGACGAGCAACGTCTGGGCGCCCGGGAACAGCACGCTCAGGAACGAGGGCAGGATGGCCAGCAGGTCCACGAGGCCAAAGAAGCTGCGCGCATAATCCAGCGGACGGCGGACGGCGACGAGCCGCAGCACATACTCCGTGGCGAAGATGGCGGTGAAGGCCCACTCCGCGATGGAGAGCGCGGTGCCATGGCGCTCCCGCACCGGGGCGACACTCTCCAGCATCACCGCGATGACGCTGAACAGGATGGCCCACATCAGGGCCACGTCGAACGCCTTCCCCGCCGGTGTATCGGCCTCGAAGATGATGGTGTGGAGACGGGCGCGGAAGCCGCCCACGGGGCTCTGCTCGGAAGACCTGGACACGCAGGGCAGTCTAGACGCGGCGGCGCTCGATTCGGGAAACCTTGCGTCCCAACGTCACAACCGCCCTGCCCCCTTGGCGGAATGCGCCGGCTTCCGAGCGCGGCGGGTGCGCTTCACCTCATCCGCCCGGCACACGCGCACGCCCAGGAAGCGCTGGAGCTGGTCCAACGCCAGGTCATGGTCCCCGTCGCTCTCCGCCGCGCAGCAGTCGCTCAGCACGGTGATGTCGTACTCGTGCATGTGCGCGTCATGCGCGCTGAAGAAGACGCACAGGTTCGTGGCCATCCCCGCCATCAGCAGCTTCTTCGTCCCCAGGTGCTCCAACAACGGAACCAGCGACGTCGCGAAGAACGCCGAGTGCTTCGGCTTGAGGACGAAGTAGTCCCTCGGCTCGGGCTTCAACGCCCGCGCCACCGGCCTCCCTCGAATCCCCTTGCGGGTGCAGTGCCGATAGACGTCCCGGAAGTTGCTGCGCCAGTGGTTGAAGTTGTCGTTGACGTAGATGACCGGCACCCCCGCCGAGCGCATCCGCCGGGCCAGCGGCCCCAGCCGCTCCACCATGCGCAGCGCCCAGGGCAGCACCTTCTCCCCGCCCGGGAACTCCAGGTCATTGATGACGTCGATGATGAGCAGCGCCGTGTCCGAGCGTCGCTCCTTCGTCGCGCGCGCCTTCCCGCCGGACCGTGCCCCTGACTTCGCCACGTGCACCTCCTGGCGGCCAAGCTAGGCACTCCCCCCGCACGCCGGCACCTTTCGTCCAGAACCGTGCACCCCGCCCCCAACACGAGAGGTCGCCTTCCCCCTGAGAAGACGGCCCCTCGCGGGCCTCCGGTCACGCGCGCATCGAGCGCGCGAACCCGCTCGGGGAACACCCGGCGTGACGCGAGAACGCGACGCTGAAGGCGCTTGCCGACTGGTAGCCGATCCTCTCGGCGAGCTCGGCGAGGGGCGTGTGCTCGCGAAGCAGGACGTCCTTGGCGATCGCGATGCGCCACTCGAGCAGGTACTCCATCGGCGGCATGCCCACCGTTCTCGCGAATCGCTCGGCGAACACCGCGCGCGACATGCCGGCGACGCGTCCGAGCTCCGCGACGGTCCACCGGTGCGCGACGTCGGCGTGCATCTTCCGAAGAGCACGCGCAAGGTCAGGGTCAGCGAGGCCAGCGAGCAAGCCCGTCTCCCGCCCCGCCGCTTCCGCGGGTCGAAGGCGCAGCGCCTCGACGAGCAGCACCTCGACGAGCCGCTCGAGGATCAGCGCACGCCCCGTTCGACGGGTCGCCGCCTCGTCTGCGATGAGCTCGACGAGCCGCCGCAGACGCACGGCACCGGGATCATCGCGTCGGATGAGGATCATCACGGGCAGGAACTTCTCGAGGAGACTCGCGTTCGCGCGGTCCACGAGGAAGTAGCCGCCGAGCTGGCGCATCGTCGGGCGGCCCGTGGGCGTACCGTGCCGTAGCTCGTTGCCGTCCGCCGCGGTGATGAGCCTCGGCTTCAGCCCCTGGGCGCTCGACATCGTGAAGCCCGGCGTCGAAGGCAGGAGCACGAAGTCGCCCTCCTCGAGCTGCACCCCGTCGACGCCGTCGACATCAAGGAAGCATGTCCCTTCCAGCATGATGCAGAAGCCGGGCTCGTTGTGCGCCGGGTACCGCACACTCCACTGCCCCGCGCCGCTGATGACCTTGGGCAAGACTGTCTGCGGACGGAGCAGGGAGATGACCGCCGCGAGCGGGTCGGAGGATTCGTGCGTGGGCGGCGGCGTGTCGGACGCTGGCGAACGTTTTGCCATTTCGACATCATACATCGTCTTCGCTCCTCAGCACGAGCTCGGTCATCTCCGGCGGAACGCCGAGCCGCATGGGTGGCCCTGAGTGGCCCGTGCCTCGGCTGACGTAGACGAGCGTGTCTCCCACCCTGCGAAGCCCATCGACGACGGGCTGGCCCGCCCGAAGCAGCCAACGCAGTGGCCAGAACTGGCCTCCGTGCGTGTGCCCGGAGAGCTGCAGGTCGACGCCGTGCCGCACAGCCTCCTGAACGGCCTTCGGCTGGTGCGCCATGAGGATGAGCACCTTGCTGCGGTCGCGGCCCTCGACGGCTCGCGCGAGATCGGGGCCATGGCCGACGTCGAAGTGCGCCGCCTCGTAGTCATCAATACCCGCGAGGTGGAGGACCTGTCCGGCGCGCTCGAGGGCGACGTGCTCATTGCGTAGGACTCGGACGCCGAGCTTGCCAAGATGCTCGCACCACTCGGGCGCATCCGCGTGGTACTCGTGGTTCCCGGTGACGAAGAACGTGCCGTAGGTCGAGGTGAGCGCGGCAAGCGGCGCGATGTCGGCCGCGATGTCCGCGACGCGGCCGTCCACCAGGTCGCCCGTGATGAGCACGGCGTCGGGCGCGAGGGCGTTCACTTGCGAGACGACCTCCTCGAGGAACGCGCGCCCGAGCGTCTGGCCGATGTGCAGATCCGAGAGCTGTACGAGGCGCAGCCGATCAAACTCTCGCGGCAGCTTGCGCAGGGGGATTTCCACGCGTTCGACACGCACCCTGCGGGCTTCGTGCGCGGCCAACGCGGCCGCGCCGAGGCCCATCACCAGGACGACAGCCGCGCTCGACGCTCGGGACGTCGTGATGGGCAGCACCTCCATCACGGCCAACCCCATCGCGAGGAGCATGGAGGTGCCGAGCCAGAGGTAGATGGGCTCGAGCCACCAGACCGACCATCGATAGGGCACGAGCCGACTCGCGATCACGCCGAGCGGAACGCTCGCCGCGAGGAACACGAGGAGCGCCTTCAATCCGAACGCCGTCGTCGGCCCGAAGCCCACGTCGCGCACGAGCCGCGCCCAGAGGTAGTAGTGGATCCCGCCGACGATGGCGACGCCGGCGGGGAGGTACACGACGAGCGGAAGAAGGCGTCCCATGATGTCATCCGACCAGGCGCGGGAAGTCGCTGGGGACGGCGATGGTCTTGGTCTCAAGGTACTCCTCGAAGCCCTCGACGCCGTTCTCCCTGCCCAGCCCCGACTGCTTGTAGCCGCCGAAGGGTGCGTTCGGAGAGAAGAAGAAGGCGCCGTTGACGTTCATCGAGCCCGTGCGGATGCGACGGGCCACCCGCATCGCGCGCGACGGCGACGCCGAGATGACCGAACCCGAGAGCCCGTAGATGGAGTCGTTCGCGATGCGGACCGCGTCGTCGTCGTCATCGAACGGGATGACGACGAGCACCGGGCCGAAGATCTCCTCCTGCGCGATCGTCATCGAGTTGTCGACGTCGGCGAACAGGGTCGGCTCGACGAAGTAGCCCTTGCTGAGGTGCTTCGGCGTGCCGCCGCCCACCACGAGACGAGCGCCCTCGGCCTTGCCTTTCTCGATGTAGGCGAGCACGCGCTCGCGCTGCCCCGCGCTGATCATCGGGCCCATGATGTTCTTCACGTCGGCCGGGTCACCGTAGGGCACGTCGCGGTAGATCTGCTCGAGGATCGCGATGGCCTCGTCGTAACGGGAGCGCGCGACGAGCAAGCGCGTGTTCAGCACGCAGCCCTGGCCCGCGTTGGCGCAGACGAAGGCCGCGCCCGTCAGCGCCTCTGGGAACTTCGCGTCGTCGAGGACGATCATCGCGGACTTGCCGCCCAGCTCGAGCAGCGTGCGCTTGATGGTCTTCGACGCGCTCTCCATCACGCGACGTCCCGTGGCCGTCGAGCCCGTGAAGGAGATGACGTCGACGCGCGGGTCGGACGTGAGCATCGAGCCGAGCGAGCCGCTCCCCGTCGACGTCAGCACGTTGAAGGCTCCCGGAGGCAGGTCCGGGCACTGGGCCGCGACGCGACCGAGCATGGTCGCCGCCCACGGCGTATTCTGGGCCGCCTTGAGGACCACCGTGCAGCCCGCGGCCAGCGCGGGGATGCTCTTCTGCATGTTGGTCTGCACCGGCGCGTTCCACGGCGTGATGGCCACCACCACCCCGGCGGCCTCCTTGCACACCAGGCGACGCGCGGGGCCGCCGATGGGCGAGCCAAGGTCCTCGAGCTCGCGCTCGAAGTCGTAGGTCTCGAGGAGCTTCAGCGAGTAGTCGATGTCCGCCACCGGGCTGTCGAGCATCGGGCCATGCGTGAACGCGAGGGGGCACCCGCTCTCCGCGACGACCTGACGCCGCCACTCCTCGCTGACCGCCTTGAGGCCATCACGCAATTGCGTCAGTGCGCGGATGCGCCTCGCGGTGTTGGTCGACCAGTCCGACTCGTCGAAGCAGCGGCGGGCAGCGGCGATGGCGCGGTCGCCATCCGCGACGGAGGCGGCGGCTACGACGCCGACGATCTCCTCCGTCGCCGGGTTGATGACGTCGTAGGTGGCGCCGCCCTCGGCCTCGACGAGGGTGCCGTTGATGAAGAGACGATGTTCCGCGTTGAGCTGTGACATGGTGTTCTCTCCTGGGTGTTGAGGTTGAAGTGGGTGCCGACGTCAGGCGACCTTGATGAGCGACGCCGACTTCGCGAGCGCGACGGCGTCTGGCCCGGCTGGAAAACGGAGCGTCCCGGTCTCATCGTTGGCCGCGCGCCAGATGGCCTCGGCCACATCGGACGCCGTCGTCGTGAGCCCCGGCTGCGCGAAGGCCGCGAAGATGGGCTGCGCGAACGCCTCGTAGGACTTGGGGATCAACCCCTGCATGCGCGTGGTGCCGTTCGCGGTGAAGCGCGTGCCCGGGCCGTAGCCAGGCTCGACGAGCTTCACCTTCACGTTGAAGGCGCCCAACTCGTGGGCGAGCGAGGCGGTGAAGCCCTCGACGGCGAGCTTGCTGGCCGTGTACACGGCGGCGAGCGGCATCGGCGCGAGCGTCACGCTCGAGGTCACGTTCACGATCACGCCCGCCCGGCGCTCGCGGAACCGAGGCACCGCGGCCTGGAGCACCGCCATGACGCCGAAGGTGTTGGTCTCGAAGACCTCGCGAATCGTCGACATGGGGGTGGCCTCGAACGCGCCGACGACGCCGATGCCGGCGTTGTTGACCAGCACGTCGATGGGCCCCGCCTGCTCGAGGGCTGCTGCGATGGTCTCGGGCTTCGTCACGTCCAACGCCAGGACGCGGAGCCGGTCGGACTTCGGCAGCTCGCCGAGCCGAGGGGTGCGCATCGTCGCGATGACATTCCAGCCCTGGTCGTGGAAGTAGCGGGCCGTCGCCTCGCCGTAGCCAGACGAGCAGCCGGTGATGAGAACAGTCTTGAGGGTCTTCGTGGTGTTCATGGAAATCTCCTTCGGTGGTTGGGGTTGGGGGTTTGGGGTTTGGGGTTCACTTCAGCCGCGCACGGAGCCGCCCACTGGGACGACATCCCGGTACTGCGCGGCGTCAGTCACGAGCGGCGCGAGCCTCGCGATCAGCGCCTGCGCCGACGCGCTCGCGAACGCCTCGGCGTGGGCCTCCTTCGAAGTCCAGCCCTCGGTGACGTCAATGACGTCGGGCTCGCTCGACGAGCGCCCCACGAGATAGACGAGGCAGTTCTCGTTGCTCGTCGGCGCTCCCGCGAGCAGTGCATCGATCAGCGCGTCGGCCCGCCCCGGACGAGCTCGCATCGTCGCATGGAAGCCGTGGGTCGCCTTCAGTCTTGCCTGGGGCATCACTTATCTCCTGGGTGAGCGTCGGAGCCGTGTCAGGGCCTCCGCGTTGTCCACACCCTCTCAATAAGTCCTTCTCCCCAAGACGATCCATAACGCGGCGTCTGAATCTATTTCGAGATCGTCTTGGGCGTCGGAACCCGAGCAGCACGCCAAGGCGCACCAGCGCCGCTGGGGCACGTCGTTTCGAGCGCTGGCAGCCCGCTCCCGCGCCAGCGGCTCGGCGCAGGCCGTCCTGGGCCGCTACAAGCGGCGCAGCGAGGATGGGCACTTGCTGGCCGTGCCCCTGGCTGGAACTGCTGCGCCAACTGCTCGCGCGAGGGGTGAGGGTTGTGCGGATGGATGGATAGAATCCACTCCATCCGCACAAGAGTCCCCTGGGCGTCGCCCTTCGCTCACCGAAGGGGCCATGACATGCACTGACGCGCTTCTTCGTGGATGATGAGCAGCGCCGTGTCCGAGCGCCGCACCTTCGTCGCGTGCCGCCTCCTACCGGACCGCGCCCCTGACTTCGCCACGTGCACCTCCTGGCAGCCAAACCAGGCACGCCCCCACACGTCGGCACCTTTCGTCCAGAGCCATGCACCCCGCCCCAAACACGAAAGACCGTCTTCCCCCTGAGAAGACGGCCCCTCGACCCCCGACAAACTCCAACGACGTCAGTGCCCTTCCGCCCCCGTCGCTCCGGCGGGGATGGCCGGAGCCTCCCGCTCCTCGCCGCGCAGCGCGAGCTTCCGGATGACGATGTAGAAGATGGGCGTCAGCACCAGGCCGAACAGCGTCACGCCGAGCATGCCCGCGAACACTGCCACGCCCATCGCCTGACGCATCTCCGCGCCCGCCCCCGTCGCCACCGCCAGCGGCACCACGCCCATGATGAACGCGATGGACGTCATCAGGATGGGCCGCAGCCGCAGCCGGCACGCCTCCAGCGCCGCCTGCACCACGCCCATCCCCTCATCCTCCTGCGCCCGGGCGAACTCGACGATGAGGATGGCGTTCTTCGCCGCGAGCCCCACCAGCACCACGAGGCCAATCTGCGTGAAGATGTTGTTGTCCCCACCCACCAGCCCCACCCCGGCAATCGCGCTGAGCAACGCCAGCGGCACCGTGAGCAGCACCGCCAGCGGCAGTGACCAGCTGTTGTACTGCGCCGCCAGGATGAGGAACGCCAACAGGATGGCCAGCGGGAAGACGAACAGGCCCTCCTTGCCCGCGAGCTTCTCCTGGTACGTCAGGTCGGTCCACTCGAAGCTCATGCCGGCGGGGAGCGTCTCCGCCGCCAGCCGCTCCATCGCCGCCACCGCCTGTCCCGTGCTCACACCCGGCGCCGCCGCCCCGCTGATGTCCGCGGAGGGATAACCGTTGTAGCGCAGCACCTGGTCCGGCCCGAACGAGGGACTCACGTCCACCAGCGAGGCCAACGGAACCATGCCTCCCTGAGGATTGCGCACCTGCAGCCGGCCGATGTCCTCCGGCTCCATGCGGTGCTTCGCGTCCGCCTGCACGTTCACCTGGTACGTCCGACCGAAGCGGTTGAAGTCGTTCACGTACAGCGAGCCCAGGTGAATCTGGAGCGTCTCGAAGACCGAGCCCAACGGCACACCCTGCTGCTTCGCCTTCACCCGGTCCACCTCCGCGTGGAGCTGCGGCACGTTGATCTCGAACCCCGACATCAACCCCATCACCTGCGGGTCCGCGGACGCACGCTGCACCAGGGCCTGCGTGGCCTCGTACAGCGCCTGCGAGCCCAGCCCCGCCCGGTCCTCCACCTGCAGCTTGAAGCCCGCCGTCGAGCCCATGCCCGGCACCGGCGGCGGCGGGAAGATGGCCGCGAAGCCCTCCTGCACGCCCATGAACTTCCCCTGGAGCTTCCCCGCGATGGCCCCGGCCGACAGCTCCGGCGACTGTCGCTTCTCGAAGTCGTCCAGGATGGCGAACACGACGGCCGAGTTGGGCGAGTTGACGAAGCCGTTGATGGAGATGCCCGAGAAGGCCACGACGTTGGCCACGCCCTTCTCCGCCAGCATCAGGTCCGACATCTTCTTCACCACCGCGTCCGTCCGCTCCAGCGACGACGCGGGCGGCAGCTGCGCCAGGCCCACCAGGTAGTACTTGTCCTGCATCGGCACGAAGCCCGCGGGCACCTTCGCGAAGCCCAGCCACGTGAGCACCAGCAGGCCGCCGTACACCACGAGCGCCATTCCGCTGACGCGCACCACCCTGCGCACCAGGGACACGTAGCCCGAGGATGCCCGGTCGAAGAAGCGGTTGAACGGCCCGAACAGCCACCCGCCGAACGCCTTCTCCATGAAGCGCGTCAGGCCATCCTTCGGACCGTGGTGACCGCGCAGCAGCACACCCGCGAGCGCCGGGCTGAGCGTGAGCGAGTTGAACGCCGAGAGGATGGTCGAGATGGCGATGGTCAGCGCGAACTGCCGGTAGAACTGTCCCGTCAAACCACCCAGGAACGCAGTGGGGACGAACACCGCCGACAGCACGGACGTAATCGCGATGATGGGACCGGTCACCTCGGTCATCGCCCTGCGGGCCGCTTCCTTCGGATTCACGCCCTGCGCGATGTGCCGCTCCACGTTCTCCACGACGACGATGGCGTCATCCACCACGATGCCGATGGAGAGCACCAGGCCGAAGAGCGACAGCGTATTGAGCGAGAAGCCCAGCATCTGCATGATCGCCGCTGTTCCCACCAGCGACACGGGCACCGCGGCCAGCGGGATGATGGAGGCGCGCCACGTCTGGAGGAACAGCAGCACCACCAACACCACCAGCACCACGGCCTCCAACAACGTCGTCACCACGTTGCGGATGGACGCGCGCACGAAGAGCGTCGGGTCGTAGGCAATCTTGTACTCCATGCCCTGGGGGAAGGCCTCCTTCAGCTCCGTCATCCGCGCACGGATGCCCGCGGACACATCCAACGCGTTGGAGCCGGACGCCTGGCTGATGCCGATGGCCACCGCCGACTTGCCGTCCAGTCGCGCTCGCACGGAGTAGGAGCTCGCGCCCAGCTCCACGCGGGCCACGTCCCGCAGGCGCGTCACCTGGCCCTCCTCGCCCACCTTGACCACGATGTCGCGGAACTGCTCCTCCTCCGTGAGCCGCCCCTGCGTGGTGACGGTGAGCTGGAACGCGGAGCGCTCGTCCGGCTGTTGACCGATGACACCCGCGGCCACCTGCACGTTCTGCTCGCGGATGGCGGCCACCACGTCGCTCGCGGTGAGGCCTCTCGCGGCGAGCAACCTCGGGTCCAGCCAGACACGCATGCTGTACTCACCCGCGCCCAGCACGTTCACGCTGCCCACGCCGGGCACGCGCTGGAGCACGTCCCGCACCTGGAGCACCGCGTAGTTGGAGAGGAAGAGCGGGTCCTGCTTCCCCTCCGGGGACACCAGGTGCACCACCATCAGCAGGTCCGGGCTCGACTTCTCCGTGAGCACGCCCAGCCGCTGCACCTCCGCCGGCAGCCGCGGAATCGCGCGGGCCACCCGGTTCTGCACCTGCACCTGCGCGGTGTCCGGGTTGACGCCCATGCCGAAGGTAATCGTCACCGCCACCCGGCCGTCGCTCGTCGCCTGCGAGGACATGTAGAGCATGCCCTCCACGCCGTTGATCTCCTGCTCCAGCGGCGCGGCCACCGTCTCCGCGATGACGGCCGGGTCCGCGCCGGGATAGGCCGCTCGCACCACCACCGTGGGGGGAGACACGGCCGGGTACTCGCTCAACGGCAGTTGGAACAACGACAGGCCGCCGCCAATCAGGAGCAGCACCGACAACACGGCCGCGAAGATGGGCCGGTCGACGAAGAAGTGCGCGAACTTCACGGCCGCGCCCCCTCGGCGTGCTCGGAGCCGGCCATGGCGACCAGCGTGGGCGCCACCGCCATCCCCGGCCTCGCCAGGCCCTTGAGCACCACCTTCTCACCCGCCGCCAGCCCCGAGCGCACCACCCGCAGGCCGCCCTCCGTCGTCCCCAGCTCCACGCGCCGCTGCTCCAGCGTCTGGTCCGGACGCACCACCAGCACGTAGCGCCCCTTCTGGTCCGTGCCCACCGCCAGGTCCTGGATGAGGACCGTGGGCCGCGCCGCGCCCGTCTCCAGCCGCACCCGCGCGAAGAGCCCCGCCGTCAGCTTCCCGTCCGGATTGGGCAGCACCGCGCGCGCTCGCGCCGTGCCCGTCCCCGCCACCACTTGATTGTCCAGGAAGTCGAGCCGCGCCTCGCGCGGGAAGCCCTCGTCCCCCGTCAGCGCCACGCGCACCGGCACCGCGTTGACGCGCCCATCCTTCCCGCGCGCGCCGGACGTCGTGCCCGCGAAGCGCAGGTACGTGGCCTCGTCCACGTCGAAGTAGACGTAGAAGGGCTCCACCGAGACGATGGTCGTGAGCAGCGCGCCACTGCTGACCAGGTTGCCCTGCGTCACCACCGCCCGCCCCACCCGTCCACTCACGGGCGCTCGCACGCGCGTGTCCTGCAGGTCGACCTCCGCGCCTCGCACCGCCGCCTTGGCGGACTCGACGCGTGCACGCGACTCCGCGCGCTCCGCCGTCAGCACGTCGAAGTCACTTTGGGAGATGGCCTGCTCGGCGACCAGCTTCTCGCCGCGCTCGAACCGCTTGTCGGCCAGCGTGCGGCGCTCCTCGGCCTGACGCAGGTCCGCGCGAGCCCTGTCCAACACGGCCTCGAAGGTGCGCGAGTCGAGCTGGAACAACACCTGCCCCGCCGTCACCAGCCCGCCCTCCGCGAAGCGCACCGAGTCGATGTAGCCGCCGACGCGAGGCCGCAGCTCCACGCTCTGCACCGCCGCCAACGTACCGGTGAACTCGGCGCTGTCGGCCACCTGCCGGGTGACGACCTCCGCGGCGACAACGGGGGCCGCCGCCATCTTCGCGCCACCTGCTCCACCGGACGCATCCGCGCTCTCGCTCCGCGCGAGGACCAGACCACCGATGACGAGAGGGAGGGACAGGGCCCCTCCGACTGCTGCACGCTTCCAATTCATGGGGGACTCCGACTTCTTCCAAGGGTCGGGACACACCGGTGGCGTTCGCGCTCGTGCGCGCCCACCGCCGACGGTCCCTGAGTGACAGGACGAGGAACGACTTCACGGACGTCCGCCGTGCGGCGCGCGACGTCGCCGACGGGGGACTGGGGTGGCTCTAGGAATGCGTCTTCGAGGACATCTCCCGTGCGGCGCACGAGGTCGCCGACGGGGGACAGGGGTGTCTGGGGCTACGACTTCACGGACGTCTGCCGTCCGGCGCGCGCGGTCGCCGGCGGAGGACATGGAGGTGGCTGGGATTACGACGTCATGGACTCAAGCGGACAGGACGGGAGACGACGCGCACGTCACCCCTTCGGCGCAAGGGCCGCCGGAGGCGACACACTGGGGTGTGGAGGCACACGTCGACCCTCCGGTGCACGCGTCACCGATGGGAGGACGGCGGTACCTATCGAGGAGCTCGGAGCCGACGGCGCGACGCACCGGACCCGTGAGATGGCCCGGCCCTCCGCGCGAGGTCCGATGACGACGCTAACGACACATGGAGGGACAACAGCGTCCCGATGAACGGAACGCCCGAGGCGCGGCGCGCCTCACCGCCGAGGTAATTTGCAACATATCCCATTACTAATTGCCCGGCGCCCCGGAGCGCAACGCAATCTCGCGGGGCCTCACCTGCCGGGGACGGTGCAGCCCGGGGGCGGCGTCCACTCGCGCAGGGCGGTGACACGGGCATCCTGGACCTGGGCCACGCCCTCGGGGGCGTCGACCCGACTGACGGTGGTCGGACGGGTGAAGTCGAGCAGGTCCACGGGCACGGGGCGCGTCGGACAGCCCGCCTGGAAGGTCTGCTCGAGCGCCTCCACCAAGGAGTCCGCATGGTCATCGCCGGGGTCCGAGGCCTCGGGCCAGGTCAGATCTCCCGAGAGCGGCTCGCCACGCTCGGGAGGGAACCACGACCACCGGAGGACGGTCTGCCCGGTGTTGCCCCACACCACGCCCCCGGAGACGCCGCCCACGGTGGTGAAGTCGTCGGGGAGCTCCCGCCACTCGATGGCGAAGCCCTCGGGAACCCGTTGCCGGATGGGGGCGAGCCGCCGTACGTCGTCGAGTTCGCCCGACAACAGGAGCATCCACGTCAGCTCTCGCAGCCCGTCGCGACTCACCGTCCCCGCCGCCACGCGTGCCTTCCGGTTCGCGTCCGTGGTCTTCACGTCGACCTTGCCGATGTGCTCCGCGTCTTCGTACAGGGCCAGCTCGCTGCAGCTCTGCGACACCCACGCCGTGCCCGTGCCCAGGTGGTAGGCGCGCACCTCGTCGCAGAAGGAGTAGTGCCCGCGACGCCCGCGCAACACCAGCCAGCCCTCCGAGGGGACTCGCAAGCCCGCCAGCGGGAGCAGCTCCACCGAGGCCCCGAGGTTGGACAGGCACAAGCGCCAGGCGGGATATCGCCAGCGCTTGGACTTCTTGCGGGCCTCCTTCTCGCAGAACGCGGGTCCGAAGCCCTCATCGGCGGTGGCCGCATCCACGACGCTCGCGAGATGCTTCGCCTCTTTCTCCCGGTGGGCGGCGAAGGCCGCCTCGGCCCGGACGACCCAGGGCTCGGTCTCCCTTACACAGGCGCTGTCCCCCATGGCGCACAGCCACGGCGCGAGCTTGTGGTCCGGCTTCACCGTGTCGAGCATCAGCACCGCACGCACCGTCGGTGGCAACACCACCGTGCGGACGCCCGGCTTGCCCAGCTCCAGATAGGACTCCACCCACGTGCGCCCGCCCCGACGCCACCAGTCCTTCAGGGCCAGGAGCGACACGTCCGCGGGAACCGGCTCGTCCACCTCGCGGCTCAGCTCGAAGCAGCGCGAGGACAAGAGCTCGCGCAGCGCCGTCACGCCTGGCTTGCCGTCGGCTCCGTCGGGCAGCGACTCCAGCTTCGCGTCCAGCGCGACGAGGCGCTCGTGGGCCGCGCTCCACTCGGGCGTGGTCTGGGGACACGGCACGAAGACCTTCGCGGCCGGCGCCGGCTTCGCGGACAGCAGCACACCCAGGAGGACGAGGAGCATGTACCGCGCAGAATCGCGCAACTCGCGCCCCCAAGGCCAGGACCTGGAGGACTCGATGCCACTGGATTGCACCTCCAGCCGGGAAACAGGAACGAGCGCCTCGGGACGACCACACCGGGGGCCTCGGAGGCAGGGGGGCCCGGACGCCGCTCGGGCACGGCCAGGGAGCCCGTCGGCGGTGCCTTCACCGCCCCGGCCTGTTACTGAGGAGACGGGAGCCCTCGTCCGCGTTTCCCTCGGACGATGGGCGGCCTACATTCCAGGACAGCCATGAGCATCGAGCACGCCTTCCATCCCCCCACCATCACCACGGCCGAGGGCCGACCTCTGGACGTCATCGAGGTGCGGGGCCTCACGGTGGACTGCATCGTGGGCATCTTCAATCGGGAGCGCATCTCCGCCCAGCCGCTGCAAGTCGACGTGGCGCTGTTCCTGGACACGCGCTCCGCGGCGGGCGGCAAGCTCTCGCACACGGTGAACTACGGCCGGCTCGCGGGGGAGCTGCGCTTCCTCTTGGAGTCGTGTCGCTTCGAGCTGCTCGAGTCCGCCGCCGAGGCCATCTGCCGCTACGTGCTGGCGCCACCCACCGAGGACGTGCCGCGCGCTCAGGTCCACGCGGCCACGGTGCGAGTCACCAAGCCCCACGCGCTGGGCGGGCTGGCGATTCCCTCTCTCCAGGTGCACCGCAGCGCGCAGGAGATGGTCTACGGCAAGGAGGAGAAGTCCTTCGGCCGCGTGGACATCATCCACGAGGGGACGGGCTACGGCGTCTACCGGCTGCGAGTCAGGCCCGGAGGCCACATCCCCACGCACGTGCACCAGAAGATGGAGGAGAGCGAGCTGGTGCTGGGCGGAGGGCTGCACCTGCAACACCGGCCCGTGGCCCGGGGACAGGCGTTCCACTGGCCGCGCGGCTTCCCGCATCGCTACGACAACCCCTCGTCCACCGAGCAGACCGTGCTCTGTGTCGACAAGCCCGGCTTCATCCCGTCGGACGAGGTGGAGACCGAGGCCCCCGCCGAGGGTCTGACACCCGTCACGGGCACCTCCTACTATCCGCACGATGAGCTGGTCGCCTCGGAGTCCTCGACGGGGACGCGGTCATGAGCGCGGTGGCAACGGACGAGCACCTGACCGGGCATGAAGGACCGAGGAGAGACTCCCGCTCGAACGACGCCCTTCCAGGTGACGCAAGCCCTGCCGGAACGCCCGTCACCGTGAGCGACCGCCGCGCACAGGTGGACGTGCGATGGGAGCGCTGCTCATGACGCCGACAGGCACCCGGAAGGTGCTCATCACCGGAGGCGGGACGGGCATCGGCCGCGCGGTGGCGGAGGCCCTGCTGCGCGCGGGTGGCCGCGTCGTCGTGACGGGTCGTCGCGCGGACGTCCTCAACGAGGTGTCACGCGCGTGGCCAGGACAGGCCTTCGCCCTGCCCTGTGACGTGTCGTCCTCCAAGGAGCGCGAGGGACTGCTGCGTCGGGCCGCGGAGCTGCTGGGCGGCCTGGACGGCTTCGTCCACAGCGCGGGCCAGGTGGTGCATCAACCGCCGGGACACATCGGCGAGGACGCGCTGCGCTCCCAGCTGGAGATCAACCTCGTCGCGCCGCTGCGCCTGGGTGAGCAGGCGCTGGAGGTGTTGGAGCCCGGCGGCGCGCAGGTCTTCGTCGCGTCCACGCTGGCCACGCGGCCCATCGTCACCAGCGCGGTGTACAGCGCGGCGAAGGCGGGCCTGCTCCAGGTGATGAAGGTCCTCGCGCTGGCGGGCGCGGCCCGGGGCGTCCGCGCCAACGCGGTGCTGCCCGGAGTCGTGGAGACGGACATGGTGCGCGAGGTGAGGCTCGCACCGGGCGAGGCGACGCCACCGCCCGAGGAGTACACCCGCCGTCAGGAGGCCCAGCTCGCGGGCCTGCGCTCTCTGCATCCCCTCGGCAGACTGGGACATCCGGAGGACGTCGCCGAGGCCGTGCGCCACCTGCTGGGCGCGTCCTGGATGACCGGCACGGAGCTGGTGCTCGACGGCGGGCTGCTGCTGCGCGAGTGAGTCAGCCCTCTTCGGGATAGACGACACACTGAGACGTGCAGGTCTCCGCGACGCGAATCTTCACCACCTTCGCGGTGGGGAAGCTCAGCTTGCTGAAGACCCAGGCGGCCAGCAGCTCGCTGGTGGGGTTCTCCAGCCCCGGCACGTCATTCAGCAGCCGGTGGTCCAGCTGCGCGTGCATCGCCTGCCAGGCCTCGGTGAGCGTGGCGAAGTCGACCACCCAGCCGTAGTGGGGGTCCACCGGACCGCGCACGGTGACTTCGACGCGATAGCTGTGCCCGTGGACGCGCGAGCACTTGTGCCCCGGCGGGACGTTGGGGAGGAAGTGCGCGGCCTCGAAGGTGAACTCCCTCGAGATTTCGGTCACCAGCGAGACTTTGGGCTTCGAAACAGGCTCCATTGCACCGGCCTTCTACCCACGTTCCGCCCCGGGCGTCGAGCCAAGACACGGGCCCGACGCCCCCTCCCCCGCCCCTACCGCCGCACGGCCGCGAGGATGTATCGGGGCAGCAATTCCTCCCGGAAGGTCTTCCAGACGTTGAACTGCCCGTAATTGCCCCCGGTGAACATCACCGTGAGCTCCAGCTCGGGGATGACCATGACGTACTGCCCGCCGTTGCCGCCCGCCTCGTATTCCGTGTAGACGCGCTCGCCCACGCGCACCTCGTGGCGCCACCACGCATACCCGTAGGTGCGCTCGGGGCTCATCACCGAGTGCCGCGCGGTGGAGCGCTCGACCCACTGCCTGGACACCACGCGCTTGCCGTTCCACACGCCGCCCGACAGGTACAGCTGCCCCAGCTTCAGCGCGTCCCGGGGCCGCGCGTAGAGGCCGCCGCCCAGGTACGCCTCCCCGTCCGGCATCAGGTTCATCGCGTAGTGACGGAACTGGAGCGGCGTGGCCACGGTGCGCTCGAAGTGCTCCGGCAACCACGTGCCCGTCGCGTTGCGCACCACGCCGCCCACCAGGTTGATGCCCGCCGAGCAATACACCGCCTGCGTCTCACCCGGCGCCCGCGCCATGGGCAAATCCAACGTGTACGCGTACCAGTCCCCCTCCTGATTCTGGAGGTTGTTCTCGTTGCCGGGCGTCTCCTCGTTGTCGTCGTCGCAGTCGAACCCCGACGTCATCGTCATCAGGTGCTCCAGCGTCAGCCCCGCCCTGCGCGCGTCCTGGGGCCCCTTCGGCTGATGGCCAGGGAACATCGAGTAGACGGGCGTCTGCGGAGACAGCTTCGCGCCCTTCTGGATGGCGGTGCCCACCAGCACCGGCGCCAGCGTCTTGGACGCCGAGCGCAAGTCGTGGAGCCGCTCCTTGTCGTAGCCGTAGAAGTACTCCTCCAGCACGAGCTTGCCCTTGCGCGCGATGAGCACGCCCTGGACGCGCTGCGCGGGCCCGGGGCCCACCTCCGTGTCGAGGAGCCGCTGCATCAACGCCTGGATGGGTGCCGCGTCCATGCCCACGTCAGACAGGGACGCCGTCGCCCAGCCGTCCTGCTCGGCCACGGGCGGACGGTAGACGTACGCCCCCGGCGCGGGCGTGCGCGGATACAGGCCCACCGCCTGGTCCCGCTCGCGACGGGTGAACTGGAGGTTCCCCAGGAAGAAGATGGGCACGGACAGCCGGCCCGAGTTCTCATCCAGCGTGCCCTCGAACGTCGTCGGCCCGCGCGGGTCCACCAGCTTCACGGCGCTGCCCTGCACGGAGACGTTCAGCGCGAACTGCCTTCCGAAGCCCTTCTCCGGGTCCCTCAGGTACGCGGCGATGGCGCCATCCGGCTTCTTGTAGACGACCAGGTACAGCGTGAAGCGGTCCGCCCACGGCTTCACCGTCCCGCGCCACACGCCCTTCCGCAGTGAGCGCAGCTCCACCGGCGTCGCGTACCGCACGCCACCCACCATGACGCGCGGCTGCACCCAGTGGCCCCTGAGCTCCTGGCCATCCGCCGCCACCGTGGCCCGGAACGTCCCCTGTCCGCCCGGCAAGGCCAGCGTCAGCGCGCCCTTCTCCACCTGGCCCGTGGCCTCGTAGCCCGAGATTCGCGCGCGCCACGTGGTGCCCTCGCGGAACACCGTCAGCTCGCCCTGGACCTCGGGCCCATAGACGGGGTCCGCCGACCAGATGCCCATCAGCTTCTCCGCCGCGTCGGCCGCGGGGGCCTGGGCGGGGGGCTTCGGGGGCGCGGCCGGCTCGGCGGCCCGGGCCGTGGGGGACAGGGAGAAGAGCGCCAGCAAGGCGCCCAGGGAGAGGGAGGAATTCATCAAGATTCCTGGGTGGACGAGCGAGGGGGCAAGGCCCGTAGGGCCTTACGGCGGACCCCGGCGGCTGATTGCAACCGACTTACAGAAACGTCCCCGCCCCCCACCCACCCCGGGGCCGGGCTATCCTTTCGCGCCATGACTCCGGAGGTCTGGATGGCGGCCCGCCCCACGGGAGGGCGAGCGGGAGGACGGCATTGCTTGCGCCCGGGGTCCGGGTTGCGTAGCGATGGCGCCAGGACCCGTGCACGGTCCACGCGCGCATGAAGCTCTCCCTCGCCACCCGCATCTTCCTGGGCTACGCGGTGGTGCTCGTCACCTTCGGCCTGGTGTCGCTGTTCAGCGTGGCCGAGCTGCACCGCAACCGGCTGGAGATACGGCTGGTGAGCCAGGGCTACCTCCAGCTCTCCCAGGACGCGGCGGAGATGGAGATGAACCACGCCAACCAGCAGCGCCACACCGCGCGCATGCTGGAGGAGGACAGCGCGGAGATCCGCCGCGCCATCATCCGGCTGGCCCGCGTCTACGTGCCCACGGCCTTCATCTCCCAGCGCCTGGCCGCCACGCGCGAGCGCGCCACGCAGCTTCGGGAGATGGCCCCCGAGAGCGAGATTCCCTTCATCGGTGAACTGGAGGCCCGGCTCGCGGAGCTGGACTCGCGCTACCAGGAGTACGGCCGCGCGGCGGAGAGCGTGTTCGACGCGTTCAGCACCCAGGCGCCAGACAAGGCCGCGGTGGACCGCGCCACCGCGGACGTGCTCACCATGGAGGACGCCATCGGCCGCGAGCTGCGGCTCTTGCGCCTGTCGTTGTCCAACCGCATCCGCGAGCGCGTGGACGGCGCCGAGGAGCGCGAGCGCCAGACGGGCATCGCCATCATCAGCCTCTCGGTGGCCGCCATCCTCCTGGGCCTGGGCGCCACGGCGTGGTCGGCCCGCACGCTGCGCCCCGTGCGCACGCTCATCGAGGGCGTCTCGCGCATCGGCAAGGGCGACTACAGCGCGCAGCTGGGCGTGCGCGGACACGACGAGGTGGCCGTGCTCGCGCGCGAGTTCGACCAGATGGCCCGCTCACTCCAGGCCCGCGAGGCGCAGATCAAGGCGCAGGCGGAGGCCCTGATGCGCGCCGAGCAGCTCGCCGCCGTGGGCCGCGTCTCCGCGCAGATCGTCCACGAGGTGCGAAACCCCCTGTCCTCCATCGGCCTCAACGTGGAGCTCTTGGGGGACGCGGTGGAGCGCGCCACCTTCCCCACCCCCGACGAGTCCGGCGAGGTGAGAGATTTGCTCTCCGCCGTCACGCGGGAAGTGGACCGGCTGGCGGACGTCACCGAGCACTACCTGCGCATGGCCCGCCCCCAGCGGCCGGACCTGGACCCGCGCGACGTGACGGCGGTGCTGGACGGCGTGCTGGACTTCTCCCGCGAGGAGCTGACGCGCGCGGGGGTGGAGGTGGTGCGCGAGTTCGCCCCTACCACGCCCCCGGTGCTCGCCGACGAGGGGCAGCTGCGCCAGGTGTTCCTCAATCTCTTGCGCAACAGCCGCGAGGCGATGCCCCACGGCGGCCAGCTCACCATCGCCACCCGCCCCGTGGAGCAGGACGTGGAGGTGACCGTCAAGGACACCGGCCAGGGGATGACGGAGGAGGTGCGACAGCACCTGTTCGAGCCGTTCTTCACCACCAAGGAGGGCGGCACCGGCCTGGGGCTCGCGGTGAGTCAGCAAATCCTCCAGGCCCACGGGGGCTCGCTCTCCTGCCAGAGTATTCCCGGCCAGGGGACGGCCTTCGTGTTAAGGCTTCCTCGCGCATGAGCTTCACACCGTATCGGGACGTGCTGCCCTCCGGGCTGCGCGTCGTCACCGTCGAGACGCCCCACCTCCACACCGCCCTGCTCGCCATCTACGTCCGCACCGGCAGCCGGCACGAGACGCCCGCCAACAACGGCGTCAGCCACTACCTGGAACACCTGTTCTTCCGGGGCAGCGAGAGCTGGCCGGACACGGTGCGGATGAACGCGGCCGTGGAGGAGGTCGGCGGCAACCTCAACGGCGTCACCACCCGGGATCACGGCTACTACTACACGCCCCTGCACCCGGCGCACCTGCGCGTGGGCATGGACATCCTGGGCGACATGCTCACCCGCCCCCGCCTCACGGACATGGAGGTGGAGCGGCAGATCATCCTCGAGGAGATGCTCGACGAGGTGGACGAGAAGGGCCGGGACATCGACCTGGACAACCTGTCCAAGCACCTGCTCTTCCCCCAGCACCCGCTGGCGCAGAAGATCGCCGGCACGCGCGACTCCGTCTCCGCGCTGAAGCACGCGCAGGTGCTGGAGCACTTCGCCCAGCACTACGTCACCGGCAACCTGGTCGTCACGGCCGCGGGCCGCGTGCGCCGCGAAGAGGTGCTGGAGCTGGCCGAGCGCGCCTTCGCCCACCTGCCGCGCGGCCCCGCCAGCTCCGAGACGCCGCCGCCCCGCGGCGCGCCCGGGCCGCTGCTCCACTTCGTCACCCACGACGAGTCGCAGACGGAGTTCCGCCTCAACTTCCGCGCCGTGCCGGAGCAGCACGAGGACTACCCCGCGCTCCAGATTCTGCGTCGCGTGCTGGATGACGGCCTGTCCTCGCGGCTGCCGTTCGAAATCGTGGAGAAGCGGGGCCTGGCGTACTCGGTCCACGCCTCGCTGGACGGCTACCACGACGCGGGCCTGTTCGAGGTGGAGGCCGCGAGCGCCCCGGAGAAGGCCTCGCAGGTGGTGGAGGAGTCCCTGCGGGTGATTGCCCAGCTGTGCGACACGGAGATTGGCGAGGAGGAGCTGAGCCGCGCCAAGCGCCGCCACCGGATGCTGCTGGAGTTCTCCCAGGACTCGCCGGGGGAGCTGGCCGGGTGGTTCGGCGGCACGGAGCTGTTCCGCACGCCGGAGACCTTCGACCACCGCGCGGACCTGGTGGACTCGCAGTCCGCCGCGAAGGTGCGCGAGGTGGCCCAGCGCTACTTCCGCCGCGACAACCTGACGGTGGTGGCGGTGGGCCAGCGCAAGGGCCTCAAGGCGCTGGAGCGCGTGGTGGCCGAGGCCCCGGGACTCCCCTGAGCCCCGGCGCCGCCGTCAGCGGCCGCCGCGGATGATGACGGGGCCGGAGGGCTTCTTCTTCGGCTTCGGCGCCATCGAGACCAGGGACTTCTTCACCTCCTGGTACTCGGCGTTGTCGGGCTCCTTCTGGAGCGCCTCGTCGATGAGCTTCATGGCCCGGGGCATCTGCGTCTGGAGCTGGGCGGAGAGCCGGGCCAGGGCGACCTTCTCTTCCAGGGAGGCCTCGCCCAGGTTGAGCATGCGCTCCAGCGACGAGAACGCATCCACCTTGCGGTCCGTCTGGAGGTACAGCCGCCACAGCCGGGAGTGCACGGGCGCGAAGCGCGGCTCGGCGCTGAGGGCGAAGCGGTAGCTCTCCTCCGCGCCCTTCATGTCCTTGGCCTCCTCCTGCGCGCGGCCTCGCACGTAGAGGCCCCGGGCCAGCCGGGGACGGAACGTGAGCGCGCGGTCCACCAGCGCCAGCGCGTCCGCGCGGCGGCCCTGCGCGAGCACCGTCTCCGCCATCCACGCCAGGGCCTCGGCGTTCTGCGGCTCGGCGTCGACCAGCGCCTTGAGCGCGGCCTCGGCGTCCTTGGCGCGCCCTTGCGCGAGCAGCGCGCGGGCCCTCAGGGTGACGACGTCCGCGCGCTGGGCGTCCTTGCCCTCCACGGCCTGCAGGTCGGCCTCCGCCATCTGCGGCACGCCGCTGACCAGGAAGTAGCGGGCGCGAAGCAGGCGCGCGGCGGTGTGCGAGGGGTTCTGCTGGAGCAGCCGGTCCATGAGGTTGGCGGCGAGCAGCTCGTCGCCCTTCATGAGGAGGACCTCCGCCTCCACCGCCTTGGCCTCGGGGTCGTCCGGGCTGTCGCGCAGCACGCTGTTCAGCGTGGTGAAGGCCTCGTCGATCTGCCCCTCGCGGGCCTGGAAGCGCGCCAGGTCCAGGATGTCCTGCTCCTGGAGGAGGCCCGAGTCTCGCAGCGTCACGAGGATGGCCAGGGCCTCCTGGGTGTTGCCGTTGCTCCGGTACAGCTCGGAGAGCTGCTTCTGGATGGACGGGTCCGTGCCGGGGATGAGGGCCTCGGCCTGCTTGAGGGACATGATGGCCGCGCCCATGTTGTTGTTCATGCGGTGGGCTTCGGCCATCAGCAGGAAGGGCTCGGCGCTGTCGGGCGCGGCGGTGGCGGCGCGCTTGAGGGCGTTGAGCGCGGCGGCGGGCTGTCCACTGGCCAGCTGGACGCGGGCCTCGCCCAGGGCGCTCTGGGCTTGTTGAGCACGGTTCTGGACGGCCGCGGCCTCGGGCTCCTTGCAGGCAAGCGGGAGGAGGAGCGCCAGCGTCCACGGCAGGTTTCGTTTTCTCCAGGGCATCGCTGAGCCGGAGGGTACCGGATGTTATCCTCCCTCGTCGATGGACCCATTCGTTCGGCGCCTCGTGGAGAGGCTCCATGACCCCAGCAAGCCGCTGTCGCGCAACCGGCACTTCCACACGTTCGACACCCCCGAGGGGCGTCTGGCGCTGAAGGTGTTCCGGCGGCTGCGCAGCCTGCAGAAGGACATCCTCGCCTGCCGGGCGGAGGGGCGGAGGGCGCGCATCTTCCGTCGCGTCAACCCGGAGGGAGAGCACCGCATCGAGCTGACGATGGAGCGCGTCAGCGGCAAGCGCGTCTCCGTCCTCCAGACGGCCGAGCTGGAGCTGCTCTCCGCCCTGCCCGGCGTCCGCGAGGCGCTGGAGATACTGGACGAGGCCGCCTGAGCTGCGCGGCCCCGTCCGGCGAATCGTGGATTCTACGTAGTGCGGGCTAGTCCTTCGTGCAGACGACGTCGTCGACCTGGAGGTGGTCGCGATCGGCCTCGCTGCGGCTCGGGTAGAAGAACAGGCGCCAGTCGCGCACGTTGCCGGTGAACTTGAAGAACACCGGCTGCCAGGCATCGCTGTCCACCAGGATGAAGTCCGTCTGCGGGCTCCAGCCGGCGCTCGAGTAGACGCGGTGGCGCAGGGTGCCGTGGCCCCTCACCCGGTACGAGCAGGAGTAGTTGCCGCTGGGGACGTTGAACTTCTCCAGGGAGAAGCGCTCGGCCACCTGGATGGGGACGACGAACTGGAGCGCCGTCGTGCCGCCGTGCACCGCGGCCGTGTAGGGCTGCAGGCGCGAGGCGCGAATCTCCGTGCCCGGGTCCGCGATGCCGTTGTCCAGGCCGTACCAGTAGTCGGGGATGAGGTGATTGCCCTGGTAGGGGATGGAGTAGACGTTCCAGCTCTCGAAGCCGCCGTTGCGGATGATGTTCGAGGCGTGGTCCGCGGGCACGCAGCGCCGGGTGGCCGAGTCACACGCGGGCAGCGCGCCCACGCAGTCGTACGTGGTGAAGCAGGCGCCGGGGGCCAGCTCGCACACGCCGGAGGTCGGGTTGCAGGTGGTCGCGGGGTTGGAGCACGTGACGCCCGCGCACGGGTCGCCCGGGATGCACTGGTGCGTGGAGAGCTGGCAGACGGGGGTCTCGGGCGTGCCGGCGCAGTCGGCGTGGCGGACGCAGCGGTCCTCGGCCGTCACGCAGGTGTTGTTGGCGTCGCAGGCCTGCCACTCGTCGCAGTCGACGGTGTCGTAGCAGCGGCCCGCGAGCGGCTCGCACGTCACGGTGGTGTTGTCGCACTTCGCCCAGGGCTCGCACGTCACGGTGTCACACGGCTGGGGGGCGCGCGTGCAGCGCACGTCGTCGAGGGTCAGGTGCTCACCGCTGGTGTTGCGGATGCTGAAGATGAGCTCGAAGGTGTCGAAGACGTCGCCGGCGAGGTTGAACGTGTACGTCAGCTGCCGCCACGTGGCGGTGTCGACGGAGGTGTAGCCGGTGTAGCTGGAGTAGTCGTCGTCGAAGAAGGCGTTGCGGACCTCACCGGTGCCACGCACCTGGTAGGTGCAGGTGTAGCGGCCCGCGGGCAGCGTCATCGCCGCGGTGGTGAAGCGGCGGTGCGTGGACGAGGCATTCGTCAGACGGGCCGCGTTCGAGCCCTCGAACGCGCCGCTCGTCACCTTCTGCACGTCGCTGCCGGCGAGGTTCGACTTGCTGCCGAGCCACGCGTCGGGCAGCGAGCCGGACCAGGCCTCGAAGCCCCAGTTCGCGATGACGCTCACCAAGGGCGGCTCGCCACCCGCGTCCGGAGTGCCGCCACCGGCGTCGGGCGTCTCGCCGCCCGCGTCGGGCGTTCCGGCGTCCGACGGCTCGTTACCGGCGTCGGGCGTCCCGGCATCGGGCGTCTCGTTGCCCGGGCCGGCGTCTCCACCCGCGTCGGGCGTCTCGTTGCCCGCGTCGGGAAGCTCACCACCCGCGTCGGGCGTCTCGTTGCCCGCGTCGGCGGGCTCGTTGCCGGCATCCGGCGTCACGCCCGCGTCGGGGAGCTCACCACCGGCGTCGGGGATTTCGCCACCCGCGTCGGGGATTTCTCCCCCCGCGTCCGGAAGCTCGCCGCCCGCGTCGGGGATTTCGCCGCCCGCGTCTGGAAGTTCACCGCCGGCATCCGGCGTCTCCCCCCCCGCGTCGGGAAGGTCGCCTCCCGAGTCCGGCGCTCCTCCCCCCGAGTCGGGTGTCCCGTTGCCTGAGTCCGGCGCGTTGTGCCCGGCATCAGGAACCACCACCACTGGATCCGAATCACCATCACCGCAGGCGACCATCAGGACCAGCAGCGAAGTCAAACACACCCGAACCAACGTCAAAGCGAGCCTCCGGTTTCAAAAATCCAGGCTCCTCGTACCACACTTCGCGCCCCCGCCCCGGTGGCGCCCCAGTCACAGGCCGCCCCCTCGCGCCTGTTTCACGGATTGAAAGAATCTGTCGCGACGAGGGGTGCCGATGACACCCTGAGCGATTCCACCCCTACAGAACCTGGACCTGGTCCGCGCCAGCCCCCACCAGCCCGCGCGCGCCCAGGGCCCGGACCTCGAAGGAGCTGAGCGCGGGACCCGATGGCGGCTGCGCCCCCTTCTTCCATCAACGCTGGAGATAGACGCCCGCGGACAGCCCCTGCTTGACGTTGCGGCTCACCTCGTCGGCGAGCACCTCGTCCTGGCCGGCCTCGATGGCATCCAGCGTCTGGCGCACCACGTCCGCGGGGCTCGACTTCGGCGCGGTGACCTTGTGGGCCATGTCCGTGTCCATGTACCCGACATGCAGGGCCACCACCTGCGTCTTCTGCGCGGCCAGCTCCTTGCGAAGCCCGTTGGTCAGCGCCCACGCGGCGGCCTTCGAGGCGCTGTAGCTGGCCGACCCCGGGAAGGCCACCCAGCTGAGCACCGAGAGCACGTTGAGGATGGCACCACCGCCGTTCCTCGCCAACACGGGCGCGAAGGCGCTGCTCGTCGCCAGCGGGCCCAGGTAGTTCGTCTCCAGCTCGGCCCGAGCGGCGGCCAGCGCGTCCTGCCCCAGCAGGCTCGTGCCCTTCAGGATGCCCGCGTTGTTGATGAGCAGCGACACGTCGCCCGCCTCGCGGACCAGCGCCTCCAGTTGTTCGGGCCGGGTGACGTCCAGGCGGACCGGGACCACGCCCGGGATGTCCACGCTCGAAGGCTCCCGCGCCGCCGCGTACACCTTGCGAGCCCCCCGCTCCAACAGCGCCTGCGCGAACGCACGCCCCAACCCACGATTGGCGCCAGTAACCAGGGCAACCGCATTCTTCATCTGCATGACCCGACTCCCGTGTGACGAGAACCCTTCGACCACCATATGATGAGCATAATATGGCGACCCATGGCTTTCACGGCAAAGCGCAGCCCCGGGCGAGCGCCCACGGGGAGGGCCGAGTCTGCGTGTCGGGTCATCACGGCTGAACGACGAAAAAGAGAGCCCCCTCGCGGAGGCTCTCCGAGCACACCCGGGAAGGGCGCGCCTCGACTCAGTGCGTCTCGACGTAGATCTGGTCCAGCGTCGGGCTGAGGCCCTGGTTCTGGACATACAGACGCGCGCCGGGCCAGGCGCAGTTCAGGCTCGTGGGATAGACCTGATTCGGCGCCAGGAGGATGGAGATGTTGTTGCCGCCGCAGTACGCGTTGAAGCGCGTGGACCGCGTCGAGGACATGTTCCGCACATAGAACGGCGTCACACCGAACAGCCAGGTCGAGAAGTCACGCGTCTGCCCCCCCGCGATGAACGCGCTCTCCACGGCCTGCGTCGTTTCTCCCATCTGCGCGTCCTGGGCAGCCTCTTCCGGCGTGTACTCCCCACCGCAGCCGACCACCAGCAGAGACACCACTCCCACGACTCCCAGAGTCTTGCACAGCGTCATGACTTCCCCCTCATAGTGAGTTGCCTCCTGGGTTGGAGGCGGGCTCTGTGTATAAGTACTTGCACGCAGTGTAAATGGTGTATTCGCGACACCGCGTGAGTCTATTTCGAGGGGGATGATTGCCATTGCCCGTGCTGTGACATGACGGGTTACGGTCGGGTGCGGGGCGACCCGGCGCCGCCCGATGTCTGTGAATACGCTCCGGGCCCGGCATCAGGCCCGGAGCACGGTGCTCACTCCGGAGGTCCGCGCCTCGGCGGAGGCTCGTGCTTCATGCGCTCGTATTCCTCGTCCGTGAAGACGCGGCTTCGCGTGAGGAAGCGGACGCCCAGCGGGGACTCGACGCTGAAGCCCGCGCCCCGCCCCGGCACCACGTCCAGCGTCAGGTGGGTGTGCTGCCAGAGCTCGAACTGCGCGCCGCCGATGTAGACGGGGCAGCCCTCGACCTCTCCCAGGAAGACGTCCCGCTGACCGATGCGGAACTCCTTGAGCGGGTAGCACATGGGCGCGCTGCCGTCGCAGCAGCCGCCGGACTGGTGGAACATCAGCGGCCCATGCGTGGCACGCAGGGAGCGGATGACCGCGGCGGCCTCGGGCGTCACCGCCACCCGGGCCACCGTGGAGTCCGCCTGCCCACCCGCGCCGGGCCCGGCACGGGTGTCACTCATCAGAAGAACCCCATCGCCTTCGGGCTGTAGCTGACGAGCAGGTTCTTGGTCTGCTGGTAGTGGTCCAGCATCTTGCGGTGCGTCTCCCGGCCGATGCCCGACTGCTTGTAGCCGCCGAACGCCGCGTGCGCCGGGTACAGGTGGTAGCAGTTGGTCCACACGCGCCCCGCCTCGATGGTGCGCCCCGCGCGGTAGGCCGTGTTCGTGTCGCGCGTCCACACACCCGCGCCCAGGCCGTACAGCGTGTCGTTGGCGATGCGCATCGCGTCGTCGAAGTCCTTGAACGTGGTGACGCTCACCACCGGTCCGAAGATCTCCTCCTGGAAGACGCGCATCTTGTTGTGGCCCTGGAACACCGTGGGCGCCACGTAGTAGCCGTCCTTGAGGTCGCCGGGCAGGCTCACGCGCTCGCCGCCGGTGAGCACCTTGGCGCCCTCCTTCTTGCCGATGTCGATGTAGCCGAGGATCTTCTCCAGCTGGTCGTTCGACGCCTGCGCGCCCAGCTTCGTGTCGGTGTCCAGCGGGTTGCCCGGGCGAACCTTCTTCACGCGCTCCAGCGCGCGCTCGATGAACTGCGAGTAGATCTTCTCGCCCACCAGCGCGCGCGACGGGCACGTGCAGACCTCGCCCTGGTTCAGCGCGAACATGGAGAAGCCCTCCATCGCCTTGTCCAGGAAGTCGTCGTCGTGCGCCATCACGTCGTCGAAGAAGATGTTCGGGCTCTTGCCGCCCAGCTCCAGCGTCACCGGGATGAGGTTCTCGCTCGCGTACTGGAGGATGAGCCGGCCCGTCGTCGTCTCACCCGTGAAGGCCACCTTGGCCACGCGGGGGCTGCTGGCCAGCGGCTTGCCCGCCTCGATGCCGAAGCCGTTGACGACGTTGAAGACGCCCTCGGGCAGGAGGTCCTGGATGAGCTCGGTGAGCACCAGGATGCCCACGGGCGTCTGCTCCGCGGGCTTGAGCACCACGCAGTTGCCCGCCGCCAGCGCCGGCGCCACCTTCCACGCCGCCATCAGGATGGGGAAGTTCCAGGGGATGATCTGCCCCACCACGCCCAGGGGCTCGTGGAAGTGGTAGGCCACCGTGTCGTGGTCCAGCTCGCCCACCGTGCCCTCCTGCGCGCGGATGCAGCCGGCGAAGTAGCGGAAGTGGTCGATGGCCAGCGGCAGGTCCGCGGCGAGCGTCTCGCGGACCGGCTTGCCGTTGTCCCAGGACTCCGCCACCGCGAGCATTTCCAGGTTCTGCTCCATCCGGTCGGCGATCTTCAGCAGGATGTTGGCGCGCGCCGTGGGCGACGTGCGGCCCCAGGACACCCGTGCGGCGTGCGCGGCGTCCAGCGCCAGCTCGATGTCCTCCGCCGTGGAGCGGGCGACCTCACAGAAGACCTGGCCCGTCACGGGCGTGATGTTCTCGAAATACTGGCCACGCTTCGGCTCGACCCACCGACCGCCGATGAAGTTCTGGTAGCGGGACTTGAACTTCACCTTCGAGCCGGGCTGGTTGGGGGCGGCGTAGATCATGGACGCTCTCCTTGCGGGTGGGGCTGCGGGTGGAAGCGCTCCGCCCCAGAGCAGCACCCGTGCCACTCACCCGCACCGCCGACGTCGCGCCGCGTCGTGTCCCGCGATGCGACACTCCCCGCGGACACACGTGGCGCATCCCGCGACAGTGTCGCGCGCAGGGTGTCCCACGCCTCGCTGGAATGTTCTGAAGTGGCTGTGAGCGGCAGGCCCGTCGGGCGTCAAGATGTGCGGTGGATGACCGCGACCGTGGCGCTCATGAGCGTGGCGGCAGCACCAGTCCGAAGCGCTCCACCATGCGGTAGAGCGTGCTGCGGGCAATCCCGAGCAGCCGAGCCGCGCGCGCCACGTTCCCACCGCTGCGCGACAAGGCCTCGAGGATGGCGTTCGCCTCCACCTCGCGAAGCCCCGTGGGGCCTGCGGGCTCGGCGCGTGAAGCCGCGAAGGGCTCGGCTCCCGGCACACGCCCTGGCGCGGAGCGCGATGCGTGCCGAGGCTCGCCCTGCATCGGCGTCGCGGGAGCACGCCCCGGCTCGGTGCGCGATGCGAAGCCAGGCTCGTCCTGGCGGGGCGACATCGGCGCCCGCACCGCCTCGGAGCGCGATGCGAAGCCAGGCTCGTCCTGGCGGGGCGACCTCGGTGCCCGCACCGCCTCGGAGCACGATGCGAAGCCAGGCTCGTCCTGGCGGGGCGACATCGGCGCCCGCTCCGCCTCGGAGCGCGCTGTGCAGTCAGACTCGCCATGGCGTGGCGACGTCGACGCCCACCCTGCATCGGAGCGCGATTCGAAGCCATGCGCGACATCCATCGGCGACGCGGGAGCGAATCCCAGCGCTGAGCGCGATGCGGGCCCGGCCTCCACGGGCACGGGCGCGCGCCCCAGCTCCGGCGGCAACGCGGCCACATCGATGACGGGCGCCCCATCCGCGCGGACCAGCGCCAGGCGCAACACCGTCTTCAGCTCCCGCACGTTCCCCGGCCACCGGTGCGCGCACAGCCTCGCGAGCGCCGCCGCGGACAACGTGCTCGGAGGATGGCCTCCCTCGCTCGCGAGCTGACGCAGCAGCACCTGCGCCAGCTCCGGCAGGTCCTCCCGCTCGCGCAGCGGAGGCAAGCGCAGGAGCGCCCCCTGGAGCCGGTAGTACAGGTCCTGCCGGAACGCTCCCGAGCGCACCGCCGCCTCCAGGTCCCGACACGTCGCGCAGACAAGCCGGAAGCGCGAGTGCCTCACGCGCGACTCCCCGACGCGCGAGTACCCACCGTCCTCCAGCACGCGCAGCAACATCACCTGCAGCGCCGCGGGCATCTCCGCCAGCTCATCCAGGAACAACGTCCCGCCATCCGCCGCCGCCAGCTTCCCCTCCGCGCCTTGCGAGCGCGCCCCCGTGAACGCGCCGGGAGCATGGCCGAACAGCTCGCTCTCCAGCAGCGCGGCGGACAGGGCGCCACAGTTGACCGCCACGAACGGCCCGGAGGCCACCGCGCTCGCCGCATGCACCGCGCGCGCGAGCAGCTCCTTGCCCGTGCCCGTCTCCGACAGCAACAACACCGGCACCGACGTGGGCGCGAACCGGGCCGCCTCTCGCAGCGTCGCGCGATGCGCGGCGTCGCTGCCCTTCAACTCGGACCAGACATCCTTCTCGAAGCGGGCATCCACGGAGGCCCGAGTCGTCCGCGCCTGCGCCCGCGTCAGTCGAGGCTCCAGCCGCACCAGCACCGCGAGCGCCGACTCCCCATCCCCCTCCCCCACCGCCTCCGGATGCACGCGCCAGCTCGCGCCCGTGTCACGGTGGCTCGCCTCCAGGACCTGCCCGCGCAGCGCCGCGTCCTTCAACGTCCGCCACGACAGCCCGAGCACCCGCCCCGGTGACACCTCCTCGGAAGACGACTCCACGCCGAACAGCGCGCGCGCCGCCCCATTGAGCCGCCGCACCCGCCCCGGTGACTCGACGAGCAGCACCGGCCCATCCTCGCGAGCCAGCCGCGCCTCCAGCCCACCGCGCGCCGCCGCCGCCACCCGCGCCCAGGCGACCTCGCGCAGCCGCGCCTCCGCCGAGTGCGCGATGCTCGCCACGGCCACCAGCACCAGCGGGTCCGCGCCACCCGCCGGGCCCGTGACGTCCAGCACGCCGAGCACCTCGCCGAACGGGTCTCTCACCGGCGCCGCGTAGCAGACGAGCCCATGGTGCCGCTGCGCATAGTGCGCCGGTCCCACCACGGCCACCGCCGAGGACTCCGCCAGCGCCGTGCCGATGGCGTTCGTTCCGCGGGACACCTCGTCCCAGCAGGCCCCCGCCACCAGGCGCACGTAGTCCGCATGGCCCGCGAAGTCTCCGCCCGAGCTGCGCGTGGCGAGGATGACGCCTTCCCGGTCCGCCAGCAGCGCCACCCGCCCCGAGGGCAGCGGCGCGGCGGCGAGCACGTCCAGCATGTCCCGGACCTCGTGCCACACCGGCTCCAGCCGGGCCCGCCGCTCCACGAGCGCGAGTCCCCCGACGCTGGGTCCCTCGTCCGGCAGCCCCGTACTCGGGGCCCCGAGCGCCCGGGAGCGCTGCCAGCGGGAGAGGATGGGGGGCGGCTCCGGAACAGCGCCCCCGTCCTCGTCGAGCGCCCCGACGAGGAACTGCTCCCACAGGTGCGCCGAGGCGCTGAGCGTGAGCGTTCCCATGGGGCTGATTATTCGGTCATGCCCCACACCGTCGGCAACCCATGACCTTCCCGAAGTCGCGCTCGCGAACCGACGCGGTGCGGCGTCCGGGAAGGCCTGGGTCCCCGCCACCCGACCTTAGTTGTCGGTGGCGTCCTCGATCTTGTCGCCCGCCTCCTCGGCGGCGTCCTTGACCGCGTCGCCCGCGTCCTCGGCGGCGTCCTCGGTCTTCTCCGCGGCGCGCTCGGCATCGTTCTTCGCGCTCTCACGCGTGTTGCGGTGGCATCCCACGCCGAACGTCATGGCACCCAGCACCGCGACCAGAAGCAGCTTCTGCACCGTCGTCTCCTATCGTGACGACACCGGGACGTCCGCCCCGGCGTCGAATGGTGCGCGGGAAGCTAGTCACGACCCGCCGGCTGCCAAGTGCTCACTGGCAACCCTTCGCGTCAGAAGGTGCAGTACCCGTTCGTACCGCACGTCCCCTGGAGCCCCTCGCAGACGCAGTTCCAGTCCCCCCCGCAGCGCATGCCGGGGCACACCTGGGGCGTGGGCCCACCTCCGCCTCCACCGCCGCCCGGGTCCGGGTACGTGTACACGCAGTAGTTGTTCTCGCAGACCGCCGTGAGGGCCTCGGGGCAGTTCCACGCGCAAACCCAGTCGTCGCCGCAACGGGCGCGCCCGCACGTGAGCAGCGAGGCCCCGGTCTCCTCGTCACAAGCCAGGGCCTGCTCCTCGGTAGGTTCGGCTCCCGCGACGAAGGCGAAGGACAACAACACGGCGACGACCCACGGATACGACGCGCGACGAGAGGACATGCTCGGCTCCTTCGGTTGAACCGCGTTCGACGACGACAGCACGGGCGTCAGGGCGTGGCGCCCACCACCGGCTCGGCGCCGGCGAGCCACCGGGCGACGGCCTCCGCATCCAGGGACTCCATCTCATCGGGCCGCTGTGACTTCGAGCAGCGCACGCCCCCATCGCTCTTGAGCGCCAGCGGATCTCTCGCGAACACCATGAACCCGGTCTCACCGCCGGGCTCCACGCGCGACACCACGTAGTGGTTCTCCGAGGGCGCGCGCGTCTCCGGGTCCTGGAGCAGATACCTGGGAATGTCCGCGAGGGGCGTCCCCGCCTCCAGCCGCGCCACCGCCGCGTGGCACAGGCCCCGCGAGTTCCACGCGCTCTCCATCCTCCAGCGCGGCCAGTTGCTGCGCACCAGGGCCTCGCGTCCCGCCATCAACCAGCCCACGTGGTGGCCGATGCCCACCGACGCCATCGTCGCGCCGAAGAACAGCACCAGGAGCAGCAGCAGCGACACGCTCCAGCGCACGCGCCACGCGCTTGCCTCCGGCTGGAGCTGACGCCACAGCCACCGCAGGAACAGGTGCGAGCCCACCGCGAGAATCCCCGCCACGAGCAGCGCCTCGCCGATGGCGCCCCACCGGAACGTCACCGACGGGCCCACGCTCTTGAGGAAGTCCAGCCACCCGAAGGCGAGCAGGAAGGGCACCTGCAGCACCCAGGACTGACCGATGAAGAGGAAGAACACCATCGTCAGGAGGAAGGTCCCCAGCAGCACCTTCTTGAGCGGCCTCATGGCGCACCTCCCAGCACCAGCGCGCGGTGGATGTCCCCGATGGGCATCCGTCGGATGTCTCCATCCGTGAAGAGCACCCAGCGCTCCTTGCCGAACAGGCCCGGCTCGTACGCCAGCGGCGCGGAGGGCGCGTCCGCCTTCTGTCCTCCCACGTAGATGAAGTGCAGCCCGGAGTCCCCCAGCACCTTCCAGCGCGCGGCCGGCAGCTCCGTGCCCAGGTCGTTCAACGGGAAGGCGCCGCCATTCGCCTGGGCATGCGCCCACAGCGCCGTGCGCAGCTCCTCCAGTCGCTGGCGTCGAGCCTGTGACACCAGCTCCGTGTCGGCGGGGAGCTTCGCCTGCGTGAGCTGGTACGTGGCGCCCGTCTTCTCCCAGGCCCCCGGCGTCATCAGCTCGCGTCCGCCGGCAATCATCGACAGGACGAGCTGGAGGGCCAGCCCCACCAGGAACACCAGCGCGAGCGCCGCGCCGTAGCCGAGCCTCGGCAGCCTGGGCACGTCGCGCCTCAGCCGGTTCCACAGCGCCCACACGCCCGCGGACACCAGCAGGAAGACGGCGATGAAGAAGGAGATGGCCTCCAGCCGCTGCTCGGCGAGCTCCGTGAGCAGGAAGTTCGGCATGCCGGCCAGGGCCACCGACGGGCTCAGCGCGGACAGGAGGGCAAGGAGTCTCGGGCGCACGGCCGCCAGTCTGCCCCGCCTGCCCGGCCGGAATCCAACCAGGGGGCGGAGCCATTGCAGCGTCCGGCGCCCGGGGCATCACCCACGAGGCTCACCGCGTTGAACCCAAGGGCACACGCGAGACGGGGTGACATCCACCCACGGGAGGGGCTGGCGATGCGGACATGGAAACCATCCTGGCGCTGGCTGCGCGCGGGCGGCGCGGGCGCGCTGCTGGCCGTGGTCGGCTGCGCGACGGGGAGCGAGCAGTTCGGTCCGCAGGTGAAGGGCAGCTCCACCACGCTGAGCAGCAGCGTGTCCATCTACCGCGACCTGCTGTCCCCCTACGGCGACTGGTTCGAGCTCCCCGAGGTGGGCTGGGTCTGGAAGCCGTACGAAGAGCAGGTCGGCCGCGACTTCGTGCCCTACGCCAGCTTCGGACAGTGGCGCCTGAGCGACTGGGGCTGGACGTTCGACACCGACTTGGAGTGGGGCTGGGCGGCCTTCCACTACGGCCGCTGGTTCGTGACGCCCGCGCACGGCTGGGTGTGGTGGCCCGACGACGAGTGGGCGCCCTCCTGGGTGGACTGGCGCTGGGGGGACGGCCACATCGGCTGGCAGCCCCAACCCGTGCCCGGGCAGCAGGTCAGGCGCCCGTGGACCTTCGTGGCGTCGAGCGACTTCGTGAGCCCCGACGTCAGCCGCTTCCTGGTGCCGCCGGACCAGGAGGCCACGCTCGTGAGCAAGACACAGCCCGTGGGCGAGCGGGTGATGGGACGCACGGGGCAGTGGAACGCGGGGCCCACCGGCGAGGAGGTCGCGCAGGTGCTCGGCGAGCCCGTGCCGCGCACCGGGCCGCTCGCCCCGCCCACGGGACAACCTCCGCTCACCGGCTCCTCCGCGTCACGCTGACGCGAGGGGGCCGGACACGTGCTCGCGCGTCGCGACGGGCGCGATGGCCGGCCTCCACGCGTCGCGGTAGCGCACCATCCGCCCCAGCGCCGGGTCCCACAGGTTCAGCCGCAGGCAGCCGAGGATGTCGCGCGGGCTCAGCGTGGTGACGTGGGGCGCCTGCAGCTCGGGGATGGCGGCCATCGCCTCCGGCAGCCGGTAGAACGGGATGCGCGGGTTGAGGTGGTGCACGTGGTGGTAGCCGATGTTGCCGGTGAACCACGCCATCACCTTGCCGCAGCGCAGGTAGCTGGAGGCCTCCAGCGCCGCGTCCGCGTGCGTCCAGTCGGACTCCGGCAGCAGGTTCACCTGGTCGAAGTTGTGCTGCGAATAGAACAGGTACGTGCCCAGCGCGTACGCGAGCACCAGCGGCACCAGGAAGGCGAGCAGGTACACCGCCGGCCCGAAGAAGACGCACAGGGCCACCGACAGCGCGAGGTGGACGAAGAGCGCCAGCCCCGACGTCCAGTAGCGCTTCGGGTCCTTCACGAAGGGCACCAGGCACAGGCTGTAGAGGAACGCCGTGAAGTAGCCCAGGAGGATGGTCACCGGATGGCGCTCCACGCGGTAGCCCAGCCGCTGCCAGCCGGAGGCCTGACGCCACTGCTCGGTGGTCCACGTGACGAAGGTGCCCGCGGAGTCCGCGGCGATGCGCGCCGTGTTCGCGTGGTGGTGGTTGTGCGTGTCGTTCCAGATGCGCGCGGGCGTGAGCGTCAGGATGCCCTGCACGTGGAACAGCACCTTCGCCCACTTCGACGTCGGCAAGAGCGCGCCGTGCATCGCGTCGTGGAAGAGGATGAACGCGCGGATGAGGACGAGCGCCTCCAGCGCCGCGCCCACCACCTTGAGGGGCCACCAGGGCGCGGCCACCGCCAGCGTCACCGCCGCCGCGAGCGCGGCATAGGTGGCCACCACGTTCCATCCCGAGCGCGCCACGTCCTGCGTGGCGAAGGGACGGGTCCTTGCGATGAGCTCCTTGCTCGAGAGCGGCGCGGCGCGGTCCATGGACGGAGGGCTCCTGACAGGGGTGTGGCCGGCGCGAACACGCCGGAGTCGATGACCCTGCTTGTCTCATCGCCATGTCACGCGTGAGTCAGCCCGCGACGCATGCGCTCGCCGGACGGCCATGACGCAGTGCCTCTTTCATTCCCGCCGGGGTGTGGACTCGCGCACGGTGTCAGCGCCCCCGCACGCCCGAGGGGCGGCCACCCGCCAGGCCTGGGGCCGGAGCGGGGCCTGGCTTCCTGGTGGGTTCGGGTAGAATCAGCAACCGCTGCCTGTTAGGTCCAGACGTACGCCAAGGAGCAGCCGTGTTCCGATTCGAGTCCGACCGGGACCTCATCGAGTCCTTCCGCCCCAGAGACCTGCGCGTCATGGAGATGCCGCCGGGCCTCTCCTTCCCCCTGTTCGTCCGCGACTACCTGGCCTGGACCGAGACGTCCGGCCTGCGCGTGTACCTCATCTTCTCCGCGCCCGGCAGCCGGCAGCCCATCGGCATCATCTTCCGACGCGACTCGATGGGCGGGGAGAACGTCACCCGCATGTGCGAGTGGTGCCACCACTCCGGCGCGTCGAGCGAGGTGACCCTGCTCACCACCGACGTGAACAACAAGCGCCGCGTGGGCATCAGCCTGTGCGCGGACCTCCAGTGCAAGGAGCGCCTGGAGGACGCGGCCGACCGCGCCGGCCGGCACGCGCTCGAGGCGCTGGAGCAGCTGCGCGCCCGGATGTTCCGCTTCGCGAACGAGGCGCTCGGCATCGAGCTCGAGCCCGCCGCCTGACGTCCCCCGCTACCCCGCGGAGGCGCTCGCGCGCTGGACCTGGGGCACGCCCGGCAACATGGGCGCCGGGTTGAGGGCCTGGACCAGCAGCGCCCGCAGCGCCTCGCCCAAATCGTCCACCACGCTCAGCGCGCCGGCCGGAGAGCCCTGGAGGCTCTGGGGCACGTCCAGCCCCACGACGACGACGGGCATGCGCGCCTCCCACGCCAGGTAGTGCGCCAGGCCCACCGCGGGCTCGGACACGTCCAGGAGCAGCGCGCCCACGGCGCCCGCGCTGAAGGGCCGCCACAGGGGCCGCGCGGCCTCGGCGGGAGGCAGCACGCAGAAGTCCAGCCGCAGCACCTCGCTGAGCACCAGCCGCCCCAGCGTGCCGAAGCCGCTCTTCACCGCGGTGGGCTCCGCGGACAGGGCCTCCAGCCCCGGCACGCGCGCCATGATTCGCCGCGCCGCCGCCGCGCCGCTGCCGCACACGAAGATCTTGGCGGTGGCCACCTTCGCCGGCGCCTTGGTGCGCAGGATGCGGCCGCGCAGCGCGTGCACCTCGGCGGCGCCCAAGAGCTCGCCCGCGTTCGCGTCCGTGCCCGCCGCGTCCGCCAGCTTCGCCACGCCCCGCTGCATCAGCGTGGACAGCACGCCCAGCACTTCCAGGTCCGTGGCGGGCGCCAGGTCCAGCACCTCGCCCAGGGCCCGGGGCTGGCGCAGCAGGTCCACCACCTGCGCCGTCACCGGGTGCTGGTCCTGCTGCAGCGCCAGGTCCGGCGCGAGCATCAGCCGCGTGTGACGCGGAGGCAGGCCCGGCAAGAGCCGGTTCACCTCGTCCGACTGGCGCATGCCCTCCAGCAGCGCGTCGTCCATGGCGCGGTTGATGCGCGCCTTCGCGGCGTTCGCGCCCGGCGAGAAGGTGAAGGTGCCGTCGCCCCAGGCCAGCAGGCGGAACAGGGCCTTCTCCCCTTCCACGCGGCCCAGCTTCGAGTTGACGGGGCGGCCCTCCACCACGTGGATCTCCCCGCGCTCGTTGCCGCGCTCCAGCGACAGCTTGCCGCTGCGCCGGTTCATGCCGAGCAGCTGCATCAGGTCCGGGATGCTCAGCTGGCTGAGCGAGCCTTCGATCTCCTGCTGCTCGACCTTGAGGTCCTTGGCCGCCTCGTTGCGCCGGAAGATGTGCTCGATGCGGCTGAGCACCTCGTCCAGGTTGAAGGGCTTTCGAAGGTAGCCGTCGCGCAGGCCGCGGTAGCGGTCGCCGTCGAAGCTGGACGTGGTGAGGACGACGGGGATGTCCTCGGTGCGCGGGTTGGTGCGAAGAATCTGGATGAAGGTGCGCGCCTCCAGCAGCCGACAGTGCTCGTCGAACAGCGTGAGGTCCGGGTGGCGCAGCACCGCCACCTCCAGCGCCCGCGAGCCATCCGGCGCGTAGTGCACCTGATAGCCCTTGGTGCGCAGCGCGCGGGACAGCGCGCGCACGGACTCGAGGTCGGGGTCGGCGATGAGGATCTTGCGCACCTGGGCCACGACGACGCTCCGCTTCGTATCAGTAGGGCTGCAGGTCGTATTCGGCCTGCAGCTTGGAGATGAGCCCGTCCACCACCGCGGTGTCCGAGGTGTGGAAGCCCCACGTCGCCCCGCGTCCCCGCCGCTGGATGAGCGCGTACGCCGCGCTCTCCGACAGCCAGAGGATGAACTCGTGCCGCGCCACCCGCTCGTCGCCCTCCAGGAACACGGGCGTCAGCGCGGGGTGCGACTCCAAATCCATGCGCCGGCCCAAGAGGTAGATCCGCGAGGACAAGTCAGGAGGCGCCGACTCCAGGCCCGCGGCGATGGGCAGGTCCGAGCGGATCTCCGGCCCGCCCACGTACAGCAGGCCGCGCGAGCCCGGGTCTCTCATCAGCTCGCGGGCGATTTCCGCCTGCAGCTCGTCGAAGAGCACGTCCGCCACCTTGCCCCGGCGGCTGGGCTCGGCGCGCTCGTCCACCGGCAGCTTGGGGCTGTTGGGCGTGCCGAGCAGCAGGTCCACCTCGTCCCAGAACGGCAGCCCGTCCAGCATCAGCCGCCGCTGCAGCGACGCGCGGCGCTCGTCCATGCGGCGCCGGCAGCGGTGCACCAGCTCGTCGAAGTCCTCCCCGTCCTTGGGGAAGGTGCTCGCGCCGCCCACCAGCGCCAGGGGCAGCCGCTGCTCCACGTCCTGGACCTCGGGCTCCTCGCGCACCGCCGCCACCGCGCGGCGCACGAACATCATGGCCCCGAAGAAGTCCGTCTCCGGCAGCAGCAGGTAGAACTCCTGGTCGCTCGCCTTCGCGATGACGTCCGAGTCGCGGATGATCTTGCTGAGCGCCTTGATGATGCCGCGCACCGCCTTCTTCGCGTCCGCCGCCCCCTGCCGCACCCGCACCAGCGGCAGGTTGTCGATGGAGAACGTCAGCAGCGAGAAGGTGCGGCCGTAGCGCCGGGCCTTGTAGATCTCCTTGGACGCGTAGTCGGTGAAGTAGCTGAGGTTGTAGGCCGCCGTCTCGCGGTCCCTCAGGCCCAGCCGCTGCAGCGCCATCATCCGGCGGCCGTTCTTCACGCCCACCGCGGCGAAGTCCGCCAGCACGCGCGCGTCGCGGGAGTGCTCCTGACGGAAGTCCCCGGCCAGCGGGTCGGACAGCTGCGCCAGGCCCACGATTTCCCCCGTGGCCATCAGCGGCACGTACAACACCGCCGAGCGCTCATCCCGCGCGAACCAGGGCTGTGCGTCCTTGAGCCGGCTGGCCAGCGGCCCCTCGGGGCTCATGCGCTCGGCGAGGAACTGCTTGTCGAGCAGGCCCCGGTACGCGCGCAGCACCAGGTCACCCCGGTCATCCAGCACCCACAGCGCGGCGCTCTGCGCGTCGCACACCACCGACAGCTCCGAGATGATGCGCTCCTGCAGCCACTCCAGATCCGACTGGGAGATGAGCTCCAGGCAGCGCTGGTGCAGGTTGTGGAAGCGCGCGAACTCCATGTTCTCGTCGCGCAGCTGGGCCCGCTCCTTGCGCAGGGCGGCGCGCTCCAGGGCGCGGTCCACCGCGAGCACCAGGTCCGCCTCGTCCACGGGCTTGGCCAGACAGTCCGCCGCGCCCGAGCGCAGCGCCATCTCCGAGCCCTTGATGTCGGTGCGCTGGCTGACCAGGATGACCTCCTGGTCCGGGTCCCTCTCGCGCAGGCGCGCGGTGAGCGCGAAGCCGTCCACGCCTGGCATCACCACGTCGGTGATGACCAGGTCGAAGGGCGTGCGGGCCGCTTCCTCGAGCGCAGCCGTGCCGTTCTCCACGGAGACGACGCGGTGCCCATGACGGGCCAGCATGTCGCTGGCGAGCTGGCGGAAGAACAGGTCGTCGTCGACGACGAGAATGGGACCGGCCACGCGCTGTCTGACCCGGGTGCGAAGGGGGAGGTCGGAGGTTACCGGCCCCCAGCAAGCCCGACAACGCCCTCGAAGACGAAGGCGACCGGTCCCCGGAGGCGGATGTCGGACAGGTCGGCGGGCACGCGGATGCCCAGGTCGCCTCCTGGCAGGGTGACTCGCAGCCAGGTCTCGGGGGGCAGGCGTCCGGCCAGCACCGCCGCCACCGCGGACGCGCACGCCCCGGTGCCACACGCCTGGGTGAGGCCACAGCCCCGCTCCCACACCACGACGGTGAGGCCATCCGGCTCCACCCGGACGAACTCCACGTTGGTGCGGTCCTGGAAGGAGGGATGCCGCTCCAGCTCGGGCCCCAGCCTCGGCGCGTCCTCCAGCGGTCTGTCGAGCAGGACCAGGTGCGGGTTGCCCATGCTCACCGCGGACGCGCGCAGCTCGGGGTGTCCGGGCAGGGGCGTGTCCAGGAACGGACGCCCCGTGGCGCCCGACGGGAGGTTCGGGGCGACGAGCCGTGCCGGCCCCATGGAAATGTCCACTGAGACCACCCCGCCGTCTCCGTAGCCGGGCATGCAGGTGAGCACTCCGGCGCCCGTCTCCACGTCGATGCGCGCGGGCGTCTCCGGGGAGTGGTCGACCAGGTACTTCACCGCGCAGCGCAGGCCGTTGCCGCACATCTCCGCGATGCTGCCGTCAGCGTTGTGGACGACCATGCGAGCCAGGCCGTGCTCGGAGGGCAGGAGCGAGAGCACACCGTCCGCGCCGATGCCCAGGCGGCGGTCGCACATCCAGCGTGACGTGTCGGCGTCGATGTCCACCCCGGACCGGCGACGGTCCAGGACGACGAAGTCATTGCCCAGACCCTGGTACTTGAAGATGCGCTCGCGTGCGTCCACGAGCGCAATCCTAGTCGCGGAACGTCACTCGCGCTCGTCCGCCTTTTTCGGCGGCGAGGGGTCGGGCATGTCGAGCGCGGGCACGGCGGTGCGTGGCGGCTTGACCTGGGGGATGGTGGGCGTGCGGACGGGGATGCCGCCCGGGGGCGTGTGCACCACGCCCGTGCGCCGGGACAGCTCGCTCTTGACGGCCTTGAGCTCGGCGTTGGCGCGCTCGTAGATGTCCTGGACGGGGTTGGCGCCGGTCCGCGCCGTCTGGCGGCGCAGGGTGGCCAGCTCCGTCTCCTGGGCCTCGAGCTGGGTCTGGAGCGAGTCCACCAGGGACTGGAGGTGCTCCATCTCCGCGGCCATCTCCAGGACGGCCTCGGGCTGGGAGGAGGCCTTGAGCGCCTCGGTGGCGGCGAGCAGCTCGTTGCGCTCGGCCTCGATGGAGGACAGGCGCGCCTGCTGGTCCTTCACGAGCGACTCCAGGCGCTCACGCTCGTAGCGGTCCTTGAGGAGCTCCTGCTTCTCGGCGGTGAGGGCCTGGGCCTGGTCCTGGAGGCGCGTCAGCTCCGTGCGCAGGGTGGCGAGACGGTCGGACGTGGAGCCGTCCTTCTGCTGGAGCTGGCGGCGGGCCTCGTCGAGGGACTCGGAGAGGCGGGTGCGCTCGGCGCGCTCGGTGTCGAGCATGCGGACGGCGTCGGTGGACGCGGTCTCCATGGCGGTGATGCGGCCTTCCAGGCGGACGCGCGCGGCGCGGGCCACGGTCAGGTCGGACTGGAGGCGCTCGCGCTCGGCCTCGGCGCGGGCTGCGCGCTCCTGGAGGGACTGGAGGGAGGCGGCGCTCTGGGTGGCGGCGGACTCCAGCTCGGAGAGACGTGCTTCGAGCTCGGCGCGGCGGGACTCGAAGCCGGTGGTGGCCTCGGTCAGGCGGGCCTCGAGGGCGGCCTTCTCCGCGAGCCGGGCATCGCGCTCCTCGCGCAGGCTGGCGGTGCTGGACTCCAGCTCGGCGAGCCGCGACTCCAATACGACGCGGCCCGCGCGCTCGGTGTCGAGCTGGGACGCGACCTCCAAGAGTCGGGCCTCCAGGGTGTTCCGCTCCGTCCGCTCGGTATCGAGCCGCGAAGTGGTCTCGGTGAGCCGGGCATCCAGCGCGCTCCGCTCGGTTCGCTCGGCATCGAGCAGTGTAGTGGTCTCGGAGAGCCGGGCATCCAGCGCGGTGCGCTCCGCGCGCTCGGTGTCGAGCTGCGCGGTGGTGTCCGCGAGTCGCGCGTCCAGGGTGCTCCGCGCCGTCTGGTGCGTCTCCAGGTGCGCGGTGAGGTCGACGAGCCGGGCATCCCAGTCCGCGCGCGCCTGCTCCAGCGCCTCGGTGGTCTCGCGCAGGCGGGTCTCCAGCGTCGCGGCGCGCTCCTGCTCCGTCCGAGCCGTCTCGGTGACTCGCGCCAGCTCGGCGCGGGTCGCCTCCAGCGAGGCGCGCTCGCTCTCGAGCGTGCTCTCCATCGCGGTGGCCTTGCCCGCGAAGCGCCGTGCCGTCTCGAGCTGCACCATGAGCAGCTCGGCGTTCTCGCGCTGGGCCACCAGTCGCTCGCGCGCGTCCACCAACTCCGCGTCGAGACGCGCGAGATGCGCCCCACGCTCATGCAGCGCGGCCATGGCGCGCTGGAGCTCCATCCCCAGGCGCATCACCTCCTGGCGCGCGGCCATCAGATGGGTCAGCTCACCGCGAAGGTCCAGCACCTCCTGACGGGTGGCCTCCAGGGTGTTCTCGGTCTTCTCCAGCTCCGCCTCGCGCGCGGTGGCGGCCTCGGCGAGCTTCGAGGCCTGGGCCTCGCCTTCGCGCACCTGCTCCCGCAGACGCGCCATCTGGGTCTGCAGCTCTTGCAGCGTCCAATCCCGCTCGGAGAGCTGGGCATCCACGGCGCGCTTCGCGGCCTCGGACTCGCCCAGGGACGTCTCGAGCGAGGACAGCCGGGCCTCCAGGGCCTCGCGCTGCGCCAGGGTCGAGGCTTCGACCTGGGCGCGATCCGTCTCCAGGCGCTCCACCGACTCGCGCAGCGACTGCTCACGGCTCGTGAGCTCCGCCAGCTCCGCGCGGACTTGCGCCAGGGCCTCACGCTCACGAGTCAGCTCCGCGCGAGTCGCCTGTCCACCTTCCTGCTCGGTCGCGAGGGCCGCACGGACCTGGGCCAACGAGGCCTCCAGCTCGGCGCGAGCCGTCTCCTCGGCGGACAGCGAGTCCCGGGTGCGAGCCAACGTCGCATCCACTTCGGCGCGAGCGCGCTGCTCGGCATCGAGTCGTTCGTGGACGCGCGCGAGCCCGGCCTCACCGTCACTGCGCTCCTGACGTTCGGTCTCCAGCTCCGCGCGGGCGGCGGCCAGCGCCTCTCGCTCCGAGGACAGCTCGGAGACCAGCGCCTCGCGAGCCTCTCGCTCCGCCGTGAGCAACCGGCGAGCCTCCGCCAATGAGGCCTGGGACTGGAGTTCACTTTGTTCCAACGCCTCGCGAGCCTGCACCAGCGACGCAGACTCCCGGGTGCGCTGCTCGACTTCCGACTCGAGTTGGAGCCGCGCCGCGGACAGCGCCTCGTCCGCGCGGGCCTTCAGCGCCTCGATTTCGGCGATGCGGGCCAGCGCCGCCTCGAGCTCCGCCTCGGCACGAGCCTTCTCGTCGGACTCCTTTCGAGCACGAGCCTCGACTTCGGCGAGCGTGGCTTCGACGCGGGCTCTGTCTTCTGCCTCCTTCTGAGCACGAGCTTCCGCCTCGGCGAGCGCAGCCCCGGCCTGCGCCCGCTCTTCGGCCGCCCGCTGAGCGCGGGCCTCGACCTCGGAGAGCGCCGCCTCGACGCGAGCCCGGTCCTCAGCCGACTTCAGAGCACGGGCCTCGACCTCAGAGAGCGCCGCCTCGACACGGGCCCGCGCCTCGACCTCATTCAGCGCGCGGGCCTCGACCTCGGAGAGCGCAGCCTCGACACGAGCCCGCTCCTCCGCCTCCTTCAGAGCCCGAGCCTCGACCTCGGAGAGCGCAATCTCGACACGGGCCCGCGCCTCGGCCTCATTCAGGGCACGGGCCTCGACCTCGGAGAGCGCAACCTCGACACGAGCCCGCTCCTCCGCCTCCTTCAGAGCCCGAGCTTCCGCCTCGGCGAGCGCCACCTCGATACGAGCCCGGTCCTCGGCCTCGCGTCGAACCCGCGCGGCCACGTCGGCGAGCGACTCCTCGACCCGGGCCTTGTCCTCGCCACCCTTCCGAGCGCGCTCCTCCGCCTCCGCGAGCGACGCCTCGATGCGAGCCTTCGCATCCGCCTCCCGCTGGACGCGTGCCATCGTCTCGGCGAGCTCCGCCTCGACCTCAGAAGCACGAGCCTCCGCCTCGACGAGCGAAGCCTCGACACGGGCCCGGTCCTCCGCCTCCTTCTGAGCGCGGTCCCGAGCCTCGGCGAGCAACTCCGCGACTCGCGCCTTGTCCTCGCCCTCCAGGCGCAGACGTGTCTCCGCCGCCTCGACCCGAGACCGCTCCTCCTGGAGGCTCGCCTCGACCCGCGCCTTCGCGTCGCTCTCGCGCGACAGCTCGACGCGAAGCTCCGCGAGCATCGCCTCGACCTGCCCGCGCCGCTCGGACTCCTCCTGGAGTCGAGCCTGGGCCTCCGCCAGCGTGCCCTCGACGTGGGTGCGCTGCTGGCCCTCGCCCTGGAGTCGCCCCTGGGCCTCCGCCAGGGACTCCTCGGCCCGGGTCCTCCGCTGGAGCTCCTCCTGGAGCTGGACCTGCACATCCCCGAGCGCAGCCTCCCACCGCGCGCGCCGCTCCGCCTCCGCGTCCAACGCCTCGCGGCTCTGCGCGAGCGCCTGTCGCGCCTCGCTCAACCCCGCCTCGGCCTCCGCGAGCGCCGCTTCCGAAGACTCCCGGCGCCCCTTCTCCGTCTCCAGCTCCGCGCGCAGCACCTCCAACGCGGAGCCCGACTTCAACCGTCCCTCCCGCTCGGCCTCGAGCGTCGCCTGGACCTCCGCCAGCGAAGCCTCCAGCGTCGCCCGCCGCTCCACCTCCGCGTCCAGCGCCTCACGGGTCCGCGCCAGCGTGGCCTCGGCCTCCACGAGCCGCTGCGTCGCGCTCTCCAGCTTGCCGCGAGACACCCGCAGCGCGTCCTCGACCGCGGCGCGAGCCTCGCGCTCCTGGTCCAGCTCGCCGCCCACCCGCGCGGCCAGCGCCGCCGTGGAGTCCCGCTCCTCCCGCGCCGTCTCCAGGTCCGCCTGCGCGGCCTGCAGCGTCGCCTCCAGCTCCTCCGCCCGCGCCGACTCCTCACGACGGGAACGACTGAGCGAGGAGACCTCCGCCTCCAGCTCCACCACCCGCCGCACCAGCGCCTGACGCTCGTCCTCCAGCTCCCGCTTGCGAGCCTCGGTCTCCGCGCGGATGGCGGCCTCGGTGCGAGCCTCCTCCCCCAGCACCTCCACCCTGCCCCGCTCGACCTGGAGCTCCCCCTCCAGCGCCGACAGCCGCGCCTGGAGCTGGGCACGCTCCGCCTCCAACGTCCCGGCAAGCCCCGCCTCGACCCGGGCGCGCTCCTCCTCCAATCCGGAGATGCGCACGCGGGCCTCGTGAAGCGACTCCTCCAGCTTCTGGGACGTCGCCCGGGCCAGGGCCTCGCGCTCGGTGAGCGCCGCCAGCTCGCGCGTCAGCCGGGCCTCGCGCGCCTGCGCGGCGACGAGCTCCGTCTCCTGCCCGCGCCCCTCGGCCTGGAGCGCCTCCAGCCGGGCCTCCGCGTCCCGCCGCGAGCCCTCGGCCGACGCCGCCCGCAGCGACGCCTCCGTCAGCTCCCGCGTCGCGCGCGCCAGCTCCGCTTCCTTCAAGGACAGGGCCGCCGCCGCCTCGCGCGCGGCCTCCTCGGCCCGAGCCGTCCCAATCTTCAGGTGCTCCACCGCCGCCAGGGCCGCCGAGTACTGCTCGGCGATGCGCAGCTCCCGCTCCCGCGCGGCCTCCGCGGCGCGACGCCGGTCCTCCACCTGCTCCCCGGCGCGCTCCGCCACCAACCGGTCCTTCTCCCGGTCGATGCGCAGCGTGGTCAGCTCATCCTGCAGCTCACGCACCTGCGTGTACGCCGCCGTCAGCCGCTCCCGAGCCTCCTCCAGGGACGCGGCCTGCTCCTCACGCCGCGCGCGCTCCAGCCGGAGCGTCTCCTGCCCCGCGAGCAGCTGGACACCGGCCTCCGCCTGCGCCCGCTGCGCCGCCTCCACCTCCAACCGCTGCGCCGTCAGCCGACGGTCCGCGTCCCCCAGCCGCTCGTGCGCGACCTGGAGCTCCAGCTCCCGCCGACGCAGCTTCCCGGCCAGGTCATCGCGCTCGCGCTGCGACTCCGGTGTGCCCCGCGCCTGCTCCAGCTGCGCGGTGAGCCGGGCCACCTCCTCGCGCGCCTCCTCCAACACCGGCTTGAGCGAGGCGACCTCCTCCTCGCGCGCCGTCAGCTCGGTGCGAAGCCGCGTCAGCGACTCCTTCAACCGCCCGCTGCGCTCCTCCCAGGACTTCGCGCGGGCGACCACCTCATCCAGCTTGCCCCGCGTGAAGGCCAAAGGCTCCGGCGGCAGCTGCACCCACGTGGGGTCCACCACCCGCGCCGGCTCCAGCCCCGCCACCACCACGAAGTACGCCGCCTCGCTGGTCTGCACCAGCGAGCCATCCACCTGCAGCCCATCCCCCTTCTCGAACGCCAGCTGGTACCCCAGCACCGGCGACTGCGTGGCCACCTCCACCTGGGGGAAGTGCACGTTGAGCGCATCCAGGAGCAGCCCGTACGTCGGCGGCGGCGAGCCCTCCTCGGCCTCCAGCAGCTGCGGCAGCGCCAGGCCCGCGATGTTGCGCAGGCCGCCCACCAGGAAGCCCTGCTTCGCCACCAGCCGCGCCAGCTCCGCGAGCAGCTCCGGGGCCCGGACGTACGGGGCCAGGTCCGCCACCATCACCACGTCGAAGCTGCCCGGCTCGAAGTCGTCGTAGATGTTGGCGCGGTAGCGCAGCGTGGGCCCACCGTGCGCCTTCTGCGCCGCCGACACCGCCTTCACGTCCGCGTCGCACGCCACCACCGCGCGCGCGCCACGCTCCAGCAGGAAACGCGCGCTCTCGCCTCCGGTGGAGGCCACCGCGTCGACCTCCAGCACCCGGCGGCGCGCGAAGAGGCTCTCGGCGAAGATGTAGCGGGGCAGCAGTTCACTGGGCCCCATGCGACGGAATGTGTGATGCATGGGTGTGTTCGGGGGTAGGAGTATAGCCGTGGGCCTCCGCGCCCCAAGGAAAGCGCCAGGCCACACGGTGGCCCCGGCGCCCGGACGTCAGGAGAGCAGGCGACATGAACGGAGCGGCACAGCAGGGCTTTGGCTATCGCGCACGGCGGACCTTCACGCGGTTGCTCGTGTTTTTCCTGATTATTGGACTCGGAGGCGTGGTCGTCTTCCTCCTGTCCCAGCTCAACGCGCGCACCTTCACCCTGGCCCCCGTGGACGGGCAGCTCGTCGTGATGAAGGGCCGCATGGCCCCCATGGGCGCCGTCCCCTACCGCCCCGGCGACCCCCGGCTCGCGGACGCCTACGCCCCCATCCCCCTGGAAGGACAGGACGTGATGGCGCTGACGATGAATAAGTACACCGAGCGCGACGAGCTGGACCGGGCCCTCTTCCCCCTCCTGGAGTCCCTGGCCCGCCCGCGCATCAACTCCGAGGAGCCCGCCAAGGTGGAGCAGGGCCTGTACTACCTGCGCCGGGCCGAGAAGCTCTCCGGCGTCACCGAGGAGCAGCGCCTCACCCTCCAGAAGCTCATGACCGAGGTGGCCTTCTTCCAGGCCCGCCAGAAGCTCGAGGACGCGCGCAAGCTGGTCAGCGACGCCCTGGTCCAGCTCAAGCTCGCCGCCGAGAGCCAGACGCGCCACGCGCGCAGCGCCCACCAGATGCTCACCGTCGTCACCCCGCCCGCCCGGGAGCTCGAGGAGGCCCTCCGCCGCGCCGTCCACACCCTCAGCGGGCCCCAGGAGGCGCCTCCCGCCCAGCCCGTCCAGTCACCCCCACCCGCACCCACACCGACCTCGCCGGAGGGGGCTCCCGAGGGGGCCTCGCCCACGCCGCCGGTCGATTCGGGCGTGGACTCGGGGACGACTCCCTGAGAGGGGCGCGCAACATCCGTCCTCCCAGGTCCGATTCGGGGCGCTTCGTACGGAGCGTCTCCGGACCTGGGACTCAGTGTTGTGAGGAGAACGTGACGGAGACCGTTGGAGATCGATCATAGATTGCAAGGGACGGACCTACCCAAGCACTAGATCTCGCGTTGACACCAACGGGTGCCCCCCATACCTTGTGCCCGGTCGACGACGCCCCACCATTCCGGTGGCGTCCCAAAGGGCTCAGGGAGGGGTTGTGGTTTCTTTACACACAGCAATCTACCCCGTATGTCGCCTGTGCCCTCCGGTCGCCTTGAGACCGTAGGTCCGCTGCGGTAGAGCGGGCCTTGTTCCCTACACATCCGTGCAGTTGTTTTCGTGGCCCGGGAAACCCCTCCCAGGGCAAGCTCTCCGCTTGTCCCTGTGGCCACGCCATCGCCATTTTGGAGTGAGCCGCTCGTGAACTTCGAGACGCCCGTGAAGCCCGCCTCCGCGCCCATGCCTGTCCCTCCCGCCACCCCCGGCCAATCCGGACCGAGCGCGAGTGCGGCACCCGTCGCGGCCCCCGAGCCCACGCAGAGCGAGTTCGCCCCCACCACCATGCGCGTGCGCAAGCGCAACGGCACCGCCGAGCCGGTGGACCTGAACAAGATTGTCCGCGCGGTGGGCAAGAGCTGCGTGGGGCTGTCGCGCGTGGACGTGATGCGCGTGGCCACGAAGACCATCTCCGGCCTCTATGACGGCGCCACCACGCGCGAGCTGGACAGCCTGTCCATCCAGACCGCCGCCGCGCTCATCGTCGAGGAGCCCGAGTACGCGCGCCTGTCCGCGCGGCTGCTCGCCACCTTCATCCAGAAGGAGGTCAGCAACCAGGACATCCACTCCTTCAGCCAGTCGGTGGCGGCGGGCCACAAGCACGGCCTCATCGCGGACCGCCTGCTGCAGTTCGTCCAGGCCAACGCGCGCAAGCTCAACGCGGCCATCGACCCGTCGCGCAATGACCTGTTCGAGTACTTCGGCCTGCGCACCGTCTACGACCGCTACCTCCTGAAGAACCCGCAGACGCGCGAGGTGCTGGAGACGCCGCAGGAGTTCTTCCTGCGCGTGGCGTGCGCGCTCAGCGGCGACAACGCGCGCGAGGCCATCGAGCTGTACCGGCTGTTCAGCTCGCTGGAGTACCTGCCCAGCTCCCCCACCCTGTTCAACTCCGGCACGCGCCACGAGCAGCTCTCCAGCTGCTTCCTGTTGGACTCGCCGGCGGACGACCTGGACGCCATCTACCGGAAGTACTCGGACATCGCGATGCTGTCCAAGTTCTCCGGCGGCATCGGCGTGGGCTACCACCGCGTGCGCGCGCGCGGCTCGCTCATCCGCTCCACCAACGGCCACTCCAACGGCATCGTCCCCTGGCTCAAGACGCTGGACGCGTCCGTGGCCGCGGTGAACCAGGGCGGCAAGCGCAAGGGCGCGTGCTGCGTGTACCTGGAGACGTGGCACGCCGACATCGAGGACTTCCTCGAGCTGCGCGACAACACCGGCGACGACGCCCGCCGCACCCACAACCTGAACCTGTCCAACTGGGTGCCGGACCTGTTCATGAAGCGGGTGGAGACGGAGGGCGACTGGAGCCTCTTCGACCCGAAGGTGGTCCCGCACCTGACGGACCTGTACGGCGCGGAGTTCGAGAAGGCCTACGTGGAGGCGGAAGGCGCGGGCCTGGCGATGCGCAAGGTGAAGGCGCGGGACCTGTACGCGCGGATGATGAAGACGCTCGCCCAGACGGGCAACGGCTGGATGACCTTCAAGGACATCTGCAACCGCAAGAGCAACCAGACGGGCCGTCCGGAGAACGTCATCCACCTGTCCAACCTGTGCACCGAAATCCTGGAGGTGACGAGCCAGGGTGAGACGGCGGTGTGCAACCTGGGCTCGCTGAACCTGGGCCGCATGGTGGTGGACGGGAAGTTCGACTTCGAGCGGCTGCGCGCCAACGCCCAGCTCGCGCTCAAGCAGTTGGACCGGGTCATCGACCTGAACTACTACCCCATCCCCACGGCGGCGGACTCCAACCGCCGCTGGCGCCCGGTGGGCCTGGGGCTGATGGGCCTGCAGGACGTCTTCTTCCAGCTGAAGCTGCCGTTCGACGCCCCCGAGGCGCGGGCCCTGTCGAGGAAGATCTCCGAGGAGATCTACTTCGCGGCGCTGACCACCTCGTGCGAGCTGGCCGAGCAGTTCGGCGCGCACCCGTCCTTCCCGGAGACGCGGGCGGCGAAGGGGGAGTTCCAGTTCGAGAGCTGGGGCGTGACGCCGGAGGACCCGGCGCGGTGGGAGGCCCTGCGGGCGCGCGTCCTGAAGCACGGCCTGCGCAACTCGCTGATGATTGCCATTGCGCCCACGGCGACGATTGCGTCCATCGCGGGCTGCTACGAGTGCATCGAGCCGCAGGTGTCCAACCTGTTCAAGCGCGAGACGCTCTCCGGTGACTTCCTGCAGGTGAACCGCTACCTGGTGCGCGACCTCCAGGCGCTGGGGCTGTGGAACGAGTCGGTGCGCAACCGCATCAAGCTGGCCGAGGGCAGCGTGCAGGACCTGACGGAGCTGCCGGAGAACCTGCGCGCCGTCTACCGCACGGCGTGGGAGCTGCCCATGCGCTCGCTCATCGACATGGCGGCCGACCGCGGCGCCTTCATCGACCAGAGCCAGTCGCTCAACCTCTTCGTGGAGACGCCGAACATCGGCAAGCTCTCCTCGATGTACTTCTACGCGTGGCAGAAGGGGCTGAAGACGACGTACTACCTGCGCTCGCGTCCGGCCACGCGCATCGCCAAGGCGACCATCGCCGGCAACGGCGCCACCGCGACGGCGCCCGTCACGCCCGCCCCCGAGGCCAAGGCCGCCAAGGTGACGGACGCGGAGGCCGTGGCGTGCTCGCTGGAGAACCCCGAGGCCTGCGAGGCGTGCCAGTAAAGAGGTCCTGATTCACAGACTTTTCGTCCTGGCGAGCACGCGTTCTCACGCGTGCTCGTTTTGTTTTGTGCGGGTGTGTCACGCACGGTGCGGAACCCGCATGAAGGCGCACGTAAGCAAGAGTTGTCAGGCGTGCGACCGCCGCGGGAATCGGTGGTCGCGGAGGATCCACGCAGCAGCCTGCATGGTATGGATCGCGCCCATGCTGCTCGAACCCGGCCTGAACCTGACGCTGCGTCCCATGGCGTATCCGGTTTTCTTCGAGATGTACCGGAATGCCATCAAGAACACCTGGACCGTGGAGGAGGTGGATTTCTCCACGGACCTGGTGGACCTCCGCTCGAAGATGACGGACGCGGAGCGACACCTCATCCACCGGCTGGTGGCCTTCTTCGCGACGGGCGACAGCATCGTCGGCAACAACCTGGTGCTGAACCTGTACAAGCACCTCAACGCGCCCGAGGCGCGGATGTACCTGTCGCGTCAGCTCTACGAGGAGGCGCTGCACGTCCAGTTCTACCTGACGCTCCTGGACACGTACGTGCCGGACCCGGGTGAGCGCGCCAAGGCGTTCGCGGCCATCGACAACATCCCCTCCATCCAGCGCAAGGCGCAGTTCTGCATGAAGTGGATGGACAGCATCCACGACGTGGACGCGCTGAAGACGAAGGAGGACCGGCGGCGGTTCCTCTTGAACCTCATCTGCTTCGCGGGCTGCATCGAGGGGCTCTTCTTCTTCGCGGCCTTCGCGTACGTGTACTTCCTGCGCAGCAAGGGCCTGCTCAACGGGCTCGCGGCGGGGACGAACTGGGTGTTCCGCGACGAGAGCGCGCACATGGCGTTCGCCTTCGAGTGCATCCAGGTGGCCCGCAAGGAGGAGCCGGACCTCTTCGACGCGAAGATGGAGCGCGACGTGGAGGCGATGATTCGCGAGGCGGTGGAGTGCGAGACGCAGTTCGCGCAGGACCTCCTGAGCGGCGGCGTCGCGGGCCTGTCCGTGCAGGAGATGCGGGGCTACCTGGAGTACACGGCGGACCAGCGGCTGCAGATGCTGGGCCTCTCCCCGGTGTTCAAGACGAAGAACCCGCTGTCCTTCATGGACCTGCAGGACGTGCAGGAGCTCACCAACTTCTTCGAGCGCCGCGTGTCCGCCTACCAGGTCGCCGTGGGCGTGGGCGCCGCGGGCGACGTCGTGCTCGACGCGACGTTCTGAGTCGTCTCGACGACGGGCCCGAGCACGACCGGGCCCGTCGCTCTTCGTGGGAAGGCGTCTCGGTAGAGGCTGACGGCGCACCTCCTGGCGCCTCGCATCCCGAAACGACCCGAGACCTCCGGGCACGTCGAAACAGACCCCACCCGGGCGGTTGTCTTTGACGTCGCGATGCCACGCCCCCGCGGGCACGACGTGGTCGAGAGACAGAAGACCCCCATCACGTACGGCGGTCCCGAAAGGCCACTTCGGCTCGACTTGCGCTGAACCCTCAATCCCCCCACAAGAGACAGCTCAAACAGAAGACATCCATCACCATCCAGCGGATGGCGCACGACACCGTGTCCCGACACGTCGCTGTCGTCGGCGAAGCCCTGCTCCGCGAAGAGGTGACCATGGCCGTCAGCACTGGAAAGCTCATCGACCCCGGCGGCTGCGCCGCCTGCTCCATCGAGCTGACGGTGCCTCCAGGCACACAGGGCCTCGAGCCGCGCTTGGCCATCGCCCAAAGCTGGGAGCGGATGACCCATGACGCGCCCCCGTGGGACTTGAAGACCCACGCGCGCTGGACGAGCGGCGACACCTGGTAGTCCTATACTTATGACCACGACGCCTGGGACAACCAGACTCGCATCGAGCTGCCGGGACAGGGCGTCATCACCGAGTCATTCGACTCCGACCTCCATGCCTACCTCAGCAAGCGCCTGCTGCCGCCCCTGAGGAGACCCCGAGCGCGCGCCAGCCCCTGCACCAGCATGGCCGCCACGCATCACCTCCGGACGCAATCCGAGACATCGGCGGCACGTCGACGAAGCACGGGCGGGTGTCCATCGGCGGAGCGCGCCCGCGGTGAATCCCCCGGGTGTCACGTGATAGAAAGGGGGCACACCATGGACCGCGCCGCCCTGCTCTTCTGGCTCTGGATGCTCTTCTTCACCGTCAACGCGCTGTGGGCGCTGAGTCAGGCGGCCGTGGCCAGCTCATTCGGCGTCCGGCCCACGCTGGTGAAGCTGGGCGTCGGCCCGCGGCTCTTCACCCTGTCACTCGGTGGCATCCAGTGGGCGCTGCGGCCCCTGGTCCCCTTCGGCAGCGCGGTGAGCTTCGAGGACCCGACGCAGGACGCGGCGTCCTCGAAGGCGCCGGCCGACAACCGCCTGCGCCAGCTGCCCGTCGCGCTGCACGCGGCCGCCATCGTGCTGCCGTGGGCCGTGCTCGTCGGAGTCGCCATGGCCTGCCTGGGCCCTGGTGAGGGCCTGCGCCACTTCGTCACCGGCTTCGCCCTGCCCTTCCAGGTCTCGCTCCTCCCGGAGCGAATCGAGCGCTTCGTCGCCGTGCTGCGCGACGGAGAGCTCCTGCGCGCCTGGGGCCTGCTCAGCGCCAAGGTGGCCGCCGCCAACCTGCTGCCGCTGCCCGTGCTCGCGGGCGGCTCGCTCGTCATGCTCCCGTGGCGCAACCAGCGCGAGCGCGTGCCCGTCTGGGCCGCGAGCCTCAACCTGCTGATGATGGCCTTCGCGCTGCCCTGGGCCTGCTACGTCGTCTACCTGCTGGGCGCCGCGCTCCTCCGCTGAAGGCGCCTGGAGCGCGAGCCACTCCCCCAACGAGCAAGGCCCGCCACCGTGAACCTCCCGGCGACGGGCCCTTGACTCAGCGACGCGCTGACGCGCACCGCGACTCCGGGCTCACACCGGCGAGCGCGTGCGGCTCCGGTCCTGCGCGATGCGCTCCGCCCGCTCGGCGTCCAGCGAGCGCTCCGCCGTGCGCGCCGAAATCTCCGCGGCCGGCGCGAACACGGAGCGGTACACCGCCGCCGCGAGCCCACCGCCCAACAGCGGCGCGATGATGAACATCCACAGCTGGCTGAGCGCCTGCCCGCCCGCGAACACCGCGGGCCCCAGGCTGCGCGCGGGGTTCACGGAGGTGTTCGTCACGGGGATTCCCACCAGGTGGATGAGCGTCAGCACCAGGCCAATCGCCAGCCCCGCGAAGCCCACCGGCGCCCGCGCGTCCGTCGCCCCCAGCACCGTCAGCACCAGCAGGAACGTCAGCGCCACCTCCGCCAGGAACGCCGCCCCCGCGCCATACCCTTCCGGGGACGCGATGCCGTACCCGTTGGAGCCCAGCCCCGCCACCGACGCCTGGTAGCCCCCGGGCACGCCCTTGGCGATGAGCAGCACCACGCCCGCCGCCAGCACCGCGCCCAGGCACTGCGCCACCACATAGCCCAGGATGTGCTTGGTCTCGAACTTGCCCGCCAGCGTCAGCCCCACCGTCACCGCCGGATTCACGTGGCAGCCGGAGATGGGGCCAATCGCATACACCATGGCCAGCAAGGACAGCCCGAAGGCGAACGACACGCCCAGGAAACCGATGCGGTCCCCCGCCAGCACGGCCGCTCCCACGCCGCCGAGCACCAGGACGAACGTCCCGATGAACTCGGCCAGGTACTTCCGCATCCCCTCATTCACCCCGGCTGACACCGCAGCCGGGGTCCTTCTGTCCGTCGGCGAACGCATGCGAATCCTCTCTCGCCGCGCTCCTGCCGGACACGGACACTCGCGCCCGGCGCCTCGCGGCGCCAGCAGTCCCAACCGGGACGCTGTGCACGCACGCTCCGGTGACAAAGCGCCACCCCGCTCCATGCTCGGAGACCAGTTGTCACGCGGAGCGCCCGAGGCGCCGCCACCCTCGAGCCGGCGGGAGGACGGGCCTCCTCCCACACGGCCGGGTCCTGCCGAGCCTACTTGCCCTTCATCACGCCGATGAACGGCACGTTTCGCAGCTTCTCCGCGAAGTCCAGGCCGTAGCCGACGACGAAGAGGTCGTCGATGACGAAGCCCTTGTAGTCGATGTCGATCTTCGTGCGCGCCCGCGACGGCTTCTCCAGCAGCGAGCACAGCTTCAGCGACGCCGGGTGCCGCGCGCGGAGGTTCTCCAACAGGAAGCTCATGGTGAGCCCCGTGTCGATGATGTCCTCGATGATGAGCAGGTGCTTGCCCGCCATCGGCTTGCTGACGTCGGTGGTGATGCGCACCTCGCCCGTCGTCTCCGTTCCGCCCTGGTAGCTGGACACGCCCAGGAACTCCAGCGTGAGCGGGAGATCCACCGCGCGCGCCAGGTCCATGGCGAAGAACGTGGAGCCCTTCAACACACAGACGAGGGTGAGCTCCTTGCCCGCGTAGTCCCGGGTGATTTCGGCACCCAGTTCCTTCACGCGCGCCTGCAGCTTGTCCTCGGGAATCAGGACGCCGACTTCCTGCTCGTAGAACGCCAAGGTCTCCTCCGCGCTACACGTAGGCGTTGTTCATGATCTCCCCGAAGCCGCCGCCTCCGGGGACGATGTACTGCCTGTCATCCAGGCCCCGCTCCTTCTCCCAGAGCGCGCCCGGCGCCGTGCCGAACACCTCCGGCGGGGACAGCCCCCGGTCCAGCCGGAGCGCGTAGATGATGACGTCCGGGTGGTCCGTCGTCATGCGCCGCAGGTACTCCGGCGTGACGATGAGGTTCAGGGTGATGATGCGCCGGGGTGTGCCGGGCACCTTGTCTTTGTAAAGCGTGATGGCCGTGGACAGGCTGCCGCCCGTGGCGCCCATCGGGTCCGGGAAGAGCACGAACGCGTCATCCACGTCCCCGCCAATCTTCGCGCCGCCGATCTGCGAGCCCACCACGGCCTCGGCCGCGTCGATCATCCGGCTCATGATGATGTGGTCCTGACGCACCACCGTCGGGTCCACCGTCGCGTTGAGCAGGTCGTACGTCACCTGCGACGGCAGCGTGCCCGCCCGCGCGATGTTCACCGTCACCACCCGCACTTGGGGGTCGATGACCTCGCCCTGGTAGAGCCCCTGCGGCGTGGAGTCGATCATCCGGGTGGGCAGGCTCACCATCTTCCGGGGGAACTCCGCGTTCACCACCGTCTTCACCAGGTCGATGTAGAGCGTCTCCACCAGCCGGTTGATCTGCGGCTGGATGACGCCCTTGGCGCACAGGGTGGCCAGCTGGGAGAGCAGGAACGGATTGCCCACCAGGTGGACGTTGGGTCCATAGTGGTGGGTCATCTCGTTCAGCTTGAAGGGCACGTTCGCGTACAGGGTGTCGCGCATCCGGTCGGTTCCTCTCGCGCCCGCGCCCCTCCGGGCGCCCACGCTGCTGTCAGTCGAACAACTCCAGCGTCTGCGGCGGCGTGCCCTCGGAGGGCTCCGGCACGTGACACTTGCGGCAGCGCGGCTCGTACGCGCCCGCGGCGCCCACCACCACCCGCTCACCACTGGACACGATGCGTTGGGAGCGATTGGCCGGATTCCCACACACCACGCAGATGGCCAGCTCCTTCGTCACGTACTCCGCGACGGCCATCAACTGCGGCATCGGCTCGAACGGGCGCCCCTGGTAGTCCTGGTCCAGCCCCGCGCAGATGACCCGCAGGCCCTTGTTGGCGAGCGCCTCCACCACCGCGACCACTTCGGTGCCGAAGAACTGCACCTCGTCGATGCCCACCACCTGCGTGTCGGGCGCCAACCGGTAAAAAATCTCTTCAGCCCGCTCCACCGGCGTGGACGTCACCCGGAGCTTGGAGTGGCTGACGACCGACGTCTCGTCGTACCGGTTGTCGATGCGGGGCTTGAACACCTGCACCTTCTGCTTGCCGTACACGGCACGCTGGACGCGGCGGATCAACTCCTCCGTCTTACCGGAGAACATCGAACCGCAGATGACCTCTATCCACCCGATATCTTTGGGGAATTGGTGCAAGTTAGCTCGCCTGGCCTGGGGGCGGAGGGGCGCGGATAGTCTGTCACCCCCCCGCTGGAGTCAACCGCCATCCGCGTGCCGTGACACGGCCCGCCACGTCCTCCCCGCCCGTCCGCCCGCCTGCCCCTCCACGCCGCCTTCGAGCGCTGGCAAGCCGCTTGAAAGGGAGTGGTCCGGACGCAGGCGTGGGCGGGGAGGTGGGGCGTGGCGACGACGACGGTGGAGCAGGTTCAGGGCGCAATCCAGGGTGGTCGGGCTTCCTTCTATGCGTCACCGGCGTCGGTGGCGCTGCTGATGCTCAACCTGATGGACGGGCTGTTCACGCTGCTGTTCCTGCAGCTGGGCGTGGCGGAGGAGCTCAACCCGCTCATGCGCCTGGCCTACGAGCAGTCACCGATGTTCTTCATGTTCTCCAAGCTGCTCATCGTGAACGCGGGCCTGTGGCTCTTGTGCCTGCACCGCCGGCTGAGGGCCAGCCGCGTCGCCATCCGGGCGGGCGCCGTCGTGTACGGCATCATCGTGGTCTACCATCTGGCTTTTCTGACCCACCTGGTCCTGCACTGGCCGGGAGCCCTCGGGTAGTCCCGCTCGCGCCTGTCGGACTGTGAGCGAGTGGAACAATCGCAACACGAAGCCATCACCATACACTTGCATTTTGCACCCGGGATGTCCCAGGCTTCCCGCCAGCTCCGACCTTTCGGGTTCGGGGGGGGACCATGAACATCACCGACGTCCGGGTGTTTCCGGTCGAAGAGGACAAGCTCAAGGCGTACGTCACCATCACCCTGGATCACTGCTTCGTCATTCGCGACTTGAAGGTCATCCACGGCTCCTCGGGGCTGTTCATCGCGATGCCGGCGAAGAAGCGGAAAGATGGGACGTACAAGGATATAGCCCACCCGCTCAACGCGGATACGCGCAGTCAGATGGAGCGCGTCATCCTCATGGAGTACGAGCGGCACCTCCATCAGGCGCAAGCCGGGATGCTCGGTCCGATGCCAGCGGATCTAGACTAACGGCCTTCACATCGGCGCGTGTCCAGGTTAGTCAGCGGCTCCATCATGCAGCCGCGCGACTTCAAGATCTTCGCCGGGAGCTCGAATCCCGGCCTGGCTCACCGAATCTGCGAGTACCTCAAGCGTCCGCTCGGCAAGGCCGAGGTAGGTCGCTTCTCCGACGGTGAGATCCACGTCGAGATTGGAGAGAACGTCCGCGGTCACGACGTCTTCATCTTCCAGTCCACGTGCCCGCCGGCCAACGACCACCTGATGGAGATGCTCATCATGTGCGACGCCCTGAAGCGGGCGAGCGCGGGCTCCATCACGGCGGTGATTCCGTACTACGGGTACGCACGCCAGGACCGCAAGGTGGCGCCGCGCACGCCGATCACCGCCAAGCTCATCGCGGACCTGCTGGAGGTCGCGGGCGCCGAGCGCGTGGTGTCCATGGACATGCACGCCGGGCAGATCCAGGGCTTCTTCAACATCCCCTCGGACCACCTGTACGGCTCGCCGGTGTTCCTGGAGGACCTGCGCAAGCGCTTCCCGGAGTCGCAGGAGCTCGTCATCGTGTCGCCGGACGCCGGCGGCGTCGAGCGCGCGCGCGCCTACTCCAAGCGGCTGAACACGGGCCTGGCCATCATCGACAAGCGCCGCCCGCGCCCCAACGCCTCCGAGGTGATGAACCTCATCGGCGACGTCACGGGCAAGGACGCGGTGCTGGTGGACGACATGGTGGACACCGCCGGCACGCTCACCCAGGCGGCCGCGGCGCTCAAGGCCAAGGGCGCCCGCCGCGTGGTCGCCTACGCGGTGCACCCCATCCTCTCCGGCCCCGCCATCCAGCGCATCCAGGACTCGGTGCTGGAGGAGGTGGTGTTCACTGACACGGTGCCGCTGTCGCCCGCGGCCCTGGCCTGCTCGAAGATCCGCGTGCTCACCACCGAGCGCCTCTTCGGGGAAGCCATCGCCCGCATCCACCGGGCCGACTCGCTCAGCTCGCTGTTCGTGTGAGGAGACCGTCGCCCGGCCGTCGGGCGACTTGACTCCATGTCGGGGGGCTGGCATGTCCGGCCTCCTCCAACGGCCTCTTTCCATGGGCGCCGTCTTCGGGGCCCGCCAATGGGGCGGGATGCCGAGGGCGCCGGGGGTTGTTGGCAACCGTCGTTGCATCCCCCAATAAAGGTATTTCCATGTCCACCGACAAGAGCACCCTCGAGGCGAAGGCGCGTGAAGGTTCCGGCAAGGGCTTTGCCCGCCGTCTGCGCGGCCAGGGTCTGGTCCCCGCCGTGGTGTACGGCAAGCACCTGGAGAAGCCGGTGCACATCGCCGTGGACCCCAAGAGCGTGAAGGCGGCCATCAACACGCCGCACAAGTTCAACACGCTCATCCAGCTGAAGCTGGCCGGTGGCGACCAGCAGGTCCTCCTGAAGGACTACCAGATGGACCCCGTCACGCGTGAGATCCTGCACGTGGACTTCATCGGCGTGCGTGAGAACGAGCAGGTGAAGGTGAACGTGCCGCTCGTGCTGACGGGCAAGGCGCAGGGCGTGGCGGACGGTGGTCTGCTCACCCAGGCCCGCCGCGAGCTCGAGGTGTGGGCGCTGCCGAACGCCATCCCGGAGCGCATCGAGGTGGACGTGACGGCGATGAAGATCGCCGAGGCGCTGCACGTCAACGACGTGAAGCTGCCCACGGGCGTCTCCATCAAGACGAACGTCAACTACACCCTGGCCGTGCTGAGCGCGCCCGAGTCTGCCGAGGCGGCTCCGGCGGCGGCGGCGGCTCCCGCGGCGGCTCCGGCGGCGGCGAAGGCCGGCGACAAGGCGGCCCCCGCGGCGGCGGCCAAGGCTCCCGCGAAGAAGTAGTCCTCTTCCGGTGTACCCTGGACACGGGGCCGGCCTCGTCGGAGGCGGGCCCCGTTTCTTTTTGGAGTTCCCATGAAGCTCATCTGCGGGCTGGGCAACCCGGGGCGCGAGTACGAGCGGCACCGGCACAACATCGGGTTCATGGTGGTGGAGGCGATGCTGTCGCGCGCCCGCGCCGAGCTGAACCAGGAGAAGTTCGCCGCCAGGGTGGGCCAGGGGACGCTCGCGGGCGAGCGCGTGCTCTTCGTGGAGCCCCAGACGTTCATGAACCTGTCGGGCCGCTCGGTGGCCGAGGCGGCGCGGTTCTACAAAGTCCCGCCCGAGGACGTGCTCGTCATCCACGACGAGCTGGACCTGCCCATGGGGCGGCTGCAGCTCAAGGCGGGCGGCGGCTCGGGGGGCCACAACGGGCTCAAGAGCATCGTCTCGAGCCTGGGCTCGGAGGCCTTCATCCGGCTGCGCTTCGGCATCGACAAGCCGGAGGGCCCCAACGCCCGCGAGCGGGTGGCCGGCTACGTCCTGTCCAATTTCGACGACGGGGAGCGCCGCCAGCTGGAGGACCTCATCCCCCGGGCGCTGGACATGACGGAGTGCTGGGTGCGGGAGGGGCTGTCGGTGGCCATGAACCGGTTCAACCGGAAGGCCTGATCCACCCGGGAAGCGGCCGGGCTGGCTTTCCGGGTGCTTGACTTGCCCTGGGACGCCTCCTAGAAGGCCCGTTCACTCGCTGGAGGCTGCTCTGGCGGGATGTTCTTTTCCAGCTTCCCGTGTTCTGCACGGGACGTAGCGCGAAGGTGACGGGCGCGCGGTTTCCCGTCCCCGGTGGTGGCCCTCCAGGCCGCTCGCCGTTTCCCCGCTCCTCGGATGGTCCGAGGGGCACTCGACCCCAAGGGGAGAGAAAACATGGCAGAGACGCAGGCCGCCAAGCGGCTTCGTGAGTACGAGACCATCTTCCTGGTCAAGCCGGACCTGACGGACGACAACGTGGACAAGCTCAAGGAGCGCGTCCGTGGCATCGTCGACCGCGAGGGTGGCAAGGTCCTCCGCTTCACGGTGTGGGGCAAGAAGAAGACCCTGTTCCCCGTGGCCAAGCAGCCCCGCGCCATCTACGTGCACGCCAGCTACCTGGGCGGCTCGAAGCTGGTGGCGGAGATCGAGCGCAACCTGAAGAACCTGGATGAGGTCACCCGCTACATCTCCGTGAAGAAGGCGGATGAGGTGGACCCCGACACGCGCCCGGTCCTCGAGGACCTGAAGCTGGCTGGCGACGTGGAGGAGACGCGTCCTGGGGCTCCCGCCGACCGCGAGGGTGGTTTCCGCGGCGATGGCGGCGAGGAGGCCGTTGGCGAGTCGGAGGAGGAGTCGTCCGAGGAGGCCTGAGCGCCACCCGGGACATTCTCTAGGGCCCTATCCAGGAAACGAGAAATTTCATGAGCAACGGTACGGACAGCAAGACGGGCGCGTCGTCGGGCGGCCGCAGTGGCGGCTTCGGCGGCGGTGGGCCGCGGGGTGACCGTGGTGGCGACCGCGGGGACCGTGGTGGCGACCGCGGTGATCGCGGCGGCGGCATGGGTGGTGACGACGAGAAGCGCGGCGGTGGCCGTGGCTTCGGTCGCAAGAAGGTCTGCCGCTTCTGCGCGGAGAAGGACGCTTCGGTGGACTTCAAGGACCAGGCGACGCTGAAGTACTTCGTCACCGAGCGCGGCAAGATCATCCCCCGCCGCATCTCCGGCAACTGCGCGAAGCACCAGCGCGAGGTGGCGACGGCCATCAAGCGCGCCCGTGGCATCGCGCTGCTCCCCTACAACGCGGTGGTCGGCTGAGCGCCGGTCCGCACAGGAGACTGAACATGAAGGTCATTCTGCGTGAGGACATCGAGAACCTCGGCAAGTCCGGGGAGCTCGTCACCGTGAAGGACGGCTTCGGCCGCAACTACCTCCTGCCGCGCAAGAAGGCGGTTCTGGCCAGCGAGCAGAACCTCCGTCAGCTCGAGCACGAGAAGGCGGTCATCACCGCCCGCAACGCCAAGCTGAAGGGCGCCGCGGAGGAGCAGGCGAAGAAGGTCGGCTCCATCAAGGTCACCATCAAGCGCAAGGTGGGCGAGCAGGACAAGCTGTTCGGCTCCGTCACGGCGCTGGACATCGCGGAGGCCGTCGCGGCCCAGGGCCAGACGGTGGACCGCCGCGCCATCCACCTGCCCGAGCCCATCAAGACGCTCGGCAACTACGAGGTGGAGCTGCGCCTGCACCGCGAGGTGACGGCGAAGATCAAGGTCGAGGTCGCCGCCGAGTAACGGCGCGTCGCCTTCACCCTCGTCGCATCGAAGAGGCCGTCCGGGGCAACCCGGGCGGCCTTTTCATTTCCGGCCCCCTGCCCTGTCCGGCTGGCGCCGTCGCCGGTCCGTCCCACGACAGACGCGTGGAGGGGCCAGCGCGGGGTGCGTATCCCGGTGGGGACAGGAGGCTCGCCCATGAGCACGCCCGCACCGACGACGTCTTCCGAAGCCCATCACCCGGACCTGGACTGGCTGCGCGTCGTGGCCATCCTCGTGCTGCACCTGTTCCACACGGGAATGATGTTCAACAGGTGGGACTGGCACGTGAAGTCGCCCGTCGCGCTGCCGGTGTTGGAGCCGACGATGGAGGTGCTCCACCTGGTGCGCATGCCGCTGTTGATGGTCATCTCGGGCATCGGCACGGCGCTGGCGCTGCGGCGTCGCTCGACGGGGGCCTTCGCGGCGGACCGGGTGCGTCGGCTGCTGGTGCCGGTGCTCTTCGGGATGCTCGTCGTCGTCCCGCCGCAGATCTACGTGGAGCGCGTGCTCCAGGGGCATTTCCAGGGGAGCTACGCGGACTTCTACCCCTCCGTGTTCCAGCTCGTGCCCTACCCTCGAGGCGGCAGCCTGAGCTGGCATCACCTGTGGTTCGTCGTCTACCTCTTCGTCTACTGCATGCTGGCGCTGCCGCTGTTCGCGTGGCTGGGCAGCACGCGCGCCCGCGCGTGGGTGGAGCGGCTGGAGGCGTGGCTGTGCCGGGGCCTGAACGTGCTGTGGCTGGTGGTGCCACTGGCGCTCAACGACGTGCTGCTGCACGGGCATCCGGTGACGCACGGCCTGTTCGATGACCCATTGACCTTCGGCCACTACGGACTGTTGTTCCTGGTGGGCCACCTGATGGGGCGGACGCCGCGCCTGTGGGACGCGCTGGTGGAGCGCAGGTGGGCGCTGCTGGGGCTGTCGGCCGTGCTCTTCGCGGTGATGGTGCCTCCGAACGAGTACCCGCGCGTTCCGGAGACGCTGGGCCGGGTGGCCTCGCAGTGGCTGTTCATCCTCACGGCGCTGGGCTGGGCGCGGCGCTCCATCACCACCTCGCGCCCGTGGCTGCGGCACGCGCAGGAACTCTCCTACCCGTTCTACATCGTCCACCAGACGGTCATCATCGTGGTGGGCTTCGCGCTCTTGAGGTTGCCGGTGGGGCCGTGGGCGTTGTTCGGCTGCGTCCTCGTGGTGTCCTTCCTGCTCTCCTGGGGCTTGAGCGAGGGAGTCGCTCGCCTGCCCTGGCTGAGGCCGCTCTTCGGGCTGAAGGCCCGTGCGTCACTCCGGGTGCACGCACCGGGTGCGGCGGCTCCGGGGCATACTGCGTGACGAGGACCTCATGGACGCCCCCACCCTCGTGAAGCCCGCCTGGCGCTGGCCACACCTCCGTGTCCGTCCGGTGCTCGTGACGCTGGGCCTCAGCCTGCTCATCGGCCTGTCGTATGGCACCGCGGTGCGGCTGGACCAGTTGGCCAACGGGCTCACCTCCCTGCCCGCGTCACGGGCCTACTTGTGGGAGATCACCGGAGCGCTCTCCGGGTGGCTCGCGGCGCCCGTCATCCTGTTCGCGGCGCTCAATGCGCCGTCGCCCCGCGCATCGGGCTGGGTCCGCTTCGTGGGGCTGCACACGGTGTGCTTCGCGCTCTACACGACGGCGCACATCCTCTTCATGATGGGCTCGCGCCATCCGCTCTACGTGTTGCTCGGCTGGGGGCGGTACGACTACGGACCGCTGGGCTTCCGGCTGCCGATGGAGATGGTGAAGGACGTGCTCGTCTACGGACTGACGGCGGCCTTCGTCATCCTGCTGGCCTCGTGGCGTGAGCGACAGGCTCGGGCCCTGCGCGCGGCGGAGCTGGAAGGCGAGCTGCGTTCCGCCCAGCTCCAGTCCCTCACCGGCCAGCTCCATCCGCACTTCCTCTTCAACTCGCTGCACACCATCAGCTCCGTCATGTACGAGGACTTGGCGCGCACGGACCGGCTGCTGAGTGATTTGGGGCAGCTGCTGCGCGCGAGCCTGGAGCGGGCCGAGCCCACGTGGACGCTGGCGGAGGAGCGGGCCCATGCGCAGCGCTTCATCGCGCTGCTGTCCGCGCGCTTCGGGGACCGCTTGAGGGTGAGCTGGAGCGTGGCGCCGGCCCTCGATTCGGCGCGGGTGCCCTGCTTCGCCCTGCAGACGCTGGTGGAGAACGCGGTGAAGCACAACCAGGACCGCCGCGAGCCGCTGGAGGTGCGAATCCGCGCTCGCGAGAGCGGTGGTGACTTGCGCCTGGAGGTGGAGGACACCGGGCGAGGCTTCGGCGAGAGCTCACCGGCCTCGGGGCCGGGCGTGGGGCTCTCCCACCTGGAGCAGGCGCTGGCGCTGCTGCACGGTGGACGGGCCCGACTGGAGCGGGGACGCGGGCCCGAGGGCGGCGCGAGCGTGGCGCTCACGCTGCCCCGGAGCGGCATGCCATGAGGACCCGCATGGGTGGTCGACGAGGCGCAGGTTCCCGCGAGGCGAGGGAGTCGTCTCGCGGCGTGCCGACGGATGCCGCGAGCCGCGCCCGGACGAAGGGACGGAGCCTCACGCCATGACGACCTTCCGACTGCTCGTGGTGGATGACGAGGCGCCCGCCCGCGCGAAGGTGAAGCGCCTGCTCGAGCACGAGACGCGCTTCACGCTGGTGGGCGAGGCGGAGGATGGAACGCAGGCGCTGGAGCGCATCGAGGCGCTCCGGCCGGACCTCGTCGTGCTCGACGTGCAGATGCCGGGGCTGACGGGCTTCGAGGTGCTCGATGCACTCGGCGCCGAGCCGGGCCCCGCCGTCATCTTCTCCACGGCCTATGACCACTTCGCGCTCCGGGCCTTCGAGGCCCACGCGGTGGACTACCTGCTCAAGCCCTACGACGGCGAGCGCTTCACCCGCGCCCTGGACAAGGCCCACGCCCAGCTCCTCGGCGGTGGGGGCGAAGCCGAGCGACTCCAGGCGCTGCTGCGCGAGGTGGCCACCGCGGCCCCCCGACGCGCGCTGGAGCGGCTGGTGGTGAAGTCCGGCGAGGCCTGGGTGCCGCTGCGCCTGGAGGAGGTGTGGCGCCTGTCCTCCGAGGACAAGTACGTGCGCGTCCACACGGCCGGCGGCGAGCACCTGGTCCGCCAGAGCCTCCGCGCCCTGGAGGAGCGCCTGGACCCGGAGCGCTTCGTGCGCATCCACCGGGGCGACATCATCAACCTGGAGGCCGTGGCCCGGCTGGAGCCCTGGACGCACGGCGACGGCATCCTCGTGCTGAAGAACGGCACGACGGTGGTCCTCAGCCGCACGTGGCGTGAAGCCTTCCTGCGGCGCTGGGGCTTGGAGGGGTGACCTGGTGGGGTGGAGGACGCCTTGTGCCCACCCGTTGCTACAGGTCTGTGGCGGAAAAATAGGGGGATGTCAGAGCCGCCTGTAGAGTGGGCGGGCAGCCATGGAGAACTCCCTCGACGTCAGAGATGGGCGAAAGGTCCACGAGGACCTCGCCGCCGAGCGCGCGGTCCTAGGGTCCGTGCTCGCCGACAACTCACTCATCGCCGCGGTGGGCGAAGTCGTCCACGCGGACGACTTCTCCAGCCCGGCGCACGCCCAGATCTTCGCGGCGATGATCCGCCTGGACGGCCAGAGCAAGCAGGTCGACCACCTGACGCTGGCGGAGGAGCTGAAGGTCCTCGGGCAGCTCGTCGCCGTGGGGGGGCCCGCGTACCTGATGCGGCTGGACCAGGTCGTCCCCCTGGCCTCCAACGCCGTCCAGTACGCGAACATCGTCAAGGACCAGGCGCTGCGGCGCCGGCTCGCGAACGTGGGCCGGGAGATTCAAGAGCTCGCCAGCCAGGAGACGGGCGAGCTGGAGGTGCTGCTCGACGAGGCCGAGCGCAAGGTGTTCCTCCTCGCGGAGAAGAAGCGCGAAGGAGATCTGCGTCCGGTCAGCGAGCTGATGGAGCAGACGCTCGACCTGCTCGACAAGATGAAGTCGGCGGCGACGGGCATCACCGGCCTGTCGACCGGCTACATCGACCTGGACAACCAGCTCACGGGCCTGCACGCCGGCGAGCTCATCATCCTCGCGGCCCGTCCGGGTGTCGGCAAGACGTCGTTCGCCATGAACATGGCGGTGCACGCGGCGCTCAAGGACAACAAGGCCGTCGGCATCTTCAGTCTGGAAATGCCCGCCGACCAGTTGCTCATGCGTCTGCTCGCGTCCACCGCGCGGGTGGACATGAAGAAGCTGCGTGGCGGCCGGCTCTCTCCGCATGACGAGGAGAAGTTCCAGGAGATGGCAGGCGCGCTCTACAACGCGCCCATCTACATCGACGACTCCGGCGGTCTGTCGCCGTTCGACTTGCGCGCGAAGGCGCGGCGCGTGAAGCAGAAGGACCCGCGCCTGTCGCTCCTCATCATCGACTACCTCCAGCTCATGCATCAGAAGGGCAAGGTGGAGAGCCGTCAGTTGGAGGTCGCCGAAATCTCCCGTGCCCTCAAGCAGCTGGCCAAGGAGCTGGAGGTGCCCATCATCGCCCTCAGTCAGCTCAGCCGTAAGGTCGAGGAGCGCAAGGGCGGCAAGCCCATGCTGTCGGACCTGCGTGAGTCCGGCTCCATCGAGCAGGACGCCGACGTGGTGATGTTCATCCACCGTGAAGAGGTGGAGGAAGGCGGCGAGGCTCCGCCCCCGTCCACGGGCGCCACCACCGTCATCCCCGTCGAGCTCATCATCGCCAAGCAGCGCAACGGCCCCATCGGCGAAATCCCGCTGGTGTTCCTCGCCGAGTACACCCGCTTCGAGAGCCGCAGCCGCGGCGAGTAGGTCCACGCCCGGACCTCGGGCGGAGCCGCACTCACGACGGCGCATGGCGCCGCGGGGCTCGGCGCCGCTGCGCGAGTCGCGCAGCCAGTGAGTGCGTGATGACGCCCTGGGCCGCGCACCGCAGCCAGCGCGGTCCGAGGAGCGACCCTACGCACGGTCCGGCTTCACCTCGACGCTGCCGCACGTGCCTCGACGCCGGCAGGGCGCTGCCGCAGCCAGCGCGGCCCCGAGGAGTTGGCCTGCTCGCGGTCCGGCTTCACCTCGACGCTGCCGCACGCGCCTCGATGCCGGCAGTGCGCTGCCGCAGCCAGCGCGGCCCCGAGGAGTGGGCCTGCTCGCGGTCCGGCTTCACCGCGACGCTACCGCACGCGCCTCGGCGCCGGCAGTGCGCTGCCGCAGCCAGCGCGGCCCCGAAGAGCGAACCTACGCGCAGTCTGGCTTCACCTCGACGCCGCCGCACGCGCCTCGACGCCGGCAGGGCGCTGCCGCAGCCAGCGCGGCCCCGAGGCGTGCGCCTGCTCGCGGTCCGGCTTCACCTCGACGCCGCCGCACGCGCCTCGACGTCGGCAGTGCGCTGCCGCAGCCAGCGCGGCCCCGAGGAATGCACTTGCTCGCGGTCCGGCTTCACCTCGACGCTGCCAGTGCTCTGCCACAACCAGCGCGACCTGTGGAGCCCTACTCGCGGCCCGACCTCACCTCGACGCCGCCAGTGCTCCGCCGCAACCAGCGCGACCCGTGGAGCCCTACTCGCGGCCTGTCTTCAGGTAGCGGATCACCAGCTTGCGCGCGGTGCGCGTGGCCGCCTCGAGCGACTGGCCGCGTCCCAGCTCCGTGGCCAGCGCCGACGCCAGCCGGCACCCCGTCCCGCGCTTCTCCGGGGAGCGCGCGAGCCGCTGGCCCTTCACCTCGAGCACGCCATCAGGCGTGGCCAGCACGTCCGCCAGCGCCCCCGTGTCGGGCAGATGCCCGCCCTTCACCAGCACTCCGCCGAAACCATGCGAGAGCAGCTCCGTCGCCGCCGCGCGCGCACCCGCCACGTCCTCTGGCACGGGCCGCCCCAGAAGCCACCCCGCCTCATCGAGGTTCGGCGTGAGCACCACCCGCGGCCCCGCGAGCGCCAGGTAGCGCCGCGCGGACAGGCGCGACAGTCGCTGCCCCCGTGACGTGAAGACCACCGGGTCCACCACCCACCACGCCTTCGCGCTCTTCAGTGCGCGGCTCGCGGCCTCCAGCTGCGGCAGCCCCGGCACCATCCCCCACTTCACCGCGTGCACCTCCCCCAGCTCGCGCGCGGCGGTGAGCTGCGCGGTCACCACGCGCGGAGGAGACGCCGTCCAGGAGAACGTCCGCCGCCCCTGCGCCGTCTGCGCCAGCGGCACCGCGACGGGCTGCCCACCCAGCGCGCGCACCGCGGCCACGTCCGCCAGCAGCCCCGCCCGCCCCGTCGGCTCCAGCCCCGCGAGCAGCACCACCCTCGGGCTCATCGCCGATGCTCACGCGCCTTCTGCACGAAGGTCTTGTACAGCCCCACGTGCACGGGAATCGTCGTGGACATGTACTCGGGGTGCCACTGCACGCCCACGGCGAACGCGTGGGTGGTGGACTCGATGGCCTCCACCACGCCGTCCGGCGCCATCGCGCAGATGCTCACGTCCTTGCCCGCCGTGCGCACCGCCTGATGGTGCGTGGAGTTCACCATCAGCTGGCCATGGCCCACGGCCTCCGCCAACAGCGAGCCGCTGCGCACGTCCACCGGGTGCTGCGGCTGGGTGCGGTCGTGCTTCTGCTCATGCTCGCGCGCGCCCTGCACCTCGCGGCCGATGTCCTGGAACAACGTGCCGCCCAGCACCACGTTGAGCAGCTGCATGCCGCCGCAGATGCCCAGCACGGGCATGTTCCGCTTGAGCGCCCCACGCATCAGCGCGGCCTCGAACGCGGTGCGCCCCTCCTTGAGCGCGCCCAGTCCCTCGCGCGCCGTCTCGCCGTACGCCTCGGGCGGGATGTCGAACGCGCCGCCGGTGACGAGCAGCCCCGACACCCGGTCCAGATACGCCTCCACACACGTGGGGTCGTCCGCGTACGGCAACACGAAGGGAAGCCCTCCGGCGCGCAGCACCGCCTCCGCGTAGGGCACCTTCAGCTCGTACCTCGCGAAGGGCTGGTCCTCGGGCTGGCTCCAGTCCGGGGTGATGCCGATGTTGGGCCGCCGGGGCGGCTGACCATGGTGTCGCGGATGATTGTTCATGGGGGAGTCCGTCGGACGAACCTACCCCCCCACACGGCCTCGTTCAAACGCGCCCGCGAGCAGCCGCACCCGCTCGGCGATGTCCTGGGCGAGCAGCGCGTCCGACACCACCGCCGCGCCATGCGCGCCCGTCGCCGCCACGCTCGCCACGTTGGCGAGCCCCACGCCGCCAATCCCCACCACCGGCAACGCGCTGCCCTTCACCACGCGCGAAAGCCCCTCCAACCCCAGCACCGGCGCCGGCACTGCCTTCGTCGTCGTGCCGAAGACCGGCCCCACGCCCACGTAGTCCGCGCCCGCCTCCAGCGCCTCCCGCGCGCCGCGCTCATCCCGCACCGTGACGCCCACCAGCCGGCCGGGCCCCAACAGCGCCCGCGCATCCCGGGCTGGCAGGTCCTCATCCCCCACGTGCACCCCGTGCGCGTCCGACAACAGCGCCAGGTCCACCCGGTCATTGAGCAGGCACACCGCGCCCGCGCTCCGGCACAGCGACACCACCGTCCGCGCCACCTCCAGCGCCTCGCGGACGGGCGTGCGCTTCATCCGCAGCTGCACCACCCGCGCGCCGCCCGCCAGCAGGCGCTCCGCCTTGGCCACCAGCGGAATGCCCGGCAACACGGTGTCGTCGCACAACAGATAGAGGCCGGGGGGAAGCAGCGGACGGGGCGGGACGTTCATCGGCACTGGGAAGACGGGACGGCGGCGTTGACAGGCGGCCCCTCTGCTATAAGGTGGCGCGCTGTTTTCCAAGCAATTCTGAGGATTTGAAACATGGCGGACACGGTGGACCCCAAGCACCTCGATAAGCGCACCGCGGAGCGGTACCTGCGCTCGGGCCAGTTGGACGAGAAGGCGCACAAGCGCTACCTCGAGAGCCTGCCTGATGTGGCGGACAAGTCCGTCCCGGTGGAGACCTTCATGCTCGACGACGTGGAGGACGACTACGACGACGAGGACGAGACGGACGACGTGGACGAGTCCGATGAGGCCGACGAGGCGGACGACGAGGCCCCCGTCACCAACAATGACGAGGCCGACCTGGCCGCCGTCGCCTCCTCCGAAGACGAGCCGAACAATCCATGAGCCCCGCGGACGAGAAGCGCGGCGAGACCTTCGTCATGCGGGGGGAAGCGCGCTCCGCGTCCGAGGAGCCCATCGGCTTCACCACGTTCATCATGGGGCTGGGCACCGCGGTGCTCATCTACCTGGGTGATGCGCCGAACCCCGAAACGGGCCAGACGACGAAGGACCTGCCGCTGGCCCGGCAGAACCTGGACCTGTTGTCGATGCTGCGGCTGAAGACGCGGGGCAACCTGACGGCCGAAGAGGAGAAGCTCTTCGACGGGTTGCTCGCCGACTTGCGACTGCGCTTCGTGGAGGCAAGCAAGCGGTGACGGTGTCTGCTCCCCGCTCGGGCTCGCTGCCCGGGCACATCCGCTTCGCGGCGCTGGTGGCCTGCATCCTCGCCGCGTTGACGGGCTGGGCATCCCTGAACGAGGCCACGGAGCTGGCGCACTTCTACGAGGTGCGCTCCCAGCACCTGGAGAAGGGCCCGCCGCTCCTCCTCGGCAATGACCCGGCCGTGCTCCAGCACCTGCTGGAGACGCAGTACCAGGCGCTCGAGCCCATGCGTGAGCCGCGTGCCGCGCTGATGGGCGTGCTCGCCGTGGCGTGTGCCTTCGTCTTCGTGTCCGCCCTGCGCATGCTCCGCCCCGGAGACCTGCCCCGGGGCGCCATGGGCCGGATGCTCGGCCGCGCCGCCGTCACGGTGGCGGTGCTGCGCACCATCGACGGCGCCCAGTGGGCCGTGGTGGCTCGACGCGTGGGCGTCACCCTGGCCCAGACGCTCGCCCAGCGCCCCGAGTATCAGGACCCCTCCGCCGCCGAGGCCGTCACCACCGTGGCTCCCTGGCTCGCCCTGGGCATGACTGTGGCGGGCACCACGCTCATCGCGGGGACCTTCGCCGTGATTGGCCAGTTCTTCCGCAGCGAGTCCGTGCGCCAGGCGCTCGTCACCCAGGACGGCGCCGTCGACGGCTAGCCGTCCTTCAGTGGGCGTGGGGCGCCACGGAGCCCGGTAGCAGGGACTCCAGCACCGCCTCCACGTCCGCGGTGGAGTCCTCCAGCCCCAGCACCTGCCCCGTCACGGGCAGCTTCAGGAGCGCCTGCCGCGACAGCCCGAAGACGTGCGCCAGGTGCCCCATGGGCCAGCGTGACTGCATGTGCAGGAAGGCGGCCTCGTCCAAATCCTCCGGACGGCCCTCCGGCAGGTCCACGTTGTCGTAGACCACCCGCTCGCCGCCCACGCGCCGACCGTTGCCGTAGGCGATGACCTCCTCGCCCTCGTCCGGGTCGTACACGTACGCGTGCACGGTGGTGTTGGCCGCGCGGGACAGCAGCCGGGGCAGCGCATGGTGCGCCGCGTACCAGTGGGCGCCGGGCCGGCCCTGGGTGAAGGGCGCCACGTAGGCCAGCCGGACCACCTTGCGGCGACGGTTGACCGACACCTGCAGCCCGGTGGCGCCCGACGCGCCGTCCAGCTGCAGCGCCTCGCGGGCCTGCCGGAGCAACTCCAGCCCGCCGAAGCTTTCGAGTCGAATGAGATAGCCGCCGTGCGCTTCCAGGTTCAGCCCCCCGCGGGTGCGCGCCGCCTATAACCGAGCCACGTCCCTCGTGGCAACCCAGGCACCTCGAAAAGCCAGCCGCTACCAGGAGTCCAAAGTATTCCGCTTCCGGCGCAGCCCCGGGCACGACTCGTGACGCACCGCACCAACTTGCCAAGGCCTCCGCGACTCTTACGTTGAGTGTATGCGACTCGATAAGTTCACGGTGAAGGCCCAGGAAGCCATCCAAGAGGGCCAGACGCTGGCCCGCCGCGCCGACAATCCCCAGTACGAGCCGGAGCACCTGGCCGCCGCGCTGTTGGGTCAGAAGGACGGCCTCGTCGACCCGCTGCTTCGCAAGATTGGCGCGGACGTGAAGCTGTTCGCGTCCCGTCTGGGCGAGGCGCTCGGCAAGCTGCCGCGGATGCAGGGCGGTGAGAGCGCGATGCTCGGCCAGCGCCTGCTGAAGACCTTCGACAAGGCCGACGACGAGGCCAAGGCGCTCAAGGACGAGTTCATCTCCTCCGAGCACCTGCTGCTGGCGCTCACGCAGGACAAGGGCACCGTCGGCGAAATCATGAAGGCCTCGGGCGTCACGCGCGAGCGCGTGCTGTCGAGCCTCAAGGAGGTCCGGGGCTCCGGCCGCGTGACGAGCCAGGACGCGGAGTCCACGTATCAGGCGCTGGAGAAGTACGGGCGCGACCTGACGGAGGCCGCGCGCGCGGGCAAGTTGGATCCGGTCATCGGCCGCGACGAGGAGATCCGCCGCTGTGTCCAGGTGCTCAGCCGGCGCAGCAAGAACAACCCGGTGCTCATCGGCGAGCCGGGCGTGGGCAAGACGGCCATCGCGGAGGGCCTGGCGCGGCGCATCGTCGACGGCGACGTGCCGGAGGGCCTGAAGAACAAGCAGCTCATCACGCTGGACCTGGGTGCCATGGTGGCGGGCGCCAAGTACCGCGGTGAGTTCGAGGAGCGGCTCAAGGCGGTGCTCAAGGAGGTCTCCGACTCCGCGGGCCAGGTCATCCTCTTCATCGACGAAATCCACACGATTGTCGGCGCGGGCAAGGCCGAGGGCGCGATGGACGCGGGCAACATGCTCAAGCCGGCGCTGTCGCGCGGCGAGCTGCACTGCATCGGCGCGACGACGCTGGACGAGTACCGCAAGCACATCGAGAAGGACGCCGCGCTGGAGCGCCGCTTCCAGCCCGTGTACGTGGGCGAGCCCAGCGTGCACGACACCATCAGCATCCTGCGGGGCCTCAAGGAGCGCTACGAGGTGCACCACGGCGTGCGCATCCAGGACAGCGCGCTGGTGGCCGCCGCCACGCTCAGCCACCGCTACATCGCGGACCGCTTCCTGCCGGACAAGGCCATCGACCTGGTCGACGAGGCCGGCAGCCGCCTGCGCATCGAAATCGACTCCATGCCCACCGAGCTGGACGACATGCGCCGGAAGATGACGCAGCTCCAGATCGAGAAGGAGGGCCTGCGCAAGGAGACGGACCTGCACTCGCAGGAGCGTCTGGCCACCATCGAGCGGGAGCTGGCCAACCTGCGCGAGCGCTTCGACGGGCTCAAGGCGCACTGGGACGCGGAGAAGGGCGCCATTGCGGGCATCCGGACGCTGAAGGAGAAGCTGGAGAAGGTGAAGAACGACCAGCTCGCGGCCGAGCGCCAGGGTGATTTGAACCGCGCCGCGGAGCTGAAGTTCGGCGTGCTGCCGTCCCTGGAGAAGGAGCTCCAGACGCAGAACACCAAGCTCATGGAGCTGCAGAAGAACCACAAGTTCCTCAAGGAGGAGGTGGACTCGGAGGACATCGCGTCCGTGGTGGCCAAGTGGACGGGCATCCCCGTCTCCCGGCTGATGGAGGGCGAGGTCCAGAAGCTGGTCCACATGGAGGAGCGGCTGGCGAACCGGGTGATTGGTCAGAGGAGCCCGATCGAGGCCGTGTCCAACGCCGTGCGCCGGGCGCGCAGCGGGTTGCAGGACCCCAACCGGCCCATCGGCTCGTTCATCTTCCTGGGCCCCACGGGCGTGGGCAAGACGGAGACGGCCAAGGCGCTGGCGGAGTTCCTCTTCGACGATGACTCGGCCATGGTCCGCATCGACATGTCCGAGTACATGGAGAAGCACGCGGTGGCGCGGCTCGTCGGCGCGCCCCCGGGCTACGTCGGTTACGAGGAGGGCGGACAGCTCACGGAGGCGGTGCGCCGCCGGCCGTACACCGTGGTGCTCTTCGACGAGATCGAGAAGGCGCACCCGGATGTCTTCAACATCCTGCTCCAGATTCTCGACGAGGGCCGGCTGACGGACAGCCAGGGTCGCACCGTGGACTTCAAGAACGCGGTGCTCATCATGACGTCCAACCTGGGCTCCGCGGACATCCAGGCGGGCATGGCGGGCAAGGACGAGCTGGACGAGAAGACGCGCGACGAGGTGCTGGACGCGCTGCGCGCGCACTTCCGTCCGGAGTTCCTCAACCGCGTGGACGAAATCGTCATCTTCGAGCCGCTGCGCAAGAAGGACATCTACCGCATCGTCGACCTGCAGCTGGCGAAGCTGGGCAAGCTGCTGGCGGACAAGCGCCTCACGCTGGAGCTGACGGACGCGGCCCGGGAGCTGCTCGCGGAGCGCGGGTACGACCCGACGTACGGCGCCCGTCCGCTCAAGCGCGCCGTGCAGAAGAACCTGCTGGACCCGCTCGCCATCAAGGTCCTCAACGGCGACTTCGCGCCGGGCGACACCATCCAGGCCGACGCGGGCCCCAACGGGCTCACCTTCGCCAAGGTGCTGGTGGACGCGTCGAAGAACGTGAAGCGCACGGCGTAGACACGGCCGCGGAAGCACTCGGAGCCCCCTGCCCCGTCCTTCGTGGATGGGCGGGGGGCTTCTTCATGGATGGGGCTCAATCGGAGTCGGAGGTCTCCGTCATCTCGGAGTCCTCCGACTCCTCGGCCTCGGACTCGTCGCCGACGCCCCAGTGCGCCTCCATGGCGGCCACCATCGCGTCGACGTTCGCGTAGAGCCTTCCGAAGGCCACCGGATAGGCCAACCGGACGGAGCGGGCGTGCTGCTCGAAGAGCATGGCGCGCAGCTCGTCCAGGTTCTCGTTCGTCTGGTCGGGGTCGAGCCCCAGGGCGGCGTACTCGCCCTCGTCGTTCTCTCCGTCCTCGTTCGTATGCAGGTTCTGGACGGTGTCGAAGTCGAAGAGGCTGAACAGCGCGTCCCGGAGTTCGTCGTTGGTGACGCCACCACCATCGGCCGCGTTACCCGCTCGGGCGACGGCGGCGTCGTTCGCGACATTGCCCGCGCCGCCTCCGAAGTTGGCTTGAGACAGGGGGAGCTTGCTGCGGACGACCAGCCACTGCTGGACATACGCCTGGAGCGAGAATCCCTGGGCCATCGTCCCTGGAGCCGCGTTGTTGGCGGCATCGCGATGGGCGGCCAGCAGGTCGATCTCCTCCCGGAGGGCTTCCTGCCTGTCGTCCGTGAGGCTGTCGACCAGGTCCCAGCCCGGTAGCTGGTGCAGGTGGTTGTCCAGGGTGTTCATGTTGTTGATGGCGGTGGCAGGCGTCCGGCCGAGCAGGGCGCGGTCGAGGGTGTCGAGGTACGTCTGCCACGGCGTGGTGTGGTGGCGCTCCGTGGGCCACAACGAGCCGGCGCGCCCGCCCACGTTCACCTGGTTGATGCGCCCCGCGGCACTCGCGCCAAGCTGCACCGCGACCCGCTGGATGGGGAGGCTCGCCCCTGATGAGCCGGTGCTCGGAGCCGCCTTGAGCTGCGCGGTCGCGACGTCATGCGTGGACTCCGCCGGGAGCCTCGCGGCCCGCGCGGACATGGCGTCGGCCTCGTGCTCCAGGCCAGAGTCATCGTTGAACGCGGCGCCCTGCAACTCGGCCGTGGGCCGCACGCGTCCCTGCTTCTGCTGCACGACGTGCCACGCCTCGTGGGCCAGGTGCTTCTCCTGGCCCGGCGCCACGTGGATGTCCGAGCCCTGCGTGTAGGCCAGGGCCTGGAGCTGCGCGGGCGCGGAGGAGTTGTAGTGCACGCGCACGTCGTCCAGCGACATGCCGGACAGGGACTCGACGCCGGACTTCAGCGAGTCCGGAAGGCCCGTGTCGTTGCGCGGCGAGGCACGGCGCTGGAGCGTCTGCGCCTGCTTCGCCTGCGCCACCACCCTCGGGGAGGAGTCCAGCGCCTGCTGGAGCGCGCCCAGCGACTTCGTGCGCGACGAGCCCCCCTCCATGGCGCCACCTCCCGCCGAGGACGCGGAGGTGGACTCGCGCGAGGACTGTGACGGCTCGACGAACACGCCCATTCGATGCCTCCGGGGGAGACTCGGAATGTACCGTGCCCGTCTCCAGTGCCGACAGGATGCGCCGGGTGTCGCGCCATGAGGGCCGCGTCACGCCGGCGCACGTCCTCCACGCGCATGGGACGTCCTGGGTTCCCTCGCGAGCTCAGGACGGGGACGGCGGGGTCTGCGACGCATCGGGGCTGTCCGCGCGAATCTTGCGCGAGTTCTCGACGAGCTCGCGCCAGGACGCCTCGTACTCCCCCCGCAGCCTCGCCCACTCGCCGCCTCGGGCCTTCATCAATCGCCGCAGCGACTCACCCGTGCTGGACAACGACGAGCGCAGGAAGCGCAGCTCCTCCTTCGTGAGCAGCGAGTCCTCCGCGCGGGAGCGGGAGATGTCCGCCTCGTACCCGTCGAACTGGGCCCCCAACTGCCGCAGCTCCGCCTCGCGCTTGCGCTCGTAGGCCGCGCGGCGCTGGCCCGCCTGCTCCTCCGCGTCGTCGAGCGACTTGCGGGTGTCGTCGCAGGCGCGCAGCAGCTCCTGCTTACCCCGCTCGAAGTCCTCGGTGCCGCGCTGGCGCAGCTCCTCCAGCTTGCGATGGAACGCCTCGCGGCGCTGCTTCACGCCCCTCAGCTCCTTTACCTCGTCCTGTGCCTGACGGATGTCGGCCTGTGCCTCGACCTCCGCGATTCGCGCGTCGATGCGCTGCTTCTCGGCGTCCATCTTCTGCAGGTAAGCCTCGCGCTCGTTCATGGCCTGGATGCCTCCTCCGGTGGGACGCCGCGACCTGGCGCCCTCGCGGGGATATGGATGAGGACGGGACAGGGCATTGCACACAGGCAGAGGCACGAGGGCCGGGCGTGCCGCGCGGAGTGCTTGACCCCGGGCCCGCTCCGGGCGATGAGCCGGGCGCATGAAGCCCTGGGAGACACTCGAGAGCGCCAATGTCCCGGACGTGGGGGAGCTCACCCTGGTCCGCCGAGGGGACGAGCTCGTCCTGCGCGTGCGCGGACAGACGCTGATGTCCAGCCGCATGCACGGCTCCGAGGAGGCGCTCGCGAAGGCCGGCTGCGAGGAGCTGGCGAGCCGAGGCACCGGACGGGTGCTCGTCGGTGGACTCGGCTTCGGCTACACCGTGCGCGCCGTGCTGGACGCCGTGGGCCCGGGGGTCCAGGTCACCGTGGCGGAGCTGCTCTCCACCGTCGTCGCCTGGAACCGCGGGCCCCACCTGTCGCCCCTCGCCCGCGCGCCGCTGGAGGACCAGCGCGTCTCCGTGGTCGAGGCCGACGTCAGCCGCGTCATGGCCCGCAACCCGCAGACGTTCGACACCATCCTGCTCGACGTGGACAACGGGCCCACCGCGCTCACCCACCCCGACAACCAGGGCCTCTACGGCTTGCCTGGTCTGTCCAACGCGGCGCGCGCCCTGCGCTCCGGGGGCACGCTCGGCGTCTGGAGCGCGGGCCCCGCCCCTGGCTTCGAGCGGCGCCTGGAGAAGTGCGGCTTCACCGTGGAGGTCCTCCACCCCCACGCCCACGGCACCAAGGGCCCCCGCCACGTGCTCTTCATCGCCCGCCTGGGCAAGGGCCGCCGCTGAGCCCCGGCGTCGAAGGGCTCGACAGAATATGACGACCGGTATATTCATCCGGTCGTGAGCAAGGGAGAGGACACTCGTCGGCGGATGATTGCCGCCGCGGCGGAGATGCTGGAGCGCTCGGGGTACGCCGGCGCGGGCATCAACGAGCTGCTCGAGGCCGGCAAGGCGCCTCGGGGCTCGCTCTACTTCCACTTCCCGGGGGGCAAGGAGCAGCTCGCCATCGAAGCCCTCCAGGCCTCGTCCGCGGAGGTGACGCGGCTGCTCGGTGAGCACCTCGGCTCATCCAAGGGCCTCGTCACCGGGCTGCGTCGCGCGCTCGCGCAGCTGGCGGACCGCGCGGAGGCCTCCGGCTTCGAGAAGGGCTGCCCCGTGTCCGCCGTGGTGCTGTCCTCCGGCGCCACGCCGGAGCCGGTGCGCGCCGCCGCCGCCGAGGCGCTCCAGTCCTGGCAGCAGCTGCTCACCGAGCGGCTCCGGACCGAGGGACTCACGGCCGCCGAGTCGCGCCGTCGCGCCGCCCTGGTGCTCTCCTCCATCGAGGGCGCGCTGCTGCTCATGCGCGCCCACCGCAGCCGGGCTCCCATCGAGGAGCTCTCCAAGGAACTGGAGCGCCTGCTCTCACTCGACTGAGCACGGCCCACGCCGTGCGCGGATGGGCCGCGTCGGCGCGACTCCAGAATATGTAGACTGGTCTAGATACAGAGGTCGTCATCATGAAGGATTCGTCACCGGACTCGCTCGTCATCGGCGCCACGGGATTGCTGGGGCGCTGGCTCGTGCCGGAGCTGACGCGGCGCGGGCGACACGTCGCCGTGCTCGCTCGCAACGCCCAGGGACGCAGCCAGCCCTACCGGGACTGGGTGGCGGCGCTCGGAGGCGCACCCGAGCGGCTCGTGTTCCTCGAAGGAGACCTGGACGCGCCGGGCCTGGGGCTCACGCCAGCGGACACCCAAGCCCTCCAGGGCGTGCGGGACGTGTTCCAGCTGGGCGCGCGCTTCGCCTGGCACCTGTCGCCCGAGGAGGCCCAGCGCACCAACGTGGAGGGGACCCGCGCCGTGGTGGAGCTGGCCTCGAAGCTGCCCGCGCTGCGCCGGCTCGTGCTCGTGGGGGGCTATCGCATCGGACCGCGGCTCGACGCCTCGGGGCGAATCGTCCCCGCCCCCCCGCTGAGCTTCGAGGACTCCGGCGCCTATGAGGCCTCCAAGGCGCTGTCCCACCAGGTGGCGGTGGAGACCGCCGGGAGCTTGGGCGTCCCCATCACCACCGTGCACCCGTCCTCCGTCATCGGAGACAGTCGCACCGGGGCGACGGTGCAGAGCCTGGGGCTCGGCGACACCGTGGCCCACGTCCACGCCGGGAAGATGCCCGTCCTCCTGGGCTCGAAGGACACCTTCGTCCCCGTGGTCGCGGTGGACACGGTGGCGCGCTTCATGGCGGGCGTGGTGGAGGTTCCGGAGGCCGCGGGGCAGGAGTACACGCTGATGGACCCGGGCTCGCCCACGTTCCACGAGCTGATTCGCTGGACCGCGCGACGCTCGGGCCGACGCGCGCCTCGCCTGTCGCTGCCCGTGTCGTGGGTGCGCTGGCTGCCCGAGCGGCTGCTGGGCGCGGCCACCGAGTCACTCGACTTCCTCGACACCGCCCGCTACCCCGTGGAGCCCGCACTCGCGATGGCCCGGCGGATGGGCGTGGAGCTGCCGCCGGTGGAGACGGTGCTGGAGCGCTGGTTCGACTTCCTGCGCGGCACGGGCTTCGCGCCGGACGTGGAGCGGGCGCGACTCGCGTCGGTGCGTCCGGGATGACCCGGCGACCAAGGGGCGTGGACGCCGGGGCCTCGCGCGATGTGCTGTAGTAGCCCGGCCCTCGAAACGGACCGGAGACCTCCTGGTGAACCGCCCTTCCCTGCTGGCCGTGCTCGTCGTCCTGCTGACCGCGTCCGCCGCACGTGCGCAGCCGTCCCCCGTGCTGGGGGGACTCGACGGCCTCTATCCGGACCTGGACGCGCTGTACCGCGACCTGCACCAGCACCCCGAGCTGTCCTTCCAGGAGGAGAAGACCGCCGCGAAGCTGGCCGAGCGGCTGCGCAAGCTGGGCTTCGACGTCACCACGGGCGTCGGCGGCACGGGCGTGGTGGCGCTCTTGCGCAACGGCCCCGGGCCCACGGTCATGCTGCGCACGGACCTGGACGCGCTGCCCATGGAGGAGAAGACGGGCCTGCCCTACGCCAGCAAGGTGCAGGTGAAGGGCGGCGACGGGCAGACGGTGCCGGTGATGCATGCCTGCGGGCATGACGTGCACATGACGGTGTGGATGGGCACGGCGACGCTGCTTTCGCGCAAGAAGGACCAGTGGAAGGGCACGCTGATGATGGTGGGCCAGCCCGCGGAGGAGATTGGGGCCGGCGCGCGCAAGATGCTCGCGGATGGACTCTTCAAGCGCTTCCCCAAACCCGACTTCGCGGTGGCGCTGCACAACACCACCGCGGCGCCCGCGGGCCGCGTGGAGTACGTGTCCGGCTACGCCATGGCCCACGTGGACTCGGTGGACATCACGCTCTTCGGCAAGGGCGGACACGGCGCGTACCCGCACACGACGGTGGACCCCATCCTGATGGCCGCGCGCACGGTGCTCGCGCTCCAGACGCTGGTCAGCCGGGAGAAGCACCCGCTGGAGCCCGCGGTGGTGACGGTGGGCTCCATCCACGGCGGCACCAAGCACAACATCATCCCGGACGACGTGCGCCTGCAGCTCACCGTGCGCTCCTACAAGCCCGAGGTCCGCAAGGCGCTCCTGGCGGGCATCGAGCGCATCGCCAAGGCGGAGGCCCTGGCCTCCGGCGCCACGCGGCCGCCCAGGGTCGACGTCACCGAGGGCACGCCCGCCACCTACAACGACCCGGCCCTCACCCGCCGCCTCACCGAGGCCGTGGTGCGCGTGCTCGGCGAGAAGAACGTCGGAGAGGCCCAGCCCGTCATGGGCGGCGAGGACTTCTCCGAGTACGGCCGCGCCGGAGTCCCCGCCGCGCTCCTGTGGCTGGGCGCGGTGGAGCCGCAGCGCTTCCTCCAGGCCCGCTCAGGGGGTGAGCCGCTCCCGTCCCTGCACTCCTCCGGCTTCATCCCGGACCGCGAGCGCACGCTGCGCACGGGTGTCACCGCGCTGACGACGTCCGCGCTGGAGCTGCTGGGCAAGCCCTGAGCCCTTGAAACCACGGCCACGACGAGGGCCTTCGATGACCCTCGCCGCGGCCCGTGGGAGCGAGGTCGCCCCCCAAGGCGGCCTCGCTCCAGTTCTCCTTCGCACGCTACCGGCAGGCCCCCAGCCGGACGGAGAGGCAGCCGTCGTTCCCGCAGCGTGTGAAGCGCGCGCAGCGCTGGGCCTCGAACTCGCCGAAGGCCCGGACGGTGGTGGTGCGCCGGCCCTCCGCCGCCGTCTCCACGCAGACCTCGATGTCCTGGATGGGGAGGTTGGGCGTGTCGGTGAGCACCTCCATCATCGGGTCGAACAGCGCGCTGGCGGTGGCACACTCCATCGCCTTCTGCGCCGACGTCGCGCGCACCTCCACGACGCGCACCGCGCAGAACTGCTTGCTCTGGATGCCCAGGGAGAACACCGTCCCGCCCGCGTCACACGCGGTGGCGGCAATCGACTGGCACGTCCCGCCCACGCAGTTGCTGCTGGCGTTGCAGACCTGGCTGCCCGACGAGTTGCAGCACGCCTCGCCGACGTCGCCGCAGTTGCGGCAGTTCTCCCCGCCCGACTCCATCACGCACATCAGCGAGCCACCGCAGTACGTGGCGGAGGCGGCGACACAGCAATCCTGCCCCTCGCCGCCGCACGGCACGCACGTGCCGCTGTTGCAGGCCAGGCCCGTGTCACAGCTCGCGGAGTCCGTCCGGCACGCGCAGCCGTTGGTTCCATACTGACTGGGGTCGCATCCGGAGTTGCCGCTCTGGCAGCTTCCGCAGCCCGCCATGACGACCATGCACAGCATCAGGAGCCCCCTCAGGGGCGAGTTCAGGTTCACGATGGGGTTCCTCGTTGCTTGGAAGGACATGGGGTGCACCGGCTCCGCGCCGCTCACGGACTGAGCACCAGGTGCACGGACTTGCCGTCGCCATTCACGGCGCGGACCAACACCTCGAGGTTGTCGGAGATGGACAGGGCCTCCACGATGCGCAGGCCCGCCTTCTCCAGCTCCTCGGGCGCGAGCTCGGAGAGCGGGTAGCTCTTCTCCCCGTCCGGCGGGGTGATGAACGCGCGCTGGGACTTGTCCTCCGCCGTGGCCGTCCCCACCACCCAGTTGCTGGTGTTGAGCCCCCCCGCCCTCGCGGACAGCGCGCCCTCGGGCAGGGGCAGCAGCTCGCCGCCCTTCTCGCGGGTCCACCGGAAGGGCTGGCTGTGCTTGCCGGAGACGCGCGCGGTGCCCAGCACCGTGCCCACGTCGTTGAGCGCGGCGATGTCCGCCTCCAGCTCCAGGAGGATGTGACGCTCCTTGCCGGCGATGAGCGCCGCGCGAGGGCCGCTCTGCGTCTGCACCACGGCCGCCGACTCACCCAGCGCGTTGAAGAACAGGCGCCCCGAGCCGAGCCCCGTCAGCGCCTCGCGCTTCGCGGGGCCGACCTCGTCGACGACGTAGACGACGTCCTTGTCATCGGGCCAGCGCACCAGCGGCGTGCCGTGCGCGTTGCCCACCAGGGCCTCGTAACCGTCGACCCACAGCTGCGCGCCCGCCTTCACCTCGTTCGCCTTCATCCGGAACGCGGACAGGCCCTTGTACGAGTACGCGGTGCCGAACAGGTCTCCGCTCGCGCTGACGGCCTTCACGTCGACGCGGTCCACGCCGAGCGCCTCGCGCAGCGACTGCACGGTGGACCTGCTCGTGATGAGGCTGTCCGATTCGTCGTTCGCCAGACGGCCGATGACCGCGCCCTCGTTGGTGATGAGGCGGGCAATCGCCACCTCCGGGAGCTGACGCCACCGGTTGAAGTCGAACACCTGGGTGACGCACCGGTTGAGGGCGACCCGCTGCGACTGGAGCATGCCGCCCGAGGAGCCCTGGATGACGGTGGGCCCGCCCCAATGTGGGGGCAGCCGGATGGCGAAGCGCGCGGTGCGCTGGGCCTCGGGCACGCGCACGTTGAGGACCCCGACGCTCGCGTCCACACTGAAGAGCTCCACCAGCGTTCCGCCCGCGGGCGCGGGGCTGCTCAGGACGACCTCACCCGACAGCTCCGTGGCGTTCGAGGAGGGGCAGCGGTTGGTGGACGTCAGCACCCGGAGCGCCGCCAGGCGCGGACGCGGCACGCCCGCGTAGGCGACGAACTGACGCACCTGCACCGGCTCCGTCCAGTAGAACTTGAAGACGATGTCCGTGTAGCCGTCCACCCAGACCTGGCTGCCCCCCGTCAGCACCAGCTCGACGTTGTGCGGACACGAAGCGCTCTCGCAGTAGGGGTCATCCGCGCCGCGCACCTGGCGGGCGAAGGCCTTGAGCGTGCCGCGCACGCGCGTGACGCTGTTGGCGTCGCCCAGGTAGTACGGCGAGGGCAGCGTGTCGTCGAAGGTCCAGGTGATGACGTTGCCGCTGCGCGAGCCCCACAGGTTCAGCACCAGGTCGGAGTTCACGCCGAAGGTGCGCGCCGGGACGTGCAGGTTCAGGGTGCCCGCCGACTTGGGCAAGAGCCAGTAGCCCGTGGCGTAGTCGTTGCCGCGCACGTGGATGCGCGCGGCGTTGAGGCGGACATTCGTGCCGCGCCACACGTCGTCCACGATGTCCGCGTGGGCGACTGGCGCCAGGATGAGGCCGAGCAGGACCACCAGGCCCAGCCCGTTGAGGATGCGTGTCATGAGGTTCTCGGAGGTGTTGTGGGAGTGAAGTGAAGGCCGCGTCGGGACTCAGCCCCCCAGCTCGGCGGAGGACTGGGCCATCAGCGACATGATGCGGGCGCGCGTGGAGGAGTGCTGGCCCGGGCGCAGCGCGAGCGCCTGGAGCATCTGGAGGACCGGCGCGCCGCCGCCCTCGATGCGGTGGGTGATGAGGTTGAGCAGCGTGGCCTCCACCCCGGAGACCATCCCCCCCGAGACGACCCAGGCGCGCAGCCGCTCCAGGTCCGCCCCGTCCAGCCTGCGTGCGTCCAGCGCATCCAGCAGCGCCGCCTGCACCAACCGCTCCGGCTCCTGGACCAGCGAGTCGAGCAGCATGCGTGTGGCCACCTCCTGCGGCACGCCGCGCAGGGACTCGGCCGCCGCGGCGCGCACCTCGGTGGAGTCGTCGCGCAGGTAGGGCTGCGCCGCATCCAACACGGCCTCCTGCCGCGTGTTGCCCAGCGCGCGCAGCGCGTGCATGCGGTCCTGCGGGTCCTTCGCGTCGCGCAGCGAGTCCTGGAGCGGGCGCAGGTAGGTCGCCACGTTGGGGTCCCCGGAGGGGAGCTTCGACACCACGCCGCCCAGCGCGTACTCGGACGCGCGCCGGGTGGCCACGTCGTTGCCCGCGCGGGCCCGCTCCCGCAGCGTGGTCAGCATCCGGGCCGTCTCCGGCTCGGGCGCCTCGAGGAAGCCCGCGCGCTGCAGCATCAGCCCGTAGGACGTCTCGTGCTCGCGCGCCACGGGGGCCTGGAGCAGCTCGCGCATCAGCGCCTGGGCCTCTCCATGCCCCGTGCCCGCGAGCACGTCCATGGTGAGCTCACGCAGTCCCGGATTCACGCCCGGACGCAGGAAGGACGCCGCGAGCTCCCGCGTCCTGCCGGGCTCCAGCTTGAGCGCGGCGATGGCCCGGCGCACGAAGCGGTCCAGCTCCGGGATGGACTCCGGGCGCGTGGCGGCGGCGAGCACGCGGAGGACCTCGTCCACCGTCATGCCGTCCGCCTGGCTGCGCAGGAGCGCCGTCTCCTTGTCTCCCTCGAAGACGATCTGCTCGGGCTTGCGGATGAGGGACTTGTCCTCGTTCGTCGCCAGCAGCGGCGCCATGCTCCGCGCGGAGAACGTCACGCGAAGGCGCATCCGGCGCGACATCAGCGGGGCGCCATCCGTCCGCGTCGCGTCCAGCGACTCGTCGTGGGACACCCCGGCCATCCGGCCATCCGGCGCGCGCTCGAAGCGGGTGAGCGAGCGCAGCTCCTGCTGGAACGGCCGGTCCTTCCCCGCGGCGTTCAGCGTCACGTAGCGCGTGCGCCGCCGCGTCAGGGCGGAGTCCCCGTCGAACTGGAAGCGGGCCTGGACCTCGCCCGTCTGGTTGGACTCGACGACGTCCCACTCGGCCGCGTCGCGCAGGGTGGTGGGGAACAGCTCCGCGGCGAGCGTCTGCGCCAGCTGGCGGAACATGGCGGGCTCCGACTCCGAGAAGCGCACCGCCAGGAGCGCGCCCTTCGCGTCCAGCTCCACCCAGGCCGACGCGGACTCGGGCAGCTGCGCCGCCACGGAGGCCGCGTCGGGAAAGAGCTGCTGCCCCGAGAGCACCGCGTCGTGCCGCTCCAGGGACTTCAGGGACAGCCGCACCCTCGTGCCGTCCGGGCGGACCTCGAGCGCGCGCAGGGCGAGCGAGCCCTCCAGGTGCAGCGTGCCCTCCACCGCGCCGGACGACGTCGCGCCCCCCGGGACGGGCATCGGGAGCTCCACGCGCTGCAGGTCATCCCAGGCGAACCGATAGATGCGCTCCTCTCCCGGCGCCCACTGGAACAGGGGCAGGCGGGAGTCGCTCACGACGACCGGGGCGGCCTCGCCCGCGACGACGGTGAGGCGCGTGAAGTACCAGGCGGACACAGCGCCGGTGAGCAGCAGGGTGGACAGCACGGCCGTACGGACGGCGAGCCTCGGGCGACGCATGAAGGACCTCGAAAGGAAGGGACTGGGGCGGGACGCCATGGCGATGGAAGGCCATGGCGCCCCAGGAGGACCGCCCCGACACGTGAGCGCCGGAGCGGCCCCGCCGTGTGACTAGAAGATGCGCGCCAGCGGCACCGTCTTGGTCTCGGTGTAGATGTTGTGCTTCAAGCCGAAGCCGCTCCACGAGAACACGGGGAACTCGGCCTTCAGGTCGAACAGCTGCAGGAAGAGCGAGATGCGCCCGTCGAGGAAGCGCGTCTCGATGTCCAGCTTCGAGGTGAGGCGCAGGAACAGCGTGTTCGGGTCCGTCGGGTGCGAGGGCGAGCTCAGGTAGATGCCGATGTCCGTCTCCAGCGGGAGGTTGGCGCGGGTGAGCACCACCGTGCCGCGGACGGCGACCTGGACCTTCGGCAGGCCGATGCCCACCGACGCGAAGCCATTGACGGAGAGGTACGGCGTGAGGATGCCGAACAGGTCCACGCCCAGCAGGTCCGCCGCGCAGTCACGGGTGATGGCGCCGCCGATGTCGAACTTGACGCCCGTCTCCGCGGACACGCCCGCCGTCAGCGTGACGGGGATGTACCAGACCATGAAGGTGTAGGACGTCTGGGCCTCGTCGAACGCGTACACGGGCTTGGTCTGCGCGAAGGTGACGCGCAGCGGGTAGGTCTGGTCGTGGGTGTAGACGGACTGCCCCAGGAAGCGGGCCCCCACGGTGAGCCGGATGCCGTTGCCCTCGGTGCCCGCGGAGCCGTCGATGTGGATGACCTCCATGCGGGTGGGGCTGAAGAGGTTCGCGTAGGCGTTGAACTCGCCGTAGATGCGCGCGTTGTACTCGCACCACGGGCCCGTCAGGCCGAAGCCCTTCGCCTGCATCCGCGCGCTCGAAGCGCCCGGCGCCGTGACCTCCCAGCCGCCGTTGTAGTCGTAGCCGGCGCCCATGAAGCTGTCGCCCGCGTAGCCACTGTCACCGGCCTCGCCGCCATGGCGCACCAGGCCCGTGGACGGGTTGGTGGGCGCCTGCTGCGCCTGGATGTACTGGCCGTAGGCGAGCACGTACTGGGCCAGCATCGTCGTGTTGAGGGTGTAGTCCTTCTCCTTCAGGGTGGAGATCTTGAGCAGGTGCGCGTTGCGCACGAAGCTCGTCTCGCTGAAGTCGTTGCCCGTCAGGAACAAGCACGCCTGCAGGTCCGCGGCGCGGCGCGGCCCCATGGCGGCGTCCAGCTCCAGCTTGTAGCGGCGCGGGCTCCAGTCGCAGGACGTCACGTACTTCGAGTCGAGGCAGCCCTGCCCCTCGGCCTGGACCAGGCGCTCCTCGATGACCTTGTCGAGCGCGTAGAGCCGCTCGGCGGTGGTGGCGTTCAGCTCCTTCGTGTCGCGGTCCTTCTTCAGGAAGAGCGCGTACGCCTTCTGCCAGTCGGCGTAGATGCCCGCGCGCTGGGCGAGCAGCGCGATGAAGCCCTCCTGCTCCTCCTGGCGCACGGTGAGCTCGTCATCCGGGATGTGCGCGAGCTGCTCGGCCATCTCCTGGTGCCACGAGTCCGAGGCCACCGCCCACTGCCGGGCCTCCGGGTTGTTGGCGAGCCGCGCGGCGTCGGTGGTGAACTCATAGGGCTTGACGCCCTTCGGGTAGGGGCCGGGCGTGAAGGCGAAGTACGCGTTCTTCGCCACCCGCGTCTCGCCCCAGATGGACGCCAGCTTCTTGCCGTCGCGGCTGTACAGCGTGCGGTGGGCGATGCCGTCGCCACCGTAGGCCGACTGGAACAGCGCGCGGTAGTCGTCGCCGTGCACGCCCGAGCGCCGCTCGAAGCGGCTGTAGTCGTAGTACTTCTCGTCCACGTACTCCTGGCAGGACGTCACCTGCGTCCCGTTCTTGTCCCAGGCCTGCAGCTGCCCCAGGTACGCAAGCTCCGCCTTCGTCAGCTTCTCCAGCTTCTTGCGGTAGAGAATCTGCCCCTTGAGCACCTGGCCCGACAGGCCCTGGTCCATGCCGCTCACGCGCGTGGTGCCCAGCGACACGGGCTGGGTGGCCACCGTCGCCGTCCCGCTGCCGAACTCCTCCGGCAACAGCACCGTGCGCTTGGGCGCGTTGTCCCAGCGCGCCCTCCACTCCGTCTCGATGATCTGCTGGCAATATCCGTCGTGGGCCTCGCCGCACTTGCTCGAGCGGTAGTCGACGTCCACGCACTGCTGCAGCGACGGCGTCGGGCAGTCCTCCGCGAGGCTCACGGGCGCCGACAACAGCGTCATCGACACTCCGGCCCAACGCAGCGGGCTCCCCAACAGACCCACTTTCTTCCCCTGGTTCATATGAAGCTTCGTCCTTGGTGAGGGCCGGCTTCGGGCACGGCCCGCCGGACCCCAGAGCACGTGCTGTGCCGCGGCGCGTGTCACTCGGGGGCGCGTGACGACGCGACCACCCCGCGAGGACCCGGAGACAACACGGCGAACCAGGACGTTGCCTGCGAGGCAACACGCACCAGGACGACGACGTGGGGAGCGTCAGTGCCCCACGCCTTCGCACAACCAGCCACGCGCGAAGGCCCAGTCCCGGCGCACGGTGGCGGGCGCCACGCCCAGCACCGCGGCGGTCTCCTGGATGCCCAGGCCCGCGAAGTAACGAAGCTCCACGAGGCGGGCCAGCCGGGGCTTGAACGACTCCAGCTCCACCAGCACCCGCTCCAACCCCAGCACGTCGATGTCGACGCCCACGGGGGACTCCGTCACCTCGTCGTGCAGGTACAACGGCTCACGCAGCGCGTCCCGACGGTGGGCGTTGCGCACCCGCACCGCCTCCACCAACGCCCGACGCATCGCCTGGGCCCCCACCCCCAGCACATGGCGACGTCGCTCCATGTCCGCGGACTCCCCCGCCCACCGCCCGCAGATGTCGCGCAGCAGCAGCATGGGACGCAGCGTGGCCCGCGAGGCCTCTCCGCTCATGGCCGCGTGCGTCATCTCGCGGAGCTCCTGGTACGCCACCCCCTGAAGGGCATCCCGGGCCTCTCCTCCTTCGTTGCGAGCGCCTTCCAGCAGCGATGTCTTCCCCGACATGCCCATGGTGTCCTCCTGGGTCTCACATCCCATCGAGTCGCTTCGCCACGCCTGCCTAGCCTGTCGAACGAAATCCCCCGCAAATCTTGAGAACAAAGAATTGTTTTCGTGAATACCGACAATTCCCTGCCCGCCGGGATGGCCAAGCTGCTCTCATGGTCGTCCTGGCGCAACGCAGGATCACCAACTTCGCTGACTATTCGCTCTTATCCACATTTCCAAAGACGACTGGCGCACGTGCCAGCGAGGAAGCGTTCGGGGCCCCGCGCATGGGGGGTGGGCACGCCTCGGCTTCCCACCACGCCCTGGAGGGTGGGCGACCCCGAGGTCCTGGGTCGACCTGGACGCGGGCTACGCGGTGGGTAGCCAGAGCACGAAGCGGGCGCCGCCCTCGGGGGCCTGGGCGTAGCGCAGCTCCCCGCGCATGCTCCGGGCCAGCTGGCGGCACAGGGCGAGCCCCAGGCCCACGCCGGGCGCGGACCGGGCCGCGGCCTGAACGGACTTGGAGAAGGGCTCGAAGAGCCTGCGGGCCGTGGCGGGGTCCACGCCCGGGCCGTGGTCCCTCACCACCAGCCCCACCCGGCGGCCCCGCCGCTCCAGCTCCAGGTGCAGGCGTGGGTCGGTGGCGCCGGCGGCGTACTTGGACGCGTTGTCGACGAGGTTGAAGAGGACCTGCTCCACCGCCGACGGGTCCGTCAGCACGGTGACGTCCGGGGGCACGTCCACGCTCAGCACCAGCCCGGACTGGAGCGCGCGCTCGGCGAGCCGGGGCTCCAGCCGCGACACGAGCGCGTCCACCGCCACCGGCTCCAACCGGGCCGGCGCGCGCCCACGCTCGATGCGGGCATAGGCGAGCACGTTCTCCACCAGGTGGCTGAGCCGCTCCGCCTCGCGGTGGAGGATGTCGAAGTACTCCTGTCGCCGCGCGGCGTCCGGGACCATGCCCGCCGACAGCATCTCCGTGTACATGCGGAACGTCGTCAGCGGCGTGCGCAGCTCGTGCGTCACCGCCGACACGAAGGCGCCCCGACGCTCGCTCAGCGCCATCACGCCCACCAGCAGCGCCACCACCGCCACGCCCGCGAGCGCCACGCCGCTCCAGGCCACCATGAGCACGAGCGGCAGGGACGAGAGGGCGCCCGAGGAGCCCTCCTCGCCCGAAGTGGAGCCCGGTACCAGCCGCACCGGCAGGGCCGCCAGGAGCCTCCCCTCCCCTGTCGCCGTGACGTCGCCCCGTGCGGGCTCCAGGGTCGCGCCCGGGAGCAGGTCCTCCACGCGGCCCTGGAGCCAGCGGCTCAACCCGGGCCAGTCCAGCCAGCAGCCCTGGAGGACCTCCTGGCCATCGACCCGGACGAGCCGGCCCAGCAGGAGCGCGTCGCCCACCCAGAGCGCCCGCATCTCCGCGCGGGGGGAGGCGCGGGCCGCCGATGGCTCCTGGGCCTGGTAGGTCACGACATTCTGACTGGCGGCCTGGCGCGCGCTGCGCGAGCGGGCGTCGTACTCGCTGGCGTTCTTGAGCTCCTGGAACGAGGACGACAGCTTGCTCTGGACGCGTGACAACGGGCTGCCGGTCGAGGCGGGTGCATCCCGCGCCGCGAGCGCCTCGCGCAGCCGGAGGCCGCCGAGCTGACGCGACACGTGCTCCAGGCGCGCCCTCAGGACCTCCTCCCCCACGCGGGGCGGGGCCACTCCGAGCGAGGCGCGCAGCGACGCCTCGATGACCTGCGGAGAGGTGACGTTCCCGGCGGTGTCCACCTGGAAGTGGAGCAGGACATGTTCTGGCGGACCCGCGAGCAAAGGAGACGCCATCCACGCCTGCCCCTCGGGGAGCGGGGCGTTGCGCGCGTCCAGCACACCGGGCACGGGGGCAACGGCCGCATACGCTTCCGCGGGCACCGCGCTCTCCCGGGCCACCAGCGGCAACAGCTCCGAGTCCAGCCGCCACAGCGCCAGGCGCACGTTCTCCTCGCGCGCCGCGCTCAGACGGGCCTGACGGTCCGCGCGGTCCAGGCGAAGGGCGAAGACGGACAGCCACACCACGCCGGCCAGGGCCAGCGCCAGACAGGCGCTCACCGCGAGCCAGACGCGCCAGGAGCGAATCATCGGGCTCCACCCATTTGGGAGAGCATGGAGCCCTTGCCGCATGCCGCACGGGCGCTCACCGCGAGCCAGGAGCGAATCATCGAGTGCCGCCCGACTGGGAGAACATGTAGCCCTTGCCGCGCACCGTACAGGCGCGCACTGCGCCCCAGACGCGCCAGGAGCGAATCATCGGGCGCCTCCCGGCTGGGAGAACATATACCCCTTGCCGCGCACCGTGAGGATGACACGGGGCTCGGCGGAGTCATCGCGCAGCTTCTCGCGCAGCCGCGCCATCGTCATGTCCACCGTGCGCGTCTGCAGTCCGCGCGCGGGCAGGTGCCACACGCGCTCGAGCAGCTCTTCGCGGGAGATGGCCCGCCCCGGGTTCTCCCCCAGGTAGCGCAGCGCGTCCGCCTCTCGCTCCGACAGGTCCATCCGCGTGCCGTCATCGAAGCTCAGCTCGCGGCGCTCCACCACGAAGTGCCCGCCAGGAAAGTCCACGCGGGAGGCCCCCACGGGACGCTCGGCCGAGCGTCGGAGCACCGCACCCACCCGGGCCAACAGCTCCCGCACCGAGAAGGGCTTCACCACATAGTCGTCCGCCCCCAGCTTCAGACCCTTCACCCGGTCCTCCTCCTGGCCCCGGGCGGTGAGGATGATGACGGGCAGCGTGGGCCGGCTCTTGCGCACGGCCGCCAGCAGGTCCAACCCGTCCCCGTCGGGGAGGACCAGGTCCAGCAGCACCAGGTCCACCGGCGTGCGCTCGGCCACGCGCTGGCCCTCTCCCTTCACGCCCGCCTCGAGGACCTCGTAGCCCTCGAAGCGAAGCGCATCCACGATTCCGCGCCGGATGGCGGGGTCATCCTCGACGACGAGCACTCGGCGCGCGGCCATGACGCATCCTACTCCAGGGTGAAGCTTCGCTTGCTCGCCTCGCGCTGCACCACCTGGCCGATGACGCCGTCCAGCGTGTCATCCCCCTTCGTCGCCTGATTCTTGCGCGCCTCCGCCAGGAACTGCTGGCGCTCCTTGCCGAGCTGCTGGATGCGCTGCTGGAGCGCCTCACGCTCCTTCTCCCGGGCCGCGAGCCACGCCTTGCGCCCCGCCGCGTCCAGGTTGCGCATGGGCTCGGGCAGCTCCTCCGCCGCGACGGAGCCCAGGTCCACCTTGTTCTTCTTCACCGCGTCCACCAGGTCCCAGCTCTCGTTGGAATAGTTCCCGGAGCTCTTCGCCATCGCACGCGAAGCCATGTTCGACAGCGACACGCCGCGCGAGAGCTTGTCCTGCGTGGCCTGTCGCTGCTGGCTCTCCTTCGCCTCGGCGCCGCCGTAGACCACGTAGGTGTTGTTCAGCTCGGTGCCCAGCCGGGCGATCTCATCGTCCTGCGGAGCGGCGAGCTCGACGACCCGCTGGTTCTGGTCGATGTTCATGTAGCTGCCGTCGGCGCGCGTGGCCGCATCCTTCCAGTGGTCCGCGATGCCCTGCTCGTAGTCACCGCAGTGGATGGTGTTCACGGTGATGCCCTTCTTGCGCGCGGCGGCCACGGCCTCCCGGTAGTCGACCGGCCCCTGGATGAAGGTCTCGTTGCCGGCGATGAAGATGAGCCGCATCGAGTCCTCCTTCGGGCTCCACTCCAGTTTCCGGGTGGCCTCCTGGATGACCTCGCCACCGTGCTCCGAGCCGCCGGAGGTGCGCAGGGCGAACAGCCGCTCGGAGAGCGCATCCAGGTCCGAGGTGAACGGCGTCACCTGGCGGATCTCGCTCGAGCTCGCGCCGGGGGTGGTGTCGCCGTACGTGTAGAGGGCCAGCTCCAACCGGGGCGCCACGCCGCCACGCTTCGCCTTAACGAAGCGATTCACGATGTTCCACAGCTGGGTGCGCGCCTGGTCCAGGAGCCCGTCCATGCTGCCGCTCGTGTCGAGCAGGAGCGCGATCTGGATGACCGGCGCCGCCTTCGGGTCCACGAACTGGGGCGAGGGAGGCGCCACGGGAGCCGCGGGCACCACCGCGACGGGAGCAGGTGGAGCGACCGGAGGCGTCGCGACAACGGGGGCGGGAGCATTGTCCGTGGACGGCTTGCCCAACAGGAGCGCGGAGACCGCGAGCGCCGCGGCCGAGCCGAGGATGATGGGGAGCTTGAGGGCCGGTTTCATCGTGTGTCCTTTCGTACGGCGGTGCCCTGGTGAGCACGCTTGGGACAGTAACGAGTGAGCCCTGGTGAAAGGTGTAACCGCCCTGTAACCGCGTGCCGCGCTACCCCTCGTCCCAGAGGAAACCCAGCTCCAGTTCGATGGCCTCGAATGGCTCCGCGCGCACCTTGGCCAGCCCCTCATGCTGGGCGACTTTCTGGTACCCCGCGCCCTCCAGTCGCCAGACCTCCAGGGTCCGGACCTTCGGATCGATGAGCCACAGGTGCTTCACGCCTTCACGACCATAGATGGGCTGCTTGGCGAAGCGGTCCAGCCGCGAGGTCGACGGGGAGAGCACCTCGCAGACCCAGTCCGGAACGACGGTGCAGCCGACCCCGCTGGGAATCCCCGGCATCCGCTCGCGCCGCCATCCAGCGAGGTCCGGGACGAGGACGTTTCCGCCGGAGAGATGGAGCTCCGGCTCGAACAAGATGAACCAGCCACCGGGGCCGCCTCTCCCCTTGTCATAGGGACCGCTCAGTTCACCGTTCAGACGCGATGACACCAACGAATGCCGAAGCGCCGGCCTGGGACTGGCATGCAGCACGCCGTCGATGAGCTCCCCGATGACCGTCTCGGGGAGCGCCTCCAGGTCCGCATAGGTGGCCGGTTTCTTCTCCACGGTGCCCTCACTCCGATAAACCCCGACGCCCCACCCCGATTCCATGGTCATGCCCACGAAGTAGCACGGGGGTCTGACGTCCTAGGTCGTCCCTGCCTGAACCTCCCTCCAAGGTTGCATCGCCTGGAACGCGAGCGCAAGCCTCGCCCAGGGCCAGCCTCCCGCGCGCACAGCCCTGCACCCAGCGTTCCCTCGAGGCTCAGGCGCTGCGCAGCATCAAGCGCTCCACGACGGAGCGGACCTCTCGCAGGCGGGACGGGTCCGTCACCGCGACGAAGATGGTGTCGTCACCGGCCACCGTGCCGGCGAGCCCCGGCACCTCCGGCTCGCGGTCCAACGCCAGCGCCAGCACCGGCGCATAGCCGGGGCTCGTCTTCACCACGAGCAGGTTCGGCGGGGCTTCGACGATGCTCACGCGCGGCCGCTCCGGCGTCGCCACCGGCTCCGTCAGCGACGCGCGCTGATAGCGCCCGCCCACCTTCTGCACGCCCAGCTTCTTGAGCCGCCGCGACAGCGTGGACTGGCTCGGCGCCTGCCCCTCCGCCTCCAACAGCTCCTGCAAGACGGCCTGATCGCTGATCTCCCGCTCCGAGATGAGCCGAAGGATTTCGTCGTCCAGGTTCATTCCTTCCACCATGCATGCACGTGAATTTCCATGCAAGGAACCCGCATGAAAGATTGCGGGAACAATACTCTTGCGCGCCGCGTCCTTCTGCATAATATCCGCGCCCCATTCGCGGAAATGCACGCATGAAGGTGCATATTCATCCACCTATGCACCGGTCCAGGCCGGGGAGCGCAGGCCCATGAAGCACGTCACCCACATCAAGGATCTCGGCCCCGCGGGTGTGGAGGCCGTCCTCTCTCAGGCGGAGGCTTGGAAGAAGAAGGCCCCCGGCGCGCTCTTCCCGGGGAGCATCCTGGGCATGGTGTTCTTCAACCCGTCCTTGCGCACGCGCACCTCGTTCGAGGCGGTGATGCTGCGCGGGGGTGGCAACGCCATCATCCTGGACGTGGGCGCGGGCGTGTGGAAGCTCGAGCACCGCGAGGGCGCGGTGATGAACCTGGACCGCGCCGAGCACCTCAAGGAGGCCGCGCCCGTCCTGTCGCGCTTCGTGGACATGCTGGGCGTGCGCACCTTCTCGCAGGGCGGCGGTGACGAGGAGGACGAGGTCGACCCCATCATCAACGCGTTCCGCAAGTGGGCCACCGTCCCCGTGGTCAGCATGGAGTCCGCGCGCGAGCACCCCTGCCAGGGCCTGGCGGACGTGCTCACCCTGCGCGAGACGTTCGGCTCCACGAAGAAGCTGCCGGTGACGCTGACGTGGGCGCCCCACATCAAGCCCCTGCCCAAGGCGGTGCCCAACTCGTTCCTGCTCAGCGCGGCCGCGGCCGGCTGCGAGGTGCGCGTGGCCCACCCGCCCGGCTTCGAGCTGCACCCGGCGGTGCGCGCGGAGGCGGAGGCGTACGCCAAGGCCACCGGCGGCAGCATCACCTACACCCACGAGCAGGACGAGGCGCTCGCCGGCAGCCGCGCCGTCTACGCCAAGTCCTGGGGCCCGACGGCCGCGGCGGCCTTCTCGCCCAACGACGTCACGGCGCTGCTCGCGTCGTACTCCGGCTGGATGCCCACGCTGCGCACCATGTCGCGCGCCGCCAAGGACGCCGCCTTCCTGCACTGCCTCCCCGTGCGTCGCAACGTGGAGGTCGCCGATGAGGTCCTGGACCACTCCAGCAGCCGCGTGGTGGACGAGGCGGGCAACCGCTTCCACGTCCAGCGCGCCCTCCTGCACTGGATGCGCTCGCAGTCCCTCTGAAAAGCGGCGCCCTTCGAGGCGTGCCCGTCACCCTTCTTCCTTTCGAGGTCTCCCGTGCCCTTGTCGCCCGACCCGTACTCCGCGCTTCGCAACGCCGCGCGCTATGTGCAGCAGTTCCGTCGCAAGACGTTCGTCGTGAAGCTCGGCGGCGCCATGCTGAGCGACCCGCGCCTGCGCCGCTCCGCGTGCGAGCAGATCGCCCTGCTGTGGACCTTCTCCATCCGCCCCGTCGTCGTGCACGGCGGCGGCCCGGAGCTGGACACGCTCTGTGACGCCCTCCACCTGCCGGTGGAGAAGGTGGCGGGCCGCCGCGTCACGTCCGCGCCGGTGCTGGACGCGGCGAAGATGGTGCTCGCCGGCAAGCTGCACACGGACCTGCTCGCGGACCTGCAGGCGGCGGGTGTGCCCGCGGTGGGACTGAGCGGCGTGGACGCGGGCCTCATCAAGGCGCGAAAGCGTCCTCCCGTCATGGTGACCGAGCCCGGCGCCACCGAGGGCAAGCTCGTGGACTACGGGCTGGTGGGTGACATCGAGGCGGTGGACACGCGCGTCGTCGAGCACCTGCGCTCGGCCGACTACGTGCCCGTCATCGCGCCCCTCTCCGGCGGCGTGGACGGCGCCGTGTACAACACCAACGCGGACACCGTGGCGGCGGCGCTGTCGGTGGCCCTGTCGGCCGAGAAGCTCTTCTTCCTGGTCCAGGTGCCGGGCCTGCTCAAGGACCTGAACGACCCCACGTCGCTGGTGACGCTGGCGAACCTGACGGACCTGGCGACCATGGAGAACACGGGCGCCATCTCCGGCGGCATGCGTCCCAAGGCGCACGCCATCCGCCACGCGCTCGTGGGCGGGGTGGGCAGCGTGCACCTGGTCAGCGGCGTCGCGCCCAACGCGCTGCTCGAGGAGGTCTTCACCAACGAGGGCAGCGGCACCATGGTCGTCCGCGAGAAGGCGCCCAAGACGGCCGCCGGGAACGCGGGATGAAGACGGCGGAGCTGCTCCAGGCGCTGGTGGCCATCCCCAGCGTGTCGGGTGACGAGCGTCTCATCGCGGACACGGTGTCCGGGTGGGCGGAGGGCTGGGGTGCGCGCGTCCAGCGCAAGGGCCACAACGTGTGGTTCTCCGTGGGCAGCGGCCCCCGGCGCCTGCTCGTCAACTCGCACCTGGACACGGTGAAGCCGTGTGCCGGGTGGACGTACGCGCCCCACGCGCCCGAGTGGCGCGAGGACCGCCTGTACGGCCTGGGCAGCAACGACGCCAAGGGGTGCGTGACGGGGATGCTCGTCGCGGCCCGCACCCTGCTCGCCGAAGGCGCGCCCCAGGGCGGCGAAGTCGTCTTCGCCTTCACCGCCGAGGAGGAGACCGGAGGCCAGGGCCTGGGCACGCTGCTGCCCGAGCTGGGGCCGCTCGACGCCGCGGTGGTGGGCGAGCCGACGAGCCTGAAGCCCTGCACGGCCCAGCGAGGCATGCTGCTCTTGCGCTGCACCGCGCACGGCAAGAGCGCGCACGTGGCGCACGCGCACAAGGCCCAGGCGGTCAACGCCATCCACATGGCGGCCGGGGACATCTCGAAGCTCGCGGAGCTGCGCTTCCCGTCGCATCCGCTGCTGGGTGAGGCGCGGGCGCAGGTGACGCAGATTACCGGGGGCCTGGCGCGCAACCAGGTGCCCGACGCATGTGAGTTCTTCGTGGACCTGCGCACCACGCCGAGCATGGACCACGCGCAGGTGGCGAAGGAGCTGGGCGAGGCGCTCCAGAGCGAGGTGAAGGTGCACTCGGCGCGCTACCTGCCGAAGGCGACGGCGGACCATCAGCCCATCGTCCGCGCGGCGATTGCGGCGTCGGGCGAGGCGCCGGTGGGCTCCAGCACCACGTCCGACTGGGCGTTTCTGGGCGAGCTGCCCGCGGTGAAGGTGGGCCCAGGGGACACGCTGCGAAGCCACCTGGCGGACGAGTACATCACCCGGGCGGAGCTGGAAGCCGGCGCCGCCTTCTACACGCGCCTTCTGCGCGGCTACTTCGAGGAGGTGGCCCGTGGCTGACACCCTGTGGGGCAAGGGCGCCGCGCTCGACGCGGTCATCCACCGTTTCACCGTGGGCGACGACCCCATCGTCGACCTGTCGCTCGCGCCGCACGACGCGCTGGGCAGCGCCGCGCACGCGCGCATGCTGGGCAAGGTGGGGCTCCTGAAGGCCGAGGAGTCCCGCGTGCTCGTGCGCGCGCTCAAGACGCTGCACGACGAGGCCCGCGCGGGCCAGTTCACCATCCGCCCCGAGCAGGAGGACGGCCACACCGCGCTGGAGGCGGCGCTGGTGGAGCGCGTGGGCGAGCCGGGCAAGCGCATCCACCTGGCGCGCTCGCGCAATGACCAGGTGCTGCTCGCGGTGCGCCTGTTCCTGCGCGAGGAGGTGCTCGCGCTCGGCGCGGGCGCCGTGAAGCTCGCCGAGACGTTCCTCGACTTCGCCCAGGCGAACCAGCACGTGGCCCTGCCGGGCTACACGCACCTGCGTCGCGCCATGCCCTCCACCTTCGGCATGTGGGCCATGGCCTTCGCGGAGGGACTGCTCGAGGAGCTGGAGGCGCTGCGCGGCGTGTGGGGCCGGCTGGACAGGTGTCCGCTCGGCGCGGCCGCGGGCTTCGGCGTGCCCCTGCCCATCGACCGTGAATACGTCGCGTCGCTGCTCGGTTTCAGTCGCGTGCAGAGAAGTCCCATCGATGCGCAGAACGGCCGCGGTCGCCACGAGACCGCGGTGCTGACATGGGCCTGCAGCGTGGCGGGCACGCTGGAGAAGTGGCTGTGGGACGTGCAGCTCTACAGCACGGACGAGTTCGGCTTCCTGGGGCTCCCGGACGCCTTCACCACCGGCTCGTCCATCATGCCGCAGAAGAAGAACCCGGACGTGGTGGAGCTGGCGCGCGGCCGGTGCCGCGAGCTGCGGGGGCTGTTGCACCAGGTGGAGGCCGTGGCGAGCGGACTGCCGTCCAGCTACCACCGTGACTTCCAGCTGCTCAAGCGCCCCACCCTGGCGGCGCTGTCCTCCAGCCGCTCGCTCTTGGATGTGCTGTCCCGGCTGGTGCCGGTGCTCCAGGTCAAGGCGGACGCGGCGCTGGCCGCCTGTGACGACACGCTCTACGCGGCCCACCATGCGTACACGCTGGTGGCTGGGGGACAGGCCTTCCGCGACGCGTACCGGCAGGTGGGCCGGGAGCTGGCGGACGGCACGTTCCACCCGGACCGCGAGGCCCTGACGGCCACCCACCTGGGTGGCGCCGGCAACCTGGGACTGGCCCAGGCCCGTGAGGAGCTCGGCGCCCAGCGCGCCTGGCTCGACGACACCCACCGCGCCCTGGCCACGGCGGCCGAGCGCGTCTGGGATGTGTGACGACGATTCCCCGCGAGGAGTGACGACATGAGCAAGAAGAACGTGGTGCTGGCCTTCTCCGGCGGACTCGATACCGCTTTCTGCACGGTGTACCTGCGAGAGCAGGGCTACAACGTCACCACCGTCACGGTGGACACGGGCGGCTTCCCGCCCGAGCAGTTGGCGAACATCGCGGCCCTGTCGGCGAAGCTGGGCGCCGTGGAGCACATCAAGGTGGACGCGCGCGGCACCCTCTTCGAGGGCTACCTGCGCTACCTCATCGCCGGCAACGTGCTGCGCGGCCAGGTCTACCCCCTGAGCGTCTCCGCCGAGCGCGCCTGCCAGGCCGTGGAGGTGGTGCGCGTGGCGCGCGAGAAGGGCGTGCAGGCGCTCGCGCACGGCAGCACCGGCGCCGGCAACGACCAGGTGCGCTTCGACGTGGCGTTCCGCTCGCTGGCGGGCGACCTGGAGCTGCTCACCCCCATCCGCACGCTGGGCCTGAGCCGTCAGCAGGAGCTGTCGTTCCTGGCCGAGCGCGGCATCCACATGCCGCCGAAGCTGGGCTCCTACTCGGTCAACGAGGGCATGTGGGGCACGTCCGTGGGCGGCAGCGAGACGCTCAACTCGTGGAGCGCGCTGCCCGAGGCGGCGTTCCCCTCCGGGGAGATTCCCACGGACCTGAAGCCCCGCACGCTGACGGTGGGCTTCGACAAGGGCGTGCCCACGTCGCTGGACGGCAAGGCGCTGGGCCCGGTGGAGCTGGTGGAGGCGCTCAACGTGCTGGGCCGGCAGTACGGCATCGGCCGCGGCGTGCACCTGGGTGACACCATCCTGGGCATCAAGGGCCGCGTGGGCTTCGAGGCGCCCGCCGCGCACCTGCTCATCACCTCGCACCGCGAGCTGGAGAAGCTGGTGCTGTCGGGCAAGCAGCTCTTCTGGAAGGAGACCGTGGGCAACCTCTACGGCTCGCTGCTCCACGAGGGTCACTTCTTCGACCCGCTCGTGAAGGACCTGGAGGCGTTCCTCACCTCCTCGCAGGAGCGGGTGACGGGCGAGGTGCGGCTGGTGCTGCACCCGCGGACGCTGGTGGTGGAGGGCGTGCGCTCGCCGTACTCGCTGATGGACGCGAAGGTGGCGACGTACGGAGAGGCGAACGTGTTGTGGACGGGCTCGGAGGCCGCTGGCTTCGCCAAGCTGTACGGCGTGGCGCAGATGCTCTCGCACAAGGCGAAGGGAGGCTGACATGAAGGTCTTCGTCGACAAGGTCGGTAGCGTCACCCGCAACCTGGGCCTGGGGCGCACGGTGCACCTGACGCCCGAGGTGAAGGCCGAGGAGGGCGCCGTCGTCGCCGTGCGCATCCACGGCGAGAAGAGCGTCTACAACCAGCTGGAGGACTGCCACGGCCGGCTCGTGACGCTGCACGCGGGCGACATCATGGTGGGCGCCCTGGGGCACCGCAACGCGCTGCACGGCTACGAGGGCGTGGTGCCGGAGTCCGTCACCGTGGGCCAGCGGCTGCATGTGCTGAACATGGGCGGCGTCATCGGCAAGTGCACCTCGCACAACCCCGGCGTGGGCATGCCCTTCGAGGCGGAGGTGCTGGGCCAGGTGCTGGAGTTCCCGGAGCTGTTGTCGCGCAACGGGCAGCCGGCGCACATCTCCTCGGGCGCGCTCAAGGGCACGGGGACGATGGTGAAGTGCCCCGTCGTCTACGTGGTGGGCACGTGCATGAACGCGGGCAAGACGTACGCGGCCAGCGCCATGGTGCGCAAGCTCGCGCAGGCGGGCTACCGCGTGGGCGGCGCGAAGCTCACGGGGGTGTCGCTGATGCGCGACACGCTGAGCATGCAGGACTCCGGCGCGGACGTGGTGATGGACTTCACGGACGCGGGCATCGTGTGCACGGGGCCTCGCACGGCGGCGCGGGTGGCGCGGGTGCTGTTCAGCGAGCTGGCGTCGGCGGACGTGGACGTCATCGTCGCGGAGACGGGCGACGGCATCATGGGTGAGTACGGCGTGCAGGCGATTCTCGCGGACCCGGAGCTCAAGGGCCTGGCGGGCGCGTGGGTGATGTGCGCGAACGACCCGGTGGGCGCGGCCGGCGGCGTGCGGCATCTGAAGGAGACGTACGGCATCGAGGTGGACGTGCTGGCGGGGCCGGCGACGGACAACGCGGTGGGCGTGCGCTTCGTGGAGCAGGTTGTCGGGGTTCCGGCGCGCAACGCCCGCGCGGACGCGGCGGCGCTGGGTGGTCTCATCCTGGAGAAGCTCACGCCGAAGCTGGGCGTGGGGAGGAAGTCATGACGCGGGCACATATCTACATCCTGGGCGCCTCCGGCTTCGGCGGCGGCGAGCTCTTGCGGATTCTCTCCGGCCACCCGGCGGTGGCGGGCATCCGCGTGGTGTCCCGGCACCACGCCGGTGAGCCCATCCACAAGGTGCACCCGCACCTGCGCGGACTGGTGGACGCGAAGTTCGAGGCGGAGCCGGACTGGCGCTGGCTGGCCGACTCGCAGCAGCCCGTCGTCTTCAGTGCGCTGGGCCACGGGGAGCTGGCCACCCAGTTCCTCGGCCTGGAGAAGAAGTGGGCCGAGGTCGGCCTCGCCGAGCGCGTGCTGCTGGTGGACCTGTCCTCTGACTTCCGCCTGGACCACCCGGGCCGCTACGCGGGCGCCTACGGCAAGCCCCACCCCGCGCCGGACCTGCTGGGCACCTTCACGTACGGCCTCACCGAGTGGAAGCGCGAGGCGCTCAAGGGCGCCAAGCGCATCGCCAACCCGGGCTGCTTCGCCACCGCGGTGCAGCTGGCCCTGCTGCCCATCGCGTCCACGCCGGGGCTGGGCCTCTTGGCCGTGTCGGGCGTGACGGGCTCGTCCGGCTCCGGCTCGCTGCCGGGCGAGGGCACGCACCACCCCACCCGCGCGCACGACTTCCGCGCGTACAAGCCGCTCGAGCACCAGCACGAGGCGGAGGTGGAGGTCATGCTGGTGGCCCACGGCGCGCAGCGCCACCGGTTGGCCTTCGTGCCGCACTCGGCGCCCATGGTGCGCGGCATCTTCGCCACCGTGCAGTTCGAGTGGCCCGAGCACGGCGGCGCGGTGGTGACGCAGTCGCTGACGGACAAGTTCCGCCGCTATTACGAGGGCTCGAAGTTCGTGCGCATCGTCGAGGGCACCCCGCGCATCGCCGCCGTCACCGGCAGCAACTTCTGCGACATCTCCGTCGCGACGAAGGGCCGCTCGGTCGCCGTCATGGCCGCGCTGGACAACCTGGTGAAGGGCATGGCCGGCCAGGCCGTGCAGAACTTCAACGTGTCCCTGGGCCTGCCCGAGGACACCGGCCTGCGCCAGGCGGCCTGCTACCCGTGACAGTGCCCGCGCCCGCCCCGAATCCTTCCGGTGGCGGGCGCGACGGCCTCACGACTCAGAGCACGCGGGTGATGGTGAGCTGGGCGACGCCGCCCAGCGAGGACACGCCCGCGGGGTTCATGCACGCCAGGTTCAACAGCGCCGTCGTGTAGGCGATGGTCCAGGTCGCGGTGGCGCCGTAGTACTTCCCGTGCAGCACCGTCCCGGCATACGTCACCACCGTCGTCAGGCCCGCGACGCTGACGTCGACGGACGTGTAGTCGAACCGGGAGAACTCCCCGGTGTTCCAGGTGATGGTGGCCTCACCGGCCCCCGTGGCCAGCGGGTTCGAGCACGTCAGCCCGGTGCGCTCATAGGGCCCCGTCGTCACGTTGCCGTTGAGGACGACCTGTCCCAGCACCGTCAGGCAGTTGCTGAAGGCCGATGAGGTCGTCACGTCGATGTCCCGGGGCGTCATCGTCGCCGCGGGGGAGAACGTCCGCGTGGAGGTCCCCAGCTCACAGATGACGCTCACCGGCTCCGCGGCGAGTACCGCGCCCGCGGGCGCCACCAGCGCCGCACAGAACAGACTCTTCGACAGCCAGACACCCAGACGACGCGTCAGCGTGCTCATGCATGCTCCAGGAATGGGGTTTCGGGTGGACCCGAGGCCCGCGGTCGACCCGGTGCCACTGTCACGCCGCACGCGCGCGCGGACCATTGAACCTGGGGACACGGCGACATCCACCTCCCGCTGCTGCGGGCGCTGTTGCGGGCCGCTTGTCAGGAGTCACCGTGCCACGCAGTCGCGTACGTGGAAGCCTCCAGCCTTCGTCGAAAGTCGTGCGTGCGCTCGCGCGTGAGAATCTTCCGCCAGCACGTCAGGCACTCCATGTGCCCGCGTCCGGGTTGCGCCCTTGCTCCCTGCTCTCGACGAAAGGCCGCGCATGCCCATCGCTGAATGTGCTGGAGGCTGTCCTCGCGTCATCTCGCTCTCGGTGGACCCCGCGGGAAATCCCGTGGCCGCGGCCCAGCCGGAGCACTTCGCCACCCACTACCGACACTGCCCCTCCTGCCGGCGCTTCTGGTGCGAGCGCTGCGTCGGTGAGGCCCTCTCTTGCAGCCGCTGCGAGGGTCCGCTCGAGTCCCCCACCCCGCGCCACGCGCTGGACATCCTCTTCGGCGGACGGATTCCCGAAGGGCTGCTGGCCAGCCTCGACCTCGGGGCCGCGGAGGACGACTCGAAGCGACAGGGAGGGAACTAGCCATGGCTCGCATTGCACGCGCCCTGCTGTTCGGTCGCAATCCCTCCCAGCACGACACCTTCGACGTGGAAGCCGAGGCCGCGGAGGCCCTGGGGTTCGACACGTACCAGGTGGACCTGGCCGCGCTGCTCAACGGCAACGTCGAGCTGGCGCTCGAGGCCGTGCCGCACCAAGGCCCCCTGCGCCTGCTCTACCGGGGCTGGATGCTCACCGAGGAGGAGTACACCTCGCTCGACGAGGCCCTCTCCGAGCGCGGCCACCGGCTCACCACCACGCCCACGCAGTACGCCGCCGCGCTGTACCTGCCCCTCTGGTACCCGCGCCTCGCGCGCTACACCGCGCGCTCCATCTGGACGGAGGGCACGGTGGCCCGCGAGGCCTGGAGCGAAGCGGCCCGCGTGCTCGGCCCTCCGCCGTGGATTCTCAAGGACCACGTGAAGTCCGCGAAGGAGCGCTGGGAGGAGGCCTGCCACGTGCCCGCCGGCGCCACGCTCGAGGACTTCTCGCGCACGTGCGAGAACCTCGTGGAGGAGCGCGGCGAGCGCTTCGAGCGGGGGCTCGTCGTGCGCAAGTACCTGCCCCTCAAGGTCTACGGCCGCACGCCCACCGGCCCCGCCCACCTGGAGTTCCGCCTCTTCTTCGGCCACGGCCGCCTGCTCGCCGCCGAGCCTCAGCATGAGTTCGACGTCGAGGTCCCCGACTTCTCATCCTTCGAGCCGCTGGGACGCCGCATCGACTCACCCTTCTTCACCCTCGACGTCGCCATGCTCCAGGACGGCGGCTGGGCCGTCATCGAGGTGAACGACGGCGGCGTCTCCGGCCTGCCTCCGGGGCTGGACCCTCACGCCCTCTTCGAGCCCCTGCTGGGGACCGGGTAGACAGGCACCCGCCACGCCATCTGCACCTGGGTGCCCCGCCACGCGGGGCATCTGGGTTATGGTCCGTTCCTTTGAAGTTTTGACGTCAAACCAGGCAAGGAACGATGCATTTCGAATTGGCCTTCGTCCTCATCTTCGCAGTCGCGACCGCGGTGGCCATCGCGGCGCGGTATTTCAAGATTCCCTACACGGTGGCCCTGGTGGTGGCGGGGTTGTCGTTGGGCGCGGTGCATCTGTTCGAGCCACCGCACCTCACCAAGGAGCTGCTCTTCGCCATCATCCTGCCGGGCCTCTTGTTCGAGGCGGCGTTCCACCTCGAGTTCCGCAAGTTCTGGAAGAACAAGCTGACCATCCACGCCATGGCGATTCCGGGCGTGGCGGCGTCGGCGGGCCTGACGGCGTTCATCCTGTCGCACTGGGTGGAGGGGATGAACGTGGTGACGGGGTTCGGGATGATTCCGGCGATGGTGTTCGCGTCGGTCATCGTCTCCACGGACCCGATTGCGGTGGTGGGCCTGTTCAAGTCGCTGGGCGCACCCAAGCGGCTGCTCATCCTGGTGGAGGGTGAGAGCCTGCTGAACGACGGCACCGCCGTGGTGCTGTTCACGCTGGTGGTGGCGGTGGCGATGGGCGGCCAGTTCACGGTGGGCGGCGCGGTGATGGACTTCATCAAGGTCGCCGGCATGGGCATGGTGGTGGGCAGCGCGGTGGGCTACGTGGCCGCGCGGGTCATCAAGAAGGTGGATGACGCGATGGTGGAGATCACCTGCACCGTCATCGCGGCGTACGGCTCGTTCGTCATCGCGGAGAACTTCCACTACTCGGGCGTCATCGCGACGGTGGTGGCCGGCATGCTGTGCGGCAACTGGGCCACGCACGAGGGTATGAGCCCCACCACGCGCGTCGCGGTGGAGAGCTTCTGGGAGTACTGGTCCTTCGCGCTCAACTCGGTGGTGTTCCTGCTCATCGGCCTGGAGGTGAACCTCACCTCGCTGCTCGCGTCGTGGAAGCCGATTCTGGCGGCCTACTTCGCGGTCATCGCGGGCCGCGCGGTGGTGGTGTACGGCGTGTCCGCCATCCTGAAGCTCACGTCGGAGCGCATGCCGTGGTCCTGGAGCGCGGTGCTCACGTGGGCCGGCCTGCGCGGCGCCATCTCCATGGTGCTGGTGCTCAGCCTTCCGGCGGACTTCGCGCACCGCGAGCTGCTCGTGAACATGACGTTCGGCGTGGTGGTGCTCTCCATCGTGTTCCAGGGCCTCACCATGGCGCCGCTGTTGCGCAAGCTGCGCATCACGGGCCTCAAGGACGAGTACCAGGAGCAGTACGAGCTGGCGCGCGGTCGACTGGGTGCCATCCACGCGGCGATGGCCGCGCTCGAGGCGATGCGTCGCTCGCGGGAGATTCCCGGCGACGTGGTGAGCCAGGTCGAGAAGGACTACCAGGAGAAGGAGCGCGTGATGGAGGCGGAGCTGGCGCAGCTCAAGCAGCAGTCGATGCGCTTCCACGAGGAGGAGCACCAGGAGGCCATCCGCCGCGTGCTCATCGTCGAGAAGGAGTCGCTGCTCAAGGCGTACCAGTCGGCGACCATCGGCAAGGAGGCCTTCGCGAGGCTCACCGCGGAGCTGGACGAGCGCATCGCCCAGGCCGACGCCGCCGAGGCCCACACCTCCTCGCCCGCCGCACCGTCGACGCCCACGAGCGCCGTCGGGACCTGAGTCGGGCTCCCCGTCACGATGGCCCGGGAGGACCGGGCGTCGTGGCGGGTGAGGAGTCCCCGTTCACGGGAGTCACCGGGACAGGCCTGTCACGCCGTCCCTCGGACAGCCCCGCTTCGAAGGCTGCTCAGGCCTCGGAGGGCTTCTGCGAATCCGAAGCGGCGGGGGCCGAGGATGACAAGGACTGCTCGGGCAGGCGAATCACCTGCCCGGGAAGCCCATCACTGAGGGAACCCACTGTCACGGCGCTCGCCGTCGAGGTACCGAGCGCTTCCACCGCGCTCGGAGCCGTCGCCGCGTCAGACAGAGCGGCCGGCTCCTCGCTCGACGTGGATGCGCTGAGCGCCTCCACCGCGCCTGTGGCCGAGGCATCCGCCGCAACGGGAGTCACCGCGCCAGGCGCGTTCTCCTGCCCGAGGATGGACGCGCCGAGCGAGTCGACCGCGGTGGGAGTCGAGACACCGGAAGTCGCCACTGCGCTCGTGGAAGCGGAGCCCAGCGTCTCGGTGCTCGGAGCGGAGGCAGCTCCCGTCGAAGCGCCCTCCACGGTGGCTGCCGTCGCGGCGCCGGAGGTCCCCTGCGCCTCGCGCTGCTCCAGCCGGGCGCCGCCCTGCTCCGCCGCACGGAGGAACTCGTCGTACTCGGACTTGCGGGCCTCGGACTTCGCCTGCGTCTTCTCCGTCTGCTTCGCCGCCGCGTCCCGGCCGAGCTTCAGCGCACGGGCGCTGAGCACCACGCCGCCCACGAAGGCGAAGACGTTCAGCACCGAGCCCAGGCCGCCCAGCCACAGCGCATCCGCGCCGCCCTGCACGAAGCCCAGCGCGAGGACGAAGGTGGCGCCGGACACCGCCGCGCCCGCCGCCGTCTTCCACGGCCGCAGTTCCATCACCCGGCCCGCGCCGTAGCAGAGCGCCGGCAGCACCGCGAGCACCCACAGGTTCTCCAGCAGCACCGCGACGAGAATCTTGAGCGGCCCGAAGGACAGCGACTGCACCCGCTGACTCAGCCGCAGCGTCAGCGACACACTCAGCGTCGAGCCCGCGACCAGCGCGATGAAACCCAGTCCCACGATGAACTGGAAACGACGGATTCGAACGCGCAACGGCTCGAGGGCACTGGTCTTGGGGCTCACGGCCGGCAGCCTACTCCACTTCAGCCCTCGTCCTCGTCCGCGTCCGCCTCGCCCCCCGCTGAGCGAGGAGGCGGGCCGTCCGCATAGAAGACCTCCTCCAGCACCAGCCCCTGGGGCGGCGCGGTGGGCCCGGCCTTCTTCCGGTCCCGCGAGGCCAGCACCTCGGCCACCCACGCCTCGGACCGACGGCCCTTGCCCACCTCCACCAGCGTCCCGACGAGGTTTCGGACCATGTGCTTCAGGAAGGCCGTCCCCTCCACCACGAAGCTGATGGCCCCACCCGGCTCGCCCTCGACGGACAGCCGGCGCACCTCGCGCACCGCGTGCTTCGCCTGGCAGTCCGACGCCCGGAACGCCGAGTAGTCATGCCGGCCCAGCAGGTGCGCCGACGCCCTCCGCATCGCCTCCACGTCCAGCGGCGCGAACACCTCCCAGTGCGTCGTGCGCAAGAGCGGCGAGCGCGTGCGGCGATTGTTCACCCGGTAACGGTAACGCTTGCCCCGGGACCAGCGCCTCGGGTCGAACCCCTCGGGCGCCTCCACCGCGCTCACCACCGCGACATCCTCGGGCAGGAGGCTGTTGAGGCCCTGCACATAGGCCTTCAGCGGCAGCGCGCGCTCGGTGTCGAAGCAGATGACCTGCCCCGTGGCATGCACGCCCGAATCGGTGCGTCCGGCGGAGCGCACGGACACCTGTTCTCCGAGCAGCCGTCCCAGGGACTCCTCGAGCACGGCCTGGAGGGAGCGGCCATTGGGTTGCACCTGCCAGCCCACGTACCGCGTGCCCTCGTATTCGAGCGTCAGCTTCAACCGAGGCATGTCAGCGGTACTTGAGCCAGGACTCGAGGAGCTCGGCCACCATGCGGCCCGGCTGCACGTTGTTGCGGCGGGCCACGGCCTCCAGCGCCTCCAACTGCTCCACGGTGAGCGGCACGGCCAGCATGCGCGGCTCGGTGCACTCCTCGGGACCACCGGGCGCGAGCGCGGCGATTCCCGGCGGAATCGTCAGGGGCGCGGTGACGGCGGGGGAAGGCTCGGACACGGGCGGCGGAGCGGTGTCCAGCGCGCCGACGACCTCGGACAGCTCCAGCGCCTCCTCGGAGGTGGGCGCGGTGGCCTGGCGCGCGCGCTGGCGGCGCTGCTCCTCCTGGAGCTCCTCCTCGAAGAGCTGCTTGATGAAGTTGGCCAGGTGCAGCGGCGTGGGCGTGAAGTCGTACGCGTCCAGGAACGCGTCCAGGTCCTTCTGCATCTCCGCCGCCGTCTGATAGCGGCGCTCGCGATCCCTCTCGAGCGCCTTCATCAGGATGACCTCGACGCGCTCGGGCAGGTCCTCGCGGAAGTACGAGGGCGCGTAGATCTTCCCCTCGGTGATGCTGCGCATCACGGCGACCTCGGACTCGCCCGTGAAGAGCTTGAAGCCCGTGAGCCACTCGTAGAGCACGACGCCGAGCGAGAACACGTCGCTGCGGCAATCCAGCGCCTTGCCCAGACACTGCTCGGGGCTCATGTAGCTGAGCTTGCCCTTGATTTCGCCCGTGCGCGTCTGGCTGACCTGGTTGGCCGCCTTGGCGATGCCGAAGTCGAGGATCTTCACCGAGCCGTCGAAGGCGACGACGATGTTCTCCGGCGACACGTCCCGGTGAACGATGTTGAGCGGGTTGTCGTAGAGGTCCGCCTTCGTGTGCGCGTGGTGCAGGCCCGCGCAGACGCAGGAGGCGATCTTCACCGCGTAGACCAGCGGGAAGGGGATGCCGAGCGCCTCCGCCTTGGGGACGACGCGGCGCATGTCGCGGCCCGCCACGTACTCCATGGCGATGAAGTAGCTCTCCGCGATCTTGCCCAGGTCGTGGATCTGCACGACGTTGGGGTGGTTGAGCTGGGCGGCGAGCCGGGCCTCGTTGAGGAACATCTTCACGAAGGCCGCGTGCTTGGACAGGTGCGGGCGGATGCGCTTGATGACGACGGGCGACTCGCGTCCGTCCTCACCTTCCTGGTGCGCGAGGAAGATCTCCGCCATCCCTCCGACGGCGATGCGGTCGATGAGCCGGTACTTGCCGAAGCGACCGGTTTCGCGCTGCTGCGGTGCGGCGGGAGACATGGACCCTGCACCTTAACCCGCGCCAGGGCACGTCGCGCTAACGAAGTTGGACGACGTGGACCTTCAAGGCCGGCTCCTGGCCAGGAGGGCTCGGGAAGTCGAGGGAAGAAGGCCCCGTCGAACCCAGCCCCCTCCCCTGTCGCCCGGCCAGGGCGATGCCCTCGGCCACCATCGTCTCGAAGCGCTTCAGGGGCAGGCCCGCATGGTTGCAGCAGGCGACCAGCCGGCCTCCGGGAGCGACGACGCGAGCGGCGGCCTCGGCCAGTCGGGCGTAGTCGCGCGCCGCGGAGAAGCGGGCCTCCTTCGTGTTCGAGAAGGACGGAGGGTCCGCGATGACGAGGTCGAACGTCTCGCCCTTCTTCGCCAATCGCTTGAGCCAGTCGAAGACGTCCCCGGCCACATAGTCATAGCGGTCCGCGGACTGTCCGTTGAGGCGCGCGTTCTCCTCGCCCCACTCGAGCACGCGGCGGCTTGCGTCCACGTTGAGCGCCCGCTTCGCGCCGGCCGCGGTGGCGACGACGCCGAACGCGCAGGTGTACGAGAAGAGGTTGAGCACGGTGAGGCCGCGCGCTTCCTTCAGGAGCCACGCGCGGGTGTCCCGCATGTCCAGGTACAGGCCGACGGAGAGTCCCTGACCAGGGCGGATGAGGAAGGACAGGCCGTTCTCGAGTGCCGTCAGGGACTCGACGGGCTCACCGCGCGCGGCGCTCTCCGGGGCGAGCGTCTCCTTCGCGACGTTGGCCAGGACGCGTGCCTCGCGGGGGCGACGCTTGAGATAGAGGCTCGTCGGGGCCCACGCGGCCATGGCGGCGTCGAGGAGGGCCTCTTCTTCCGAGGTGGAGAGGTCGCGGTAGAGGCTGGCGACGTAGAGTCCACCGAAGCGGTCGACGGTGACGTCGGGGACGCCATCCGCCTCGCCATTCAGGACGCGGAAGGCGGTGGTGCGAGGGTCATCGAGCAGGGGGCCGCGCCGGGCCTGCGCGGTCCGCAGTGTGTCCACGAGGGTGGGCATGGGCCCTCCCTGTATCAGCTTCCCAGCCGCGCGCGGGACCAGACGCGCTCGAGCGCCTCGGTGGCGGCGAGGGACAGGTCCACGTAGTCGGTGCCGAGCAGCTGTCCCTCCCGCACGCGGACGCGGCCATCGACGATGGTCCACGCGACGGGAGAGCGGGCGAGCTGTCCGATGAGATAGGGCGAGTAGCCCGTCTCGGGATCGGCGGCGGGAATCGAGTCGTAGACGACGAGGTCGGCGAGGCTGCCCTCCTCGACGGTGCCCGAGGGAAGACCGAACAGGCGCGTGCACAGCTCCGCGGGGCCGCTGACGAGCAGGTGCGCGAGCGTGCTGTCCACGTCGGGCAGGTGCCCCGCGCGGGAGATGCGCAGCACGCCGACGAGGGCCGCGAGCAGTTCATCCTGGAGCGTCCCGTGGCCGCCGGTGCCCAGGCCGAGCAGGTGCAGGCGCAGGAGGATGGCCTCCATCGGGTCCGTGCCACGCTCGAGGGTGCGCACGCCCCGCGCCGCGAGGGACACGAAGGTCTCGGTCTGCTCCAGGCGGGTGGCCTCGGCGCTGTCCAGGGCGCGGGCGTAGCCGGCGATGGCGCGGGGGCCGAGCAGCCCGAGCGAGTCGAGCCGGGGCACCACGCGCTGACCATGTCGTGCGTAGGTGGTGCTGAGGTCGTCCTCGTTCTCGGCGAGGTGGAAGACGGTGGGGACGTCGAGCTCCGCGCTCAGGCGGGAGATGCGCGACAGGAGCGCGTCCTCGCAGGTGTACGAGGCGTGGAAGCCGAGCGCGCCGCGCACGAGGCGGTGCTTCGCATGACGGCGGGCGAAGTCCGCGTTGGCGTCGAGCCACGCATCCGCTTGGGAGGCGCCGTCCATGCTGTGGGTGGCATGGCTGGTGACCAGCCGCAGGCCGACGCTCTCGGCGGCGCGGGCCTGGGCGGCGAGCCCCCCGGCGACATCGGAGCAGGCGAGGTGCTCGACGACCAGGGTGACGCCATCTCGCAGGGCGCGCGCGGCGGCGAAGCGCGTGAGGGCCTCCACGTCCTCGGTGGACACGAGGCGGGCCACGCGGCGCATGCGCTCCAGTCGCTCGCGAGGCGGCAGGAGGAGGAACTGGCCATTGGGCGGCAACAACTGCCCGTTGACGAGGTGCGAGTGGCTGTCGACCAGGCCCGGAGCAACGAGGCGCCCGCGACAGGCAACCTCCCAGTCACCCGGCAACACCGGCACCTGCGCGTCGGGAGCGACGCGACGGATGACGCCACCTTCGACCACCACGGCCATGCCACGGCGGACCCGACCATCCGCTCGGAACACAGCGCAGTTCTTCAGCAGCAGGCGACCTTCCATGTCCGGCATCTGTCATAGCATGGGGCCAGGAGGACGGGAGCGGAGTAAATCCGGGAATCCCGGGCCACCAACGCGGACTTGCCCTCGCCCAATAGTCGATGGCAGGCCCTGGATGGGAGTAGCGCATTTCCGTGACTCTCCCGCATTTCGTGCGGACAGTGGTTCCAGATAGTGAGCAGCACTCAACAACGCAGTAGGTCGAAGTTGGAGTTTCACCGGTCTCGTTGAGAATGAGCCGGTGGTCATTCCATGCACCACCCTGGCCCTGATGCGGCAGCAGAGGGGGCAAGGCCCTCCACTGTCACTCGTTCACTTCGTAGCGCATCACGCCGGCTTGCCTCCCTACGGAGGACAAACCGGCAGCCGTGCATCCAACAGACAGGGCCTAGCTGCGATGCTCATCGGCCCTCGAAAGTGTTCGGTTCTCGGGGCTGATACGACTCGGATCCTATTGCACCACCGAGTTCATTCTTCGTATCGGACGGCGGCTGTTTTCCTACCAAAGCAATTCAACCTTGGCTTTCATCATTTTCATGAATTTCGAGAACTCTCGCGATGAAGCGAACTGCAACTTATTACACGAGACCTCCGCGCCACTTTCAAGAATCTCATTCCACTCGGCTTTGCCGGTTAGCGAGGGCAGCACGTCAACAACGGCTCGAACGCCGCGAAACTCAATATCAGCATCTATCTTGCTTCGTCGAACGTGAAGCCGACCAATACTGGCTGCCTTTCGTTTGGCTGCGGCCGCGTTCACCGCCTTAACGAGAACGATGTTTTCCCAGACATCCACGGCTACCCGTTTGGCACGTACCTTCGGTACGATCACCAAGACGATGTGGGCCGAAAACCACTTCTCTTGCGCACGCTTAGCCACGATGACCTCGACAGTACTCCTTCCATGCAGCGTGATACTCCCGCGCTAGGCTCGAATTCCGTGCACGCCGCGCCTCTTTCTCTCTCTCCTTGAGGTATTTGCAGAGGTCAGTTCCCTTTGGGAGTATACCGATCTCTTCACGGATTGGGGTTGTCGTTACGCGGCCCTTGCCGCCCTTGCCCATCTCGCACACATTCGGTGGAGTTGATGGATTGTTGGGAGGAGCATCTGGAACCGGAGGGTCATCCCAGGGCCAGTGGAGATCACCCAGACACTGCGTCCCAATGCAGTAGACGCCGCCAGCAATCAAACCAGTCGCAACTGCGGCTTCCCCAAGGGCCAATCCAATCCCGACAGGAATGACGAGCGGATTTCGTCCATTCAAATCCACCTTGTTGATGGAGTTGTTCTGTGCGTAGGCGTACGTGGGCAGTGATTCTCCCCGCTGGGCGTACATCGCTACGACGTCTGGGTTCTGAAGGACCGGCTCTGCCTGGAGGTATCCACCTATCGATGGATTATAGAAACGATTCCAATTTTCAGCGAATCCCGTTTCGTCATCGTGGTACTGACCCGGGAAACGCAGCGGAATCCAGAAGGGCTGCGCTCCAGACTGGTACCGCTGATACTCGTACCCCTCCAGCACCACGCCCTGGTAGCCCGACGCGGCCGCCCCGCTCGCTGCAAAACGCACTTCCACCCGCCCATTCGCCGGCTGCACCCACGGCGTCACGACATTCCCCTTCCTCACCTCCGAGGTGGAATGCAGGCTCGCCGTCGTGTCCACATCCACCAAGCTGACGCTGGCCGCACCACTCTGCGTATCCACCAGGTGGTACAGCGCACGCATCCTCACCACCTCCACTCCCGCACTCACCGGCTGCGTCAGCGTCCCCAGACTCACGCTGCTTCCGCTCGTGTACGGGTGCGCCGTCTCCGCCACTTGCGACACCCGGTTGACGTGCCCAAACGGGTCATAGTCCGCGGCCCCCGCCACTCGCCTCGAGGCGTCCAGCATCACCACCGGCTTGTCGAGGTGGTCCACCACCGGGAAGTACACCCCACACGCAACCGCCTCCTCGTTGCGCGTGCAGCTGCCCACCCCGTCCGCCTGGCGCGCCCACGCGCTGCTGAATTTCGCGCGGATGACGGCCACCGACTTGCCTCCCAGCCATACATAGTCGTCCGTCGTGTAGTGCCCCACCGCCGTCGCGAAGCCGTCACTCCCCCGGTCCGTCAGCAGCTTGTGCCCGTAGCTGTTGAAGTACTCGTCCTTCGTCCCTCCGGGGTACGCCTTTAGTCGCCTCCGCCCCTGCGCGTCGTAGAAGTAGTTGTAGATGAGTCCATTGCGATTGACGGCCCGGAAGACGGTGTCCGTCGCGACGCCAGTCTGCGCGCCCTCGTCGACGCCATACTCGAACCCTTGCACATACACCGGCGTCCCACTCACCCCAGGCGCCCACCGCTGCGACGTCACCCGCCCGTCCGCGTCATGCGCCAGCGCATACCTCAGCAGACTCCCTGATGCCGTCTTCCCCCACTCCGCCAGCCTGTCCACCGCTGGCGCCGACGCCATTGTGTACGCATACGCCGTCCCGTCCGCGGACATGCTGGTGCGGTTGCCTCGACTGTCGTACCCGTAGCTCCGACTCGTGTACGCACCTCCCGTCGCCGCCACATTCCCCGTCGGCCTCCCCGCCGTCACCAGCCTCAGGCTCCTGTCGTACCCGTAGGTTTCGACTCGTGGCGTCGTCGCACCCAGCACGCACGTGTCCACCTGCGACACCTGGTCCCCACTCCACGTGTACGTCCGCTTGTAGATGTCGCCACTCCCCGCCCCTGGCGTCAGCGTCCCCGTCGACACCCGCAGCGCCCTCAGCCTTCCCGTCAAATCCCCACCCGACACACTCGGCGCAGACGCGGGGCACGCCGTGGGCACCTCCCCGGCACTGCCTCCCAGCATGTACTCCACCGCGCTGCTGTTGCTCGTCGTCGGGTGATTCACCTGGTAGCCCCTCAGCTGCCCATAGGGCTCCCAGACGACGCCTTGAATGAGTCGCGTGTCCGTGAAGCCCGAGCTGCCCCACAGCCTCACGTCCACCGCCTGCACCCTGTCCGCCGCCGCCCCCGTCCCGTACACGTACTTCACCACCCGGCCATGCGGGTAGGTGACGACGTCCACATTCCCGTTGGCCGTGTACGTGTAGAAGGTGTGCGGCTTGTCATTCAGGCCCGCCGAGGCGCACCCCGTCTGCCCCTCGCGCAGTCTCACCTCGCCAGCCAGTCGGCCGTGCGCGTCGTACTGGTACCAAGTGCGCCCGAAGGAGTCGTGCTGGTAGCGCAGCCGCCCCCCCGTATTCGCAGGCTGCGGGCAATCCACCGGCGGTGTGCTCGTCGCATCCCCCGTGTCCGTCACGTCGTATGAGAGGACGAAGAGGTTTTGCACCGCCGGCGTACTGGACGAGGAGATGAAGTGGCGCTTGCGCCTCAGCAGCCGGCCCACCGCGTCGTACTCCTGCGACACCCTCTCCCCGTGCGCTTGCATCTCTGGGGACGCCTTCTCCACCAGCAGCCCCAGCGCGTTGTATGCGTACCGCGTCGTCCCTGCCCCTCCCACTCCGTCCTGAGTGTGCGGCAGCTTCGCCCATACCAGGTTGCCGAAGTCGTCATGGGCATACTCGCTGGCGGGGCTTTCCGCTGTGCAACTCCCGCACTCATTCCCCGTGCCCACCGCGCACCCCTGCCGCACCGCCGTCACGTTGCTTTGCACGTCGTACGAGAAGCACGTGCGCTGACTCACCCCCGTGGAAGGGAATTCGTCCAGCTTCGCCAACCTGTCCAACCTGTCGTACCCCAGCGAAGCGCAGAGAGTCGACACGGGCTGCCCCGCGCTGTCCGGCCCTCCGCACACCGCGGGCGCCGCATTCGAGGCAAAGCCCACCCCCGTCAGGTTTCCATTCGCGTCAAACAGACGCGTGGCAGCAACCGGCGACGGCAGGTTGCCCAACCCCTGGTAGGTGGGGTTTCGGCGCGCGTCCGCCGCGAATGTCACCACCCGCCGCGTCTCCGCCGCGCTGCCCGTCCACGAGAGGTACGTCTCCGTCTTCACCGTCTCGTCCGGCCAGTACGCGTACTCCACCTTCTCCGTCCAACTCGCCCCATTCGCGTCCGCCCCCTTCGCCCTCCACTGCAGCAGGTATGTCGGCGTCCCTCCCACGCACCCCATCCCCGTCGTCGTCCCCGTCCGGTAGCAGAAGACGTCGTAGTTGCCCTGCGGGTGCTGAATCGCCTTCAGCCTCCCGTTGTCGTAGCTCACCTGCGTCGTCGTCGTCACGCTCCCCGCAACCACACTCTGCCGCGTCAACTGACTCTGGTTGTACTGACGCTCCACCACCACCCCGTTGAAGTCCTGCACTCGCGTCGCATTGCCGTAAACGTCGTAGTCCAGGTACTGCGTCTCCAATGACGTCGCCCCTCCGCACCCACCCGGCAGCACCGACTTCTTCTTCAACTGGTTGCGCTTGTGCCCCGTCTCCGTCGTCGCCCAGTACTCGTACTTCACGACGGGGAATACCGTCCCCACCGGGCAACCCGTAATCGTCGCCACGTCCGCCGTCTCATCCACGAAGCATGGGCCGTGCGTCTCCAACTCCCGCCCCTGAGCATCCGCCGTGCCCACCCCTCCGCACTGCGGCGCTCCGTAATGGAAGAGGCCCACCCGCTTCTTCACCACCTGCCACGCCCCCGCGGTGTTGTTCCACACCTGCGTCCACCCCGTCCGGAACTCCGCTTTCAGCCGGTTCGTCGCCGTGTCGTAGACGAATTGCGTCTGCGCCACCCCACCACCCGGCGCCAGCACGCTCGGTACCTCCAGCCTCTCCAAAAGCCTCTCGTACGCCGGCGCCGCGCGCCCCGTGCTACCCAGCGTGTACTTCAAATCCGTCTGCGCCAACGCCCCCGTCCCACTTGAGTCCTGCGCCCCCTCCACCAGCCTCGTCAGCGACTTCATGTGCTGAATCGGCACCCCAGCGTCCCCCTCGATCATTCCCGCGTCCGGCACCGCCGCGTGCGTGTACAACTCCCACGCATTGCGCCGGTCCTTGTGTGCCTTCGGCATCGCCGGAATAGTCGACGTGTCCCCGGGAGCCAGCGGGCACTCGTACTCCCACTTCTGAATCCCACCCACGAAGCCGGGGCAGGACGTCCCGTCGCATCGCTCCTCCATCGAGTTCAGCCGCCACGTCTGGTGCTGGTAGTGCGCCGGCGCCGACACGAAGCGCGACGTCATCGTCGTCGCCCCATTCGCCCCCGTCCCCAACCCCGCCTTCGAGTCCACGAATTCTCGCGTCGGACGCGTCCCTCCGTGCACCAGCGTGCACGCATCCGCCACCCCGGGGTTGCTGCTCGTCACGTCGTTGATGGTGAAGTCGTGCCCCTCCCCCTCGTCCCGCGTCGCCACCGTCCCGTTGTAGTAGTAGCTGTGTCGACTCGTCAGCGCTCCGCCCTCCTTGCGCTCGAACGTCGTCGTCGCATTCCCTGAAACGGGGTACGTGTACTCGATGCTCCGCCCCGTCTGCGGGTAGTCCACCTTCACCAGGAAATTCGACGCAGGCTTGTACTGGTACTGCACCAGCGTCTTCTCCGTCGCACCACCGTCCTCCTGCGACTCCACGTTGATGTGGTCCAGCACGCACTCCGTACGCCCTCGCGTATTCACCAGCCGCTGGTAGTAGAAGCGCAGCACCGTCCCGTCTCGCGTCGTCACCGTGTTGATGTACGGCACTCCGGGCGTCGACCCCGCGCCTCCCACCGGGCACAGCGTGTCCGGCGTCGTCCCTCCCGACGTCACCGGCACCGCGTACGTCACCACCGCGCGCGGAATCTCCGTTGCCCCCGTCGGAGCGTACTCCGTGTCGAAGATGCGCGTGAGGAAGTAGTGCCGCGCCCCCGTCCCGTCCGGGTGCACGTACACCGCCTCATGCTCGTACCTCCCGCTCTCCTCCCGGTAATAGACGAACTTCTGCGGCCACGTCCCTACCGTCGCCACGTCCTGCCACAACCGGTCCGCCGCATTCTTGTTGTTATCGTTGACGTACCACCGCCCAGACACCGCCGCCTTGCTGCTCAACTGGTACGTATTCCGAAACCCGTCCACGTCCCGGATTTCCGCCTCTGCTCCCGACGCGGACCACTTGTAGACGGCGCTGTAGAAGTTGTGCCACCAGTTGAGGCTTCCCCCATTCCGGTGCTCTCCAAACGGCCGCGCGAGGTAGTTGTTGCTTGTGCTCGGCAGGAACCCCTCCGAGAAACGTGAGTACGCATACGAGCGCGCCGGCGACACGTACATCCGGATGAACGGCAGGCTCCCCTGGCTCAGCTTCAGCTCGAAGTCCTGCTCCCGCAGGTACGAGTACCCGTCCGACACATTCACCGGGTCCCCATGGAAACCGGGCGCCTCAATCTTCGGCATCGGCGGCGGCCCATTCCCACCTCCACCTCCTCCTCCCCCACCTCCGCTAGGATTGCCTTGCGAATCCTGGCATCGCGGAATGACGTCCTGCGGGCAGAACTGCGCCAACGCCAGCGCCGGCATCACCACTGCCACCACGCACACACCTTGGATAATCTGTCTCAAGGCACTTCCCCCACCGCAAAGAGTCGTGTCACACGCCCACCCGCCAGCACCATCACCGCCTGCTCATCCTGAAAGAATATCTCTCGCCCATCGACGCCATATTGCGCGCGTGCACGAAAATCCTCCGCCAACAGCAGGCGGTGCAACACCCGGGCGGGACGCTTCAACGACGTCCACTCCTTGAGGACTGCATGCGGCCCATCCCTCGCCACGAAGACCAGTCGTTTCCCATCAGGGGAGAACGCCGGCTCATTCAAATCTTCCGCCGCGAGGACTTCCGGCTGCACCACTCCGTTCTTCATCAAATGCAAACTCTTCTTCGTCACGCTGCACAGCGTATGCACGTAGAGGAGTTCTCCATCTGGCCGAAACGTCGGACTGAGATGGCACCCCACCTCATCCGTCATCGCCTGCACCTCCGTCCCGTCCATCCTCACGCGATATAGCTGGGCATTGGCTTGCGGCTGGTGCTGCCCCGGTGGCCCTCCCATTTGCGGATGGTGCGCGTAGTAGACCCACTTGCCATCCGGACTGAGTGCCGGATCAGCGTGAAAGCCCAATTCCCTTCCGATTCGTACCGGCGCCGTATCCGAGCGCCACTCCCAGCGATACATCAAATCGTTCCGCGCCGTCTCATCATACGCGGTGAAGACCACGTACCGCCCATCTGTCGAGAGAGTCAGCGTCCTCGCTCTATAGGGCGGCGGAAGGACAATCCGCTCGGGCTTCCGCGAATGCACTTCCAATGCCACCCACTCTCCTGACCTCCCAAACGTCACGAACCTCGCCTCCACTTTCGCAGGGGGAGACGTTGAAACCAGCACTGCCAGCAGGGCGCCCAGTATCATTTATCCGCCCCTCTCACTTCGGTCAGGACAGGCATCCAATCCGAGGGAGGAATACAAACGCCTGTCGCAGCTTGCGGATGGACCGTTCCGCATTTCCATCCCGCCGGACATTCAGCTTCCGCTCGACAGCCCTTAGAGCAGACGTACCCCGTACTTGGCGCCGCCTTGACATGAAGACACACGCCCGACACACACCCGGCTTCGCCTGAGCTAGAGCAATCCTCCCCCAGACCCGTGGCGCGCGCGGAGGCCGCCTTCTGGCGATGCTCTCCAAAAACTTCCTCGATAGGAGCCTCTTGCGTCACCATCTCTGGTGATGGCTCCTTACACGACCCGGCCAGTACCGCCATGACTCCAATCAACAGAGTAATTCGGTTCGTCACAGCGTCTCCAAGGCAAGACCTCACGAATCTTTGTCCAATAGTTCACATATCGCTCCCTTCACACGCAAGTCAACTAATCCCCGCATTCCCACGTCACGCATATTTGCCACCACGATACGCATGCATCAGGTGAACAGAACCCACACCGCGAGAGGACATCGCCTCCTCTGCGATTCATGAAGTCGTAAGTTTCGACCCTCACGCTCCAAACCTCTGACGCATCCGACGCCCGTGAATGGCCGGCCTGCAGGTTGCGGTTCGCATGGCACACCTGGATAGGCAGCCCATCGAGTCTTCTATTGAGAAGCAGGGATCACTGCCCCCGCCCTGCAGAAACGCGCCCGCTCAGCACGCGAATCGAATGCGCACACGAGGAGCAGTAAGGGACTTGCCAGCGCGATGCCTCGCTGGGATAACCGAACCATCCGACTTTACAGGGAAACCAATGGAAGCTCCTCCCCAGAAATCCTTCGCCCGCACCTACATCGGCATTCTTTTTCACCTCTGGGTCTTCCTTGGCTCCTTTCTCCTCTTCCAGGTCGAGCTCATCCTCGCCAAGCGGCTCCTCCCCTCTTACGGCAGCAGCGCGGCCATCTGGACAACCTGCCTTGTTTTCTATCAAGCCGTTCTGGTGCTCGGGTACTTCTACTCAAGCAGAGTGACTCTGGCGGTTCAGCAGGGAAGCTATCGCTGGGCGCATCTGATCTTCGTGCTGCTCGCGGTGGTCGTCTTTCCTTTCCGACTGCATCATTTCGACCTGCCACCCGTCGCGGCCATTCTCCTCACGCTGACGATATCCCTGGGATGGCCGTTCCTGGCTCTGTCAACAACAAGCGTCGTTGCACAGGGGTGGTTTACAAGAACGGAGCACCCGTCAAGGGCTGATCCGTTCTTCCTTTACGGGACATCCAACGCAGGGGCCCTTCTGGCCCTTCTATCCTTTCCCTTCCTGGTGGAGCCAGCACTCGACCTCGAAGTGCAACTCCTGGTCTGGTATGTCGGCTATGGGTGCTTTGTCCTCCTGGCGTGGCTTTGTATCCTGCAGGTTCGAACTGGAGCCCCCACCGACAGAACAGCGGAGACGTCCCCCAACGCAGAGCCCCGCCTTCAGGCTCCGCGCTCATCACGAGTCACCTGGATGCTGCTTTCAGCAAGCGCCAACGCTCTGCTACTTGCAGTCACGAACGTCCTCACCCTGGACGCATCCATCCCGCTGCTGTGGATTCTCCCCCTCTCACTCTACCTGCTTACACTCGTTATTTGCTTTTCCAAGCGACCGCCCACCGAAGCGGGGCTGAACCGGCTGGCTGTAGGAAGTCTGGCCATCGCCGTCATCGCGGCCGTCTTCGCACTGGCTCGGGCACAAACATCCATACCGTCGCTGGTCCTCCACAGCACCGTGCTGTGGGTAGGCTGCTTGCTGATGCATGGAAACCTCGTGTGGAGCCGCCCAAGCGACCCTCGCCTTCTGGGCTCCTTCTACCTGCACGTTTCTCTCGGAGGATTGGCCGGGACTCTATTACTTGCACTGATCGTCCCCCTGACCCTCGGCTCCCTGGCGCTTCCTTATCTGGATCACGGACTGGCCGGACTTCTTCTCCTGGCCGGGCTGGCGGCGCGCGATGTGATGCGTCAGGCCCAAGGGGTGCCTCGCCCCAAACTCGCGCCCTACGTTTCGGGCGGAGCAGCTCTTTTCATCATCGCAATCCTCACGCTCTCCGGGTGGATGCTTGCTCGAGGGCGAATCGAGGGGTCCCGGACCTTCTATGGTCACTACACCGTCAAGGACACAGGGACACTGCGACTGTTTCAGCACGGCAGCACCGTTCATGGAGTCGAGAACCTCCACCCGGATGAACGCGGAGAACCGCTCTCGTACTATCACCGCGGTTCTCCAGTGGGTCGCGTGCTCGCCGCGGAGCGCATTGGGCGAGGTCGGGTTGCCGTTGTGGGACTTGGCATCGGGAGTCTCGCCGCATACGGCCGGCGCGGTGAGTCCTGGGACTTTTATGAACTCGACCCAGAAGTCGAACGACTCGCCCGGCAGTACTTCAGCTTGCTCAACACGAGCCAAGCGCAGATCCGCGTGATTACTGGCGATGCGCGTTTGCGCATCGAGGAAGCCGAGGATGCTCGCTACGACATCATCGTCCTTGATGCGTTCTCCAGCGACTTCGTCCCAACACACCTGCTGACCCGTGAAGCGCTGGACCTCTATCTCCGGAAGTTGAAGCCAGAGGGGATTCTGCTCTTTCACGTTTCGAGCCGACTGTTCAACCTCATCCCAGTCCTCACCCGCCTGAGCACTGAACTGGGCGTCCAGGGACTCGTCAGTCAGAACGAGACCCTGACCGCCGACGAACTCGCGACGGGCCGCTCACCGAGCCTGTGGTTCGCAATGAGCCCTGACAGCACCGTCACGAGCATCCTCGAGCAAGAGCTTCCATTCCAGGCGATGGAGTCGTCTCCTGACCTCCTGGGTCGACGAGCCTGGACAGACAACTACGTCAATCTCCTGCATGCACTCGCCCAATGAAACCGAAGGGCCGCCCGGCCAACCTGGATAGCCCTGGGAAGGAGCTGCCCTACCGCGGCAGGCAGCTATCGAGCTTGCTCGGTCGGCTCCATCGAGCGCGCCTTCGCAGGAGGCCCGGGAGCACTGTAGGCTGCGGCCCACATGAGAACGCGGTCCCTCCTCCTCCCAGGACCGGCGGCTCTGGCGGCACTGGTGCTCACCGTGCGGCTCGGGATGTCGCCGCTCAAGAACTTCGACCTCTTCTTCCACCTCGCCGGGGGCCAGTTCGTCCTGAAGAACGGCTTCACCCGAGTGGACCCCTTCAGCGTCACGGGGACCGCGGGCTGGGTGCCTCACGAGTGGGGCTTCGGCGTGCTCTGCGTCGGCCTCATCCGCCTGCTCGGCGCCGCGGGTCCCGCGCTGCTCGTCGCGGGGCTCGTCGCGCTCAACCTCATGCTCCTGTGGAAGGTCCTCGAGCGCGCCGCCTCGGGTCGACGCGGCCTGCTGGCCGTCGCCACGCTCGCCGCCCTGCTCGTCGTCTACGGCCCCACCTGGCCCCAGGAGCGGCCGTACCACCTGGGCCACCTGCTCTTCACCGTCGCGGTCCTCGCCATCCAGTCGTGGCGCGCGGGCAATGACCGCATCCTCTGGGTCTTCCCCTTCCTCGGCGCCATCTGGGCCAATGTCCACGGGAGCTGGTTGCTGGGCCCAGCGCTCCTCGGCTCCACCACCGTGGGCCAGTACCTCGACGAGCGCACCCCGGAGTCGCTCCGGCGCTCACTGAAGGCCGTCGGCTTCAGCGTGGCCGCGTTCCTCGCCGCAGGCCTGGGGCCCGATGGCATCAACATCTACCTGTACCCCATCCACCACTCGCTCCTCGCCTCCACGCAGACCATCGTCGAGTGGCGGCCCCTCAACCTCGACCTCGCGTCGAGCTGGGCCTATCTCGCGCTCGGCGGCGCGGCCTGCTTCGCGGTCGGCCAGTCCCGCGTCCGCAAGGTGGCCATCCTGCTGCCCACCTTCGTGCTGGGGCTCGCCGCCATCAAGGTCCAGCGACATGCGCCCTTCGCGGCCGTGCTGCTCGCGCTCGCGCTGCTGGAGCATGCGGCGCTGACGCGCGTCGCGGGCGAGACCACGGACACGGCGGTCAGCGCCTGGAAGCGATTCTGGGGTCGGGTGGATGCGTGGACGGCCGGATGGAGCGCCAAGGCCGGTGGCGGACTCTGGCCCACGCTCGCGCTGCTGGGGCTCGTCGTGATTCACGCTCAGCACCCGCTGCCCTTCGACCAGGGAGTGAAGCGCTCCGTCATCCCCATCCCGGTGTTCGAGGCGCTGCGCAAGCACCCGCCGGGCAAGGTCCTCAACCCCTTCGTCATCGGCGGGCCCATCTCGTTCTTCGCGGGCGCCGACTACAAGGTGTTCATCGACAGCCGGAACGACCCGTTCCCCATGTCCATCCACGAGGACTACGACAAGCTCGTCTGGGGCGAGCCCGGCTGGGAGGACGCGCTGGCTCGCTATGACCCTGACTACCTCCTCTGGGACATCGAGAACCCGGGGAACATCCTGCTCGACAACCTCCGTGTGCTCGGGGGCTGGCGGGAGGAGGCTCGGGACGGCAACTACGTCCTGTGGATTCGCGAGCGTCCCACCGCGACGGGCCAGCCATGACGACGCGGAGACTCGAGGGACGCAAGGTCGCGCTCGCCCTCGTCGGGCTCGTGGCGATGCTCGCGCTCGACTACAGCCCCGTGCTGCGCGGTGAGGTGCTCGCGGGCCGCGACGTGTTCCGCATCTTCTTCCCCGACTCCGCCTTCCTGCTCGAGTCCCTGCGCACGGGGGAGTTGCCCCTGTGGACGCCGTACATGCGGCTGGGACAGCCGTTCGCCGCGACGCTCTACTCGCAGGTGTTCTATCCGCCACGGTGGGTGGCCGTGCTCGTCTCCGGGCACATCGTCTCGATGACGGTGATGCACGTCGCGCACGCGGCGCTCGCGGCGGTGGGCGTGTTCCTGCTCGCGAGGAGGCTGCGCGCCTCGTGGCCCGCGGCGCTCGTCGCGGGCGCCATGTTCGGTCTGTCGCCGATGATGACGGACCTGGGCATCCAGCAGAACGTCGTGGATGCCGCGGCCTGGAGTGGGTTCATCCTCCTGGCGGCGTATGACCTCGCGCTCCAGCCCGGACGCGGGCCGCTGACCCGCCTCGCCATCTTCTCCACCCTGTCCCTGTTCGCCGGCTCGCCGGAGACCACGCTGTGGCAGGGAATCATCGCGGTGCTCGTGGCCGGTTTCGTCGGCGCGACGAGGTCACCTGGAGCGCGGGGAACAGGCACAGCACCTTCGGCATCTCATGCCGCGAGCCTCGGCCCGTCGAAGCACGAAGGCAGCGTGACGCCTCGCTCAACTGAGGGACGCGTCGCGCCCTCCGTGGCTTCAGTGTCATCGCAACATGTCGTGGCGTCCCGCGAAGCCTCGGCCCAGGCCGAGGGAGAATCGGCTGCCAGACTCGCGCTCACGGGGCAGCACCCCACAGGCGCATCCGCGACCGAGGGTACGGCTCACGTCGCCGAGCATCCCGCCGCACAGCGCCCGCTCGCGAGCCCCTCATCGCAGATCGCATCCGAAGGTGAGGCCTCGGTCGGGCATCCCGCCGCGCAGCGTTCCCTCACGAGCCCCTCATCTCAGGTCGCGTCAGCATCCGACGAGGATGTCTCTGTCGGACGCCCCGCCGCGCAGGGCCCGCTCCCGGGCTCTGCCTCTCAGGTTGCGTCCGCGTTCGAGAGTGCGCCCCACGTCGCATCCAGTTCCACCTCCGAGCCGGAGCAGACCCTCCACGTCACCACCGCCTCGCCACGTTCATCACGGGCCTCACGGAGGGGTCTCCGCTCCCGAGTCCTCGCCGTGGTGGCCGTCGCGGGTGGATTCATCCTCTCCGCCATCCTCGCGTCCGTGGTCCTGGTGCCCACGGCCGAGTTCGCGCTCAACTCGCTGCGCGCGCAGGGTGGCTGGTCGGAGCAACTCGCGTGGTCCGTGTCGTGGCCGCAGGTGCTCTCGTCGGTGTGGCCGCTCGCGGACTGGCCTCGTGACAGGTACTGGGGCAAGGACCAGTGGTTCATCCTCAACCTGTTCCTGGGCACCCTGCCCTGCACGCTCGCCATCGTCGGTGGGCTCCACGGTCCACGGCGCGCTCGTCCCTTCCTCATCGGAGCACTCGCCCTGGTGCTGCTGAGCCTGGGGCGGCACTTCCCTCCCGCGGCCTGGGTCCTCCAGTCCGTGCCGCCGTTCTCCCTCTTCCGCTACCCCGCGAAGTACTTCGTCGGCACCGCCTTCTGTCTCTCCGTGCTCGCGGCCTTCGGGCTGGATGCACTGGGCCGGCTCGCGCGGAAGCTGCCTCCCTCGCGCGTGAAGGCCGCCGTGGCCTTCGTCCTCATGGGCGGTGCCATCGCCGCGAGCGGACCCGTGGTCCGCATGCTCCCCATGCGCGCCTCCGCTGAAGCCGGTGCCCCCTGGGTGCCCTTCGCGCTCGGTCTCGCCGTGGTCACCGTGCTCCTTCTGCCGTGGTCCTTCGCCCGCCCGCGCCGCGTGCGACACGGACTCGCGGCACTCGCCGTGCTGGAGCTCGCGGCCGCGCACTCGTTGCTCGGCGTTCCCAGGTACACGCCCTGGGAGGCCTTGAAGCAGCCCTTCTCCCTGCGCGCCTTCCTGCCCGAGCCCTTCCAGGGACGCATCAGCGCGGACATCGAGGGACCCGAGGACCCGACGCGCGTCGGCATCACCAACACCATCGAGCGCAGCCTCGACCGCCTCATCCCCAACCGCTTCGTCGAGGAACGCCTCCTCGCCCTCGAGGGCTATGGCGCCCCCGAGCCGCTGCGCTCGGACGTCTTCCACCTCGCGGGAGAGCGCGGCGCCTACGACCTCGCGGGCGTCACACACTACATCCGCAAGGGGCCGCCCCCCTTCGAGGACCTCGAGTTGCTCCATCAGGCCGAGGACGGCACCACGCTGTCCCGCTCGCGCACCGCGCTGCCTCGCGCGTTCCTCGTCCAGCGCGCCCGCGTCGTCTCCGACGAAGAAGCCCTGGAGGCCGTCCTCGACGAGGACCACCCCTTCCGGGAGATCGCCTTCCTCGCCACCGGCGAGCCCCTGGACCAGCCCGAGTGCGCCGGAGGCTCCGTGCGAATCGAGAAGAGCACCGCCCAGCACCTGGAGCTCGACGTCAGCGCGTGTGACGACAGCTACCTCGTCGTCTCGGACAGCTACTACCCCGGGTGGCGCGCGACGGTGGACGGGAAGGACACCCCCATCCACCGCGCCAATCACGCCCTGCGCGCCGTGCGCCTGACTCCCGGCGCCCACCGCGTCCACTTCGACTACGCGCCCACGAGCTTCCGGCTGGGACTCGCCCTGTCACTGCTCGGCTGGGCGGGGCTCGGCTTCGTGTGGCTCAGGGCGAGACGCCGCGCGTGACGCGTCTCATGACGTCACGCCGTGCCGCTCCGCGTTCGCCACGAAGGCATCCCGCAGGTACCGCGCGAGCCCCGGCTTCACGCGGTCCAGGTTCTCCGTGAAGCGCGAGTCCCCCACGTACATCTCTCCGAGCCCCCGCTGCATCACGTGTGAGCATGGGTAGAACCACTTCGAGATGAACTGGCGATACGCCTCCGCCAGCGTCAGCACCTCGGGGTCCGTCGCCACGCGCCCCGCTTCGAGCTGTTCCGCGAGTGCCCCGAGGAGGCCGTCCTGCTCCGCCTTGATGGCACTCCAGTCCTCCTTCTTGTAGCGCGAGGTCCGTCGGGACGACTCCCGGTACGCCTCGGTGTCACCCCAGCGCTCCTTCACCTCCGCCTCGTACTTCGACGGGTCGAAGTCCCCAAACGCCTCGAACATCTTCTCGCTGTCCATGTGCTTCCCCTGCTCGAGTGCCTCCAGCGCCTGGTCCACCGTGCGCCGGAGGGCGTCCAGTCGCGAGGCCCGCTCGGACAGCAACTGCCGCTGCATGAGCAAGGCCGCGCGGAGGTCGAAGTGAGGGTCGCCCAGGATGCGGCGGATCTCCTCCAACGGGAAGCCGAGCTCCCGGAAGAAGAGCACCTGCTGCAACCGCCGCAGGTCCACCTGCGTGTACAGCCGGTAACCGGCCTCGCTGCGCCCCGAGGGACTCAACAAGCCCAGGTCGTCATAGTGATGCAACGCCCGGACGCTGACCTTCGCCAGACGGGCCACCTGGCTGACTGTAAGGGCCATCTCTCTCCACCTCGGATGAGATGACTAAGGCCTCACGTCGCGTGAGGGTCAACCCCGGGCGTGCACGAAGCTACCGGCGCCTCGAGCAAGCCCCTGCTTCAGTCGCCGCGCGCCACGCTCGCGGGAGCGTCCATCGGCGGACGGAAGACGTAGAGCATCAGCGGCGAGCCCTCCGTCACGCGCACCGAGGCGCCCCGACGCAGCACCCACAACTGCCCCACCTTCACGGGCTTCTCCTCGTCCGCGGTGAGGACACCCGAGCCCTCCGCCACGTAGACGATGACCGGCTCCGCCCGTGTCGCCTCCAGCGAATGCGCCCCCCGCGCGAGCACCACGCTGGACATCCGCCCCTCCAACGCGGGCAGCTTCACGATGGCCGCCTCCCCGCCCGCCTCCGCCAGCTCCGCGAGCGCCTGCAATGGAGTGAAGGTGAAGGGCTCCGGCCCCCGCTGCATCCGCGCGTCCTCCGCGTCGATGTAGAGATTCCCATCGAAGCGCGGCGCGGCGAACACCAGGTTGCCCAGCATCTGGTCCTCCGCGCGGTTGAACCACGCGTGCCCGGTGAAGGGCTCGGAGGCAATCAAGTCCCCGGGAGGATGCGTCCCGCGTCGCTCCGTCAGCGCCCCCTCCTGCCCCCAGATCTGCTGCACCTCCGCCTGCCCCGCGACGATGACCGTGGCCTCGTGCGTGCGACGGTGGATGTGCAGCGGGCACGCCTGCCCCCGCCCCATGACGTGCAGGTGCACCGTCGCGCCGTCGGCGAAGAAGAACGTGTCCGAGATGTCCGCCGCGTCGGGGTTCTTCTTCGCCAGCGACTCGAAGACGGCGGGCACGTCGAAGACCTCGACGTCCGGGTCCTCGGGCACCGTCATCGCGCGCTTCACCGCGAACAGCACCGCCACCAGGAACACCGTCAGCAGCAGCGACAGCGTCCGGTACAACACCACCCGACGTCGCAGCGTGGCGGACTCAACCGAGATGGGCTCGCTCAAGGAGGGCATCCTGGACGTCAGCGTCGTCAGGCCCCTCGCACCGCAGCCGAGCCTGAAGCGCACAAAGAAACATGGCGGGGCCATCCGTGAGGAGGACACCCGCCACATGATTCGGAGGAAGCGCCGCGAGGCAACTCCTCACGAGACCCGAGGGACTCAGTAGGCGTTGTTCTTGCCGAAGTCCTTCATCGTCTTCTTGTTCAGCGCGACGTTGGACGACTGACCGTCGTTGTCCACGTCGGAGTTGCCGGCGAGGGCGGCCGCGGAGGCGCCGAACAGCTTGCGGATGTTGTCACCGAACAGCGTCACAACGCCGATGGCGGCGATCGCGATGAGGGCAACGATGATGATGTACTCGGTCATGCCCTGACCACGAGCCTTGCGGAGCTGGTTCTTCTTCGAGATCGCCTTCATGGAAGTCTCCTGGGGTTCAGACGGGAAAGACACCCTGTTACTCGGGGTTGAAACGCACCCTAAAGGAGATCCCACCTGCACCTCCATCCGTCATCGGGAGGATGGGGGTAATCTCCTGTGATTCCGGGCGAATAGCTCACTTCTTGAGAATTGGAGGCCCGCTCAGGGGCCGACCGGGGCCGCAACGGGCGGAGAATCCCGGGTGCACGCGGAGGCAGGGAGAGCATCGCACAGGTTCCGCACCGCCCGTGACAGCTCCTCGTCCTGGGGGTGCTCGGCGGCGGCCTGCCGTCCCAGGGCGAGCGCCTCCCGCGCATCCACCGGCGTCCAGACCGTGCGCGTGGCCCAGGCCTGTTCGGCCACGAGCTTCAGGTACGCGGCGATCAGCTCCGGCTCACGCCCACCTTTTCGCACCTCGGGCTCCAGGAGGGAGGCGGCCAGCGACAAGTCCTTCTGGGCCAGGGCGGCGCGGGCCAGGGCCACGGCTGCCCCGCGGCTGTCGGGCGCCACCTGTCGCCACAGCGAGGCCACGCCCCGGACCAGGGGGTCATTCGCGGCGTGGTAGCGCTCCATGTTCCGGTAGAGCCGCTCCGCCTGCTCGGAGGTGGGCGGGTGCTGGCGCAGGTAGTCCTCGATGAACAGCCGTGAGCTTCCGTCCGGGGAGCGCCGCTCGTCCTTCACGCGCACATCCAGGTTCGCCACGAAGAAGGCGATGGGCGAGGCGTACTCGAGCAGGTTGTGGTCGTCCGTGTTGATGGGCCCCGGGCCCGCGAAGGCGAGCTGCCCCTCCTCGCTGTGCACCTGCTTGGACAGCAGCGAGAACACGTCCGTGAGCCCCACCCGCTCCAGGTCCTTGCGCACCTCGGGCAGCGCCATGCGCCGGGCCAGCCGCTCGACGTCGAGGGCCAGCGGCTTGCGGCTCGCCACCATGACCAGGTCCTGCGGCCCCAGCCACGTGGTGGCGTGCGGGAAGGTGTCGCGCATGGTGCGGACCACCAGCCGGATGAGCTCGTCGTTGCTCTCGTAGGTGTGGATCCACTGCACCAGCACGCCGTCGTCGGTGAGGTGCCGGTCCACCGTCTGGAAGAAGTCCCGCGTGAAGAGGCCGGACACGCCCGCCACCCACGGGTTGGAGGGCACGCTCACCACCAGGTCGTACTTGCGGTCCGCCAGCGCCATGAACGTCTTGGCGTCGTCGATGTGCACGCGCGTGCGCGGGTCATCCACCGCGTTGCGGTTGTCATCCTTGAACAGGCGCGCGGCGTCGATGACCGCCGGGGCGATCTCCACCATGTCCAGCCGCTCCACCGGATGCGCCAGCACGCTGCCCGCCGTAATCGCCGCGCCCGCGCCCACCAGGAGCACGTTCTTCGGCTCGCGCGCGTGGAGCAGCGCGCCCAGGTGGCCGGCCATCACCTGCGTCTCCACGTCGCTGCCGTTGGAGGCGTCAATCTTGCCGTTGAGCTTCATGAAGCGCAGGTGGTCCTTCGGGTAGTCGGCCACCAGCACCGTCGCGAAGGTGTCGTCCCGGTAGAACACGGGCTGGAAGTTCTTCTCCGTGTCCGCCACCAGCTTCGCGTAGCTGTCCGGCGGCTTCTGGTGCGAGCGGATGGAGGCGATGCCCGACAGCCGCACGGACCAGCCGCTCATGCTGCCCAGCACCACCACGGCCAACAGCGCCGCCGCGCCCACCGGCCACAGCGCGCGCACGGGGCTCTGCGGACGGCCCGACAGCGCGTGGAAGGCCAGCGCCGCGGCGGCGAGGTTCGCCACCACGCCCGCCACGAAGTTGCCCTCCATGCCCCACCACGGCATCAGCACCAGCCCGCCCAGTGCCGAGCCGGTGATGGTGCCCACCGTGTTCCACAGGTACACGCTCCCCAGCTCGCGCCCCACCTCGGACACCTTCGCCGTCGCCACACGCGCCGCCGCCGGGAAGGCCGCGCCCATGAAGAACGTGGGCACCAGGAGCACGAGGCAGCAGAAGCCGAACGTGAGCAACTGGAACAAGGGCCAGGTGTCCACCGAGCGCGTCATCATCCACTGCGCCGAGCGGAACAGGTGCGGCAGCCGCACGTACAGGGGCAGCGCGACGCAGAGGCTCGCCACCAGCGCGACCTGCGTGAAGCCGTACACGCGCAGCGAGTCCACCTTCTGTGCCCGCGTCATCAGCCAGAAGCTGCCCAGGCCGATGCCCAGGATGAACGCCGTCAGGATGAGCGTGAACGCGTACGTGGACGCGCCCAGGACGATGGACAAGAGGCGGATCCACGTCACCTGGTAGAGCATGGACGTGAAGCCCGACAGCAGCACGCCCACCAGCGCCGCGCGCACCGCCACGCGGGGATAGGCCACGTCCTGGGCCCCTTCCGCCACCGGCGCCGCCTGTCCGGGCGCGAGCGCCGGAGGGTGCCTGCGCGCGAGCAGCAGCGCCGCCACCGCCAACAGGATGTTCAGCCCTGCCGCCAGCTTGGCGGAGGCCGACAGCCCCAGCACCGGCACCAGCCTGGTGCCCGCGATGAACACGCCCAGCGCCGCGCCCAGGCTGTTGACCGCGTACAGCCGCGCCAGCTCCCGCTGCACCCCCGACAGACTGTCCGCGAAATGACGAACCAGCGCCGGCAGCGTGCCGCCCATCAGCAGCGTGGGCACCACCAGGGACAGCGCGGCCACCAGCAGCCGGGGCCCCACCCGCCACCCGTCCGGCACGCTGGGCGCCACCGCCAGCCACAGGGCCCCCAGGGCGTCGAGGACGTAGGGGAAGGCCAGCGCGTACAGCGCCACGCCCAGCTCCAGCACGCCGTAGAGGGCCAGCGGGCTCTTCACCCGGTCCGCTGTCCGCCCGAAGACAGATGCACCCAGCGCCAGGCCGCCCATGAAGGTGGCGAGCACCACGGCATGCGCCTGACCACTGTTGCCCAGGACGTTCCCGAGATACTTGGACCAGACCAGCTCGTAGACCAGCGCGGTGCCTCCCGACAGGAAGAGGAGGGCCGACACAAGGTTCTTCGGGAAACGCGCGATGAGGGACATAAGGGGACAGCGCGGAACCTTACTCGTTATGTTCGGGACCCACCAATGAACGCCCACCTCCTGCAAGCCGCATTGCTCGCCTGGTCTCCAGGCCTGCGGGTGACCCGCGCGCAGGGAGACTGCGCCGCCATACTCCACCACCCCGCCGAGTCACTCGTGGACCGCCCGCTCCACGTGGCCCTGGGCATCTCCCAGGAGCGCGCCCGCGAGTTGGACCGCGTCGCGCGTGAGGACCGCCGCGCCGTGGAGTTCGTCTCCGCGCACCTGGGCGGCGAGGACGCCACGCCCTTGAGGCTCACGCTGGGTCAGGAGGACGGCGAGGCCTGCGCGTGCGTCCAGGACCTCAACGTGCTGCTGGAGGGCGCGCCGCCGGTGCAGATCTCCCGGCTGTCCTCGTCGCTCAGCCATGAGATCCGCAACCCCCTGTCCTCGGTGAAGATGGCGGTGCAGACGCTCGCGCGGAACACCGCGCTGTCGGACCGGGACAAGCGGCGGCTGACCATCGCCAACCGGGAGATCCGCACCATGGAGCGCATGCTGTGGCTCCTGTCCGAGTACGGCCGCGACACCACGCCCAACCTGGACGCGCACGCGCTGCGCTCGGTGCTCCAGGAGGCCCAGGGCATGGTCGCCCTGGAATTGGCCGAGCGGCGCATCGAGGTGCGCGTGGACGAGGAGGCGGAGCTGCCGCGCGTGCGCGTGGACCCCAACCGGCTGCGGCCCGTGCTGGCGCAGGTGCTGCTCAACGTGGCCATGGGCCGCCCCGAGGACAGCCCGGTGGAGGTCGCCCTGAAGCGGGGCGGACCGGGCCGCGTGCTCATGGTGCTCAAGGACCCCGCCGCCGCCCTGCCTCCCGAGGAGAGCGGCACCCTGTTCGAGCCCTTCGGCTCGCGGCTGGCCCGAGGGGCGGGCCTGTCGCTGGCGGCCCTGCGCCGGGTGATGATGGGGCAAGGGGGAGACGTGGCCGCCGAGGGCAGCGCGGAGCCCGGCATGGTGTTCACGCTGACGTTCGCCACCTGAGAGGGACGCCATGGAGACCCTCCTCATCGTCGACGACGACGTGTCGCTCCTCGAGACCTTGAAGATGCACTTCGAGGAGATCGAGCACGACAACCAGCCGCGCTACCAGGTGGCCACCGCCACCAGCGCCGCGGCGGGCCTGCGCGCGGCCCAGGAGACCATGCCCAGCGTGGTCATCCTCGACATGATGCTCCCGGACCGCACGGGCCTGGAGATCATCGAGGAGATGAAGGGGCTGTGCGGCGATGCCCGCATCATCCTCGTCACCGCGTACCACGACATGGAGACGACCATCCGGGCCATGAAGGCCGGAGCGTTCGACTACATCCACAAGCCCTTCCCGGACCCGGCCGCGCTGGACCTCGTCGTCGAGCGCGCGCTGGAGTACCGCCAGCTGTCGCGCCGCGCGGACGAGGTCAACCGCGAGAACGCCGCGGTGCGCCTGGGCGACATCGTGGGCACCAGTCCCCTGATGCAGCAGCTGGTGAAGGAGATTGGCAAGGTGACGGGCAGCCACGCCACCGTGCTGATTACGGGCGAGAGCGGCACCGGCAAGGAGCTCATCGCCCGCGTCATCCACAACTACTCGTACGACGAGCCCCGGCCCTTCATCGGCATCAACTGCTCGGCCATTGTCGACACGCTCCTGGAGAGCGAGCTGTTCGGCCACGAGAAGGGCGCCTTCACCGGCGCCACCGCGGGCAAGCCCGGCAAGTTCGAGCTGGCCGAGGACGGCACCGTCTTCCTCGACGAGATTGGCGACATGTCGCTGATGCTCCAGGCGAAGCTGTTGCGCGTGCTGCAGGAGCGAGAGTTCGAGCGCGTGGGCGGCGTCAAGCGCATCAAGCTGCGCGCCCGCGTCATCGCCGCGACGCACCGCACACTCGCCGAGGAGGTGGAGGCCACGCGCTTCCGCGAGGACCTCTACCAGCGCCTCAAGGTCATCACCCTCCTGATTCCCCCGCTGCGCGAGCGGCGCGAGGACATCCCGCTGCTCGTCAAGCACCTGCTCGAGCGCATCAACGAGAAGGTCCACAAGCGCGTCACGCGCGTGCCCACCGAGGTGATGGAGCGCCTCACCCGGCTGCCGTGGCGGGGCAACGTGCGCGAGCTGGAGAACGTGCTCACGCGCGCTGTCGTCCTCGCGCCAGGGGATGTGCTCCGCGGGGATGATCTCCCGTCACTCGACACCCAGCCCTCACCGGACAACGGACGGCCCCCGAGCAACAGCCTCATGTTCACCGCGCCCGCGGTGGACGACGCCAGCCAGATTCCGACGCTCGACGAAGCGGAGCGGATGCTGATCGCCCGTGCGATGGCCGTCACCAAGGGGCACAAGGGTCGCACCTGCCAGATTCTTGGAATCAGTCGCCCGACCCTCGAGCGCAAACTGCAGAAGTACAATCTTTCACAGGGACAGAACCCTTCAGGGCCGGGGTTCCCCGTGAAAGACGACCCGTGAACATTGTCCGGGCCGCGACAAAGGCCCTGGTGGATTTAACGTTTCGTTCAACTTGATCAGACTGTTTGAACGTTCTGTTTCAGGTTTTGGACACAGAAGGGTGGGTGCTACGGACCTCTAGCGCTAAGTACCCGGCATTCTTGGATGTGTTCCCCCTGGAGCACTTCATTCCCCGCTGGCACGTTCCTTGGAACTGGAAAGCCCCGTTGCCGCCGAAGCAGGCGGCCGCTTCTACCCCCGACTGCCTTCCACGGAGTGAATGCCATGCACGGTTTCAATCGCCCCCTCGGCCCTATCGGTTCCAACGTCGTGGCGCCGCTCCAGGCGACCAGCTCCGGGATGATGGTCACCGCGAACAAGCTCGTTCCGGGGCAGGAGGCCATCGACTTCAAGGGGTACTTCAAGGTCGAGTCCTTCCCGCACAACTCGACCATCTACCGCCCCGGCGACAACACGGACCGCGTCTATCTGCTCAAGTCCGGCCGCGTGCGCCTGATGCGCATCGGGAAGAACGGCACCCGCTCGGTGGTGTCCATCCTGCGCCCGGGCGACCTGTTCGGCGAGCTGTTCCGCCCCGAGGGGACGCCCATCGAGGAGATGGCCATCGCGGCGGGTGAGGCCGAGGTGTGGAGCATCGAGGGTCGTGACTTCCGCGCGCAGCTCGAGGCGCGTCCGGCCCTGGCGGTGGACGTGGTGCGCGCCTACGCCGAGCGCGTGCGTGCCCTGCGCAAGCGCGTGCTGGGCCTGACCTTCAAGGAGGTCCCGGCGCGTCTGGCGGACACCCTGCTGACGCTGGTGGAGGCGCACGGTGAGCGCTGCCCCCACGGCGGTGAGACGGACCTGCGCGGAATCACGCAGCAGGACCTGGCGGACCTGGTGGGCGCCTCGCGCTCGTTCGTGTCCACGCTCATCAACGAGATGAAGCGCGAGGGCGTACTGGGCAACGTCGGCCGCATCCTCTGCGTGCGCGACCAGAAGGCCCTGCGCAAGATCGCCTCGAAGGAGAAGTGAGCCACGGCCCGCGCTCGCGGGTGTGACGAAGCAGCGTTCAACGACGGGCCTGACCATGCGCTTCGCGTGTGGCCGGGCCCGCGTCGTTTTCTGGGGTGATGCGCGAGGCGTGAAGGATCGCCCGGCATGGCTCCAACTCCGGTGCGGGCGACTTCATGCGCTCCCGGATGCGCGGATGATCGACTCGTTCAATCCGGAGGCCGGGCTGCTCGAAAGTGGACGTCCGTGGCCATCGGACAAGCCGCGATGTGGGCGTGATTTCCACTGTCGTGGAACCCACGAAGCCCGCTCCAGTGCGGGGCTGAGGGAACGAACTCGACGAAACGCCCGGTGCCCACCGAACACCGACGAGTGAACCTCTCCGTTCAACTCGTTCAATCCGTCCCGCGCCGCGCGAGATAGCGAACGCTCGACGGGATGAGCGCGGCCAGAAACTTGCCGCTCGCGCGAGTCGAGCCGTCTGTCCGCGCGGACCCACGGAACCGTCCGCCGACAGGGGACCTGCGGCGTGGGACTCGCGCCTGCCACGAGAGGCCGCGTCACGCGAACCCCACGCGCGTGCTGGGGGTCCGTCGGGACCGCCTCTGCACCCGCGGCCCCGTCACGACTCAGACGCGGGCCTTCAGCTCCTCGACCTCGGCGCGCAGGAGCCAGTCATCCTGGAAGTCCGTCGCGGCGGCGGCGATCTGCGCCAGACGCTCCGGCTTCGCGCGCCCCGACTCACGCAAGCCGCGCACCTCGCGGTAGAGCGCCGCGAGTGACGGATGCAGCGCCAGCGACTTGCGCTCGCGCGCCTTCGACTCGCCGTCGCCCTCCGCGAACGCCTCCAGCTCGCCGAACCACCGGTCCCACGTCGCCGGGTCCGCGGGCCCACCCGCCACCGAGGGCAGGTGCGTGCTCACGAAGAGCTTCGTCACCGCGGGCACCTCCAACACCCGACCCGCGAGCCGCGCGCGCAGCGCCAGCACCTCGCCCCCACCGGCGGCGAAGCCCTCCAGCTCCAACCCGCTCGACAGCGACAACTTGAACGGCCCGCGCTCCGGCAACCCGCCCGCGCCGAAGGCCACCAACGCCGAGCCATTCCACGGCCGCGTCCCGTCCGCCGCCTTGCCACCGCGCGAGACGATGATGGGCCCCTCCATCCGCACCAGCGCGGACGTGAGCCCGGGCGCCACCGGCCTCGGCGCGAGCACCGACTCCATCACCCGCCCCGTCACCTCGCGCTCGTCCGCCAGCACCAGGTGATTCACCGTGCGAGCCTCGCGCGCCACCTCCAGCCCGAAGTCCCCACCGCGCTTGAACGCCAGCGTCGACTCGAACTCCGCGAGCACCTCGAACAGGTGCTCGAAGTCGCGCGCCACGAAGAGCTGCGGCTGCATCCGCGTGATGTCGTATTCCGTGTCCGCGCACGCCACCGTGAGCGGCAGCTTGCGCACCGCCGGCGTCAGGCAATGCTCCGCCTCGCCGATGCTCGACAGGAGGCCCGCGCCGTAGATGCGCGGCCGCTCCAGGTCGCCCACCAGGCCGTACTCCGCCGTCCACCAGTACAGGCGGCTCGCGCGCGTGCTCTCGCTCACGTAGCGCCGGCTCGCGCTCGCCGCCGCCAGCCGCGCCTCCGCGTGCGCCACCTCGTCCTCGCTCGCGTCCGGGTCCTCCTTCACCACCGACAGGTTGCGGATGGCCTCGAACACCGCCTGGTCCTCCAGGCTCGCGATGGACTTGAACCCCACCAGGCCGCAGGCCTTGAGGTACTCCGAGTAGCGCCGGTTCGCGATGATGGGCGCATGCCCCGCGCTCTCGTGCACGATGTCCGGCGCGGGCGTGTAGCCGATGTGCTCGTGCGTGCGGATGTCCGACGCGATGGCCAGCACACCCATCGACTGGAGCTCCGTGAACACCGCCGGCGGGATGAACCCGCGCACGCCCACGCACGCCCAGCCCAGCCGCGACAGCCGCTCGTTCATCTCGTCGAGGCTGGGAATCGCCTCCAGGTTGATGCCCGTCGCCGACAGGCCCTCCAGGTACACCGGATGCGCCCGCTCGGAGAGATGTCCGCGCAGCTTGCCCAGGATGTGCCGCCACACCGCGTGGTCCCTCGGCGTGTACGCGTCGTAGTCCTGGCTCACCACGTAGCGCCGCAGATGCGCGGGCAGGCGGGATATCGTCAGTTCCGTTGGCGTCATATCCGAGTACTCCTGGTGAAAACTTCCAATCAGGAGAGGATACTGACGGCAGTCGGCTCCGGAAAACCGACAGAATCCGACGCCTTCGTCGTTTTATCGACGAGAACTCACACGCGCTGACGCAGTCCGTCGAGGACGCTGGCGGCCCCGGGACTGAGGGAGCCGGAGGGCCAGAGGGCCACGACCTCCACGGCCTGGGGCTCCTCCTCCTTCAGGGGCCAGGCGTGGATGTCCTCCGGGAACGGGTGCATGGGGCGCAGGTCGGGGGTGATCGCGCAGGCGCGAAACGCGCGCAGCAGCTCGTAGAGGAGCAGGAAGCTCTCGACGCGGGCGACCTCCTGCACCGTGACGCCGTGCTCCGCGAAGCGCGCGCTGTTCGCGCCACCGTAGGGGTCGTCGCGCAGCCAGTCGACGAAGGGCTGGCCCGCCAGGTCCCTCACATGCAGCGTGCGCCGGGCCGTGGATGCTGTCGCGAGCGAACTCCCGGGGCCCGCGAGCACGACGAAGGGCATGCGCAGCAGCGACTCCGACTCCACGCCCTCGTGTGGCGGCAGGGGCGTGAAGTCCAGGGCCAGGTCCAGCTGGCGCGTCTGCACCTGGCGCGTCAGCTCGTGCGGCCCGCCGAAGCTGAGCACCAGCTTGAGCCCCGTGGCCGCCGCGTTCTGGGCGACCTTGCCGAGCAGCGAGAGGGACAGCGTGGGATTGAGCCCCAGGCGCACCACGGGCTCGGCGCTGGCGAGGTCCTTCAGGCGCTTCATGTCGAGCTGGTGCAGGGGCGTCTGGGTGCCGGCGAAGAGCCGCTCCCCCCGGGCGGTGAGCTGGAGTCGACGCCCGGGGCCGCGCTCGAGCAGCGTGGCGCCGTCCGCCAGCGCCATCTCCAGCGCGCGGATGTGCTCGCTCACCACGGAGCGCGCCACGCCCAGGTGCTCGGCGGCGGACTCGATGCTGCCCGCCTCCACGGCGGCGGTGAAGGACTCCAGCCAGACGAGATGTCGCACCAGCTTGCGTGGCGGCATGCTCCCCATCCTGGCACCCCTCCCACACGCGGCACGAGGACTCTGGAGACGCCGGGCGCGCTTCCACTGCGAGGAAGCAGTCGGGCGCGCGTCGCTGCTTGAACATGCGCCGGGGGCGGGCTAGCAGAAGGCGCGATGTCCCGGACGCCTTCCGACACCCTCCCCGCCCAGGGGCTCCGCCAGCGTCTGGCCGGCGCCACGCCCCTGCTGGGCCCCGCGCTGCTGTGGTGCACGCTGCACGGGTTGCTCGCGCTGGCGTTCTTCGGTGCCCCCCTGCTCGCCTCCGTGGAGCGGCTGGCCGCCTCGCTGCGCCCCGTGCTGCTGGCGGGCGGCGTCATCCAGGCCCTGTTCCTGGGGCTGCTCACCTTCGTCGCCACGCTGCCGCTGATGTTGCTCGGGCGGCGCTACGCGGTGGCCCTGCCCATCGCCGTGGCGCTCGGCGTGGCGATGCTGGGCGTGGACGCGCTCGTGCTGTCCTCGCTGGGCTTCCACATCAACGGCCTGGTGCTCGCGGTGGCCATGCAGCCTCGCGCGCTCGCGGAGACGGGGCTCGCGCCGCACGAACTCGCGCTCCTCGCGGTCGGCACCCTGGCCGTGCTGTCGCTCGATGTCTGGGTGGGCGTCCAGTTCCTGCGCCGCGTCCATCGGCCCCGGCACGTGGCGAGGCTGGTCGCCGTCCTCGTGCTGACCACCGCGGTGGAGCGCCTGACGAGCGCGTGGCTCGTGTTCGCCCATGGTGGCGCGGTGCTGCACGCGGCCACCACCCTGCCCCTCCAGCCGCCCGTGCGGATGAACACGCTGCTGATGCGGCTGACGAGCCGGCCTCCCGCGTCGGGCCTGCGCCTGGGCGTGAGCCCCGAGGCCGGCGTGCCCGCGTCGACCATCGACCCCGCCGCCGTGCGCTTCACGCGCAAGCCCGACATCCTGCTCATCCTCGTCGAGAGCCTGCGCGACGACTTCTTCCGTCCGGACGTCATGCCCCACCTGTGGAAGCGCGCGGAGCACGGCACGCGCTTCCTGCACCACCACAGCGCGGCGAGCTCCACGGACTACTCGGTCTTCAGCCTCTTCTTCGGCCTGGAGGCCCAGCGCCGTGACGCGGTGGTGGGCGCGGGCCGCGCGCCCCTGCTCTTCCCCGCGCTGCGGGAGAACGGCTATCGCCAGGCCTTCTTCGCCGCGTCCTCGGTGGACTGGATGGGGCTGAAGGACACGGTGTTCCGCGACGTGCAGGGCGGCCTGCGCACGGACTACGAGGGCAAGAGCCACCTGCGCGACGCGGCCATGGTGAAGGACGCGCTGGACCTGGCGCGCTCCACGCCCGTGGACACGCCGCTGTTCACGTTCGTGTTCTTCGCGGGCACGCACTTCGACTACGACTACCCGCCGCGCTCGGCGGTGTTCTCGCCCGCGTGGGACGGCAAGGGCGGCCTCGCCACCGCGCGCGTGCCCGCCGAGCACCTCAAGGCCCGCGCGTGGAACTCCGCCTACGAGGTGGACACGAAGGTGGAGGAACTGTTGTCCCAGTGGGAGGCCGTGCGCGGCACGCGCCCCCTGGTCGTCTTCACCGGAGACCATGGCGAGGAGTTCCGCGAGCACGGCCGCGTGGGCCACGCCAGCGACGTCACCGAGCTGCAACTGCATGTGCCCATGCTCGTCTTCGATGAACGCCTGCCGCCCGGAAAGGTCGAAGCCGTCACCGGCCACATCGACCTGGTGCCCACGCTGTTCGACCTGCTGGGGGACACGCACGCGCCGGAGCAACTGGGCGATGGGATTCCGATGAGCCGTCCGGACCCTCGGCGCTACCTGCTCACCACCATCGGCTGGGAGCCTCGCTACGCGCTCATCGGACGTGAGCTGAAGGTGCGCTTCGGCGCGGGCCTGCCCGGCACCGAGCTGAGTGACTTGTGGGACCGCCCGCTGCCAGATGCGCAGGAGCGCTTCGCGGCCGAGGCGCCGCGAATCCTCCGCAGGCTGCGCGGCGGTGGCGCGCAGAGCGAAGCTTCCGAGCCCACGCCCCGGCCCGTCCCCACGGGGGCTCCCGCAACCGCGACCCAGCCGCCACGCTGAGGCACGCGTCCGTGACTCAGAAGCGGACGCGGGCGCCGAGCGCGAGCGAGAACAGGCCCAGCTTCACGGTGTCCGGGTTCCGGAGGAACTGGACGATGCGGTAGTCCGTGGCGACCAGCTCGTAGTACCCCTCGAGCCGCTCGAACCCGAGCACCTTCGCCGGCCGCCCCACGCCCCCTCCGAGCAGGAACGCCGGACGCAGCGCCGTCTTGAACCAGTAGTAGCCCGACTCGTACCGGTCCGGCAGCGTCAGGTAGAAGTCATCGCCGAACGTGTAGCTGAACGCCGCGCCCAGGGTGAGCGGACGGAGGTCCCACTCCCCATGGCGCACCCGGAACGGATGCCACTGCGCCTTGAGCGTCAGCGTCACGAAGTCCGAGCCCGCCACCGCCTGCGGCGCCCAGCCCACGAGCACCTCCAGGTCCACCTGCTCGTCCAGGAACGCCCACCCGGGCCCCGCCGCGAGCATCCCGATGGAGCCCGCGAACTGCACGGCCGCATGGTCCGGCACGTACCACGGCGCCCCCTTCGACTCGGAGACGTCCTCGTGCAGCTCCTGCTCCTCCGCGCGCGCCGAGGACGCCGCCAGGAGCAGCGACGCCAGCAGTCCTCCCGCGAGCCCGGAGCGCGACATCAGAAGAAGACCTGTTCGACATCCACCGACGGCCCCTCGACGGAGACCAGCAGGTAGCTGCGGATGTCGAGCGCGTCGGTGACGAAGTAGCGCACGCCCTGTCGCTCATCGCTCTGGAAGCGGTGGGCGTGGCCGTGGAAGGACACCGTCACGCCCCGCTCCGACTGGAGCTCCTCCAGGGGCCCGGTCAGCACCGGGTCGAAGTCCGGATGCCCGGGCGCCACATGCGAGAAGGTGAAGAGGTGGCCGTCCGGCGGAGCATCGGCGAGCGCCTGCCCGAGCCTGGCCAGGTCAGGCACGTCGCCGGGGAAGTCGTACTCGCGGGAGTTCGAGTCGAAGAGGACGAACCGGCTGCCGCCATGTTCGAAGGACAGGAACGTCGGACCGAAGCGGGCCAGGAACAGCTCCGTCCCCTTACCCACCATGTCGTGGTTGCCGATGACCGCCATCGTGGGGACCGACGCGTCGCTGAGCAGCTTCGACACCCACTTGTACTCGTCCGCCGAGCCGAACTCCGTCAGGTCCCCCATCTGCACGGCGAAGTCCACGTCCCGCCGCGCCAGGTCCCGCACCGCCGCTTCCGAGGAGCCCTGGAAGATGCCGATGTCCCCAATCACCGCGAAGCGGAAGGGCCCCGAGCTCATCCGCTGCTGGAGCCGCTCCACGGCCCGCGCATTCGAGTCCCGCTCGCCCCCGCGAACCTCGTACGGGTGCATCTCGAACGCGCCACAGCCCGAGAGGAGCAGCAGCGATGGGAGCCAGGGTCTCACGACCCTCGGAACTAACGACCCGATGCCACCTCTTCAACCCTTGGATTCGCCCGGGCCGCTCCCAAGACACAATGGCTCATGTCGACCATCACCTGACCGACAGTCACCGTCATCGCAACACGCACTCCGGGCCGTTGCCCCTGTCGTCGGGACTCAGGCCGCGAGCGCCTTGGCGCCGTCCCAGTCCTCCACCTCGTAGAGGAAGCGCGAGCCCTTCACGAGCTTGCGGTTGGCGGAGGTGCTCTGCACGAAGACGACGTACTTCTCCAGGCTCGCGGGCCGGATGCGCACCGTCTCTCCCGGGGGCAGGCCGAGCATCTCCCGCGCGCGCTCGCCGCTGAAGAAGTCCCCCGTCTTGCGGTCCATGAGGATGACCTCCTTGTGGCCCTGGATGGTCTCCGTCTTGGTGAACTCGTAGAAGCCCCTGCCCGTCTTGAAGCCCAGGCCGTTCTCCTGGACGAAGGTCTTGATGGGCATGTCCGCGTCCACCTCCAGCGACTGGAAGCGGCCGGGAGGCACGGCGCGCAGGTCCGCCTCGCCGAAGACGGACGTGGGCGCGCGCCCGAGCATGGTGCTGAACAGGCCGCTCAGGCTCCGGCTCATGCGACCCTCGCGGGAGACCTCCGCCTCGTAGGCCTGGAGCTGGGCGTCCGACGCCTGCTTGTAGCAGACGGCCAGCAGCATGTCGGTGACGTGGGAGAACTGGTCCAGGCTCAGGTGGAAGCCGCCCGACTTCTGGGCCAGCTCCCGGTAGAACGGCGTCGCGTGGCGGCGCGCCAGGGCCTGGACCCCGTACACGGGGATGCCCAGCCTACCCAGCGCGTCCACCTCCTTGCGCCAGTCCAGCCGCTTCGGATTGTCCGAGGGCGCGTGCGGCACGTCATCGCCAATCAACACGAAGGCGTGCTTGTAGCCCGCGGTCCATGAGAGGGATTGCGCCTCGTGCAGCACCAGCTCGTAACACTCCGGCGCGTCGCCGCCGCCCGTCTGCCCCACCTTGTCCACGAACCGCACCACCGCGTTCACGTCGTCCGTGAGGTCGAGGATCTTCGTCACGTACGTCGAGCGCGCGTCGCAGTAGTCGCCGTGCGCGATGACGCCGATGCGGATGCCCGGAATCTCCTTCATCAGCCGGGACACCGTGCCGTGCAGCTTCTTTCGGACCTGCGCGAGACAGGGATACATGCTGCCGGTGGTATCGAAGCTGAAGACAATCTCGACGCGATTATCGACGACGGACTTGCCCATTTCTTGGCTCCCCTCGTGTGCCGTGACGAGAGGAAGAATACGGGGTGGGTCTGACATTTTCGGGGCGCCGCAAGGGCCTACGTGAGGGGTGGTTCCGGGCCCTTTCCGACGCCAATCCTGGCGGGGTCCGCGTTGTCCTTGCGGGCTTCGAGGGGCCGTGCTGAAAAGCGCGCCACAGCCCCTGCCTGGGGCCCGGGGAGGACCTTGGTGGAGATCCAGAAGCCCTACCTGTTGTTCCTGGGGGATGTCCCCGACCAGCTCGCGGCGAAGACGGCGCACGGCATCGTCGACTGGCGGCCGGACTGGTGCGTGGGGCAGCTGCGGCTGCCGGGCTGCAAGGCGGACTGTGGCCTCGAGGACCTGGACATCGCGCAGGCGAAGGCCAAGGGCGCCCGGACGCTCATCGTCGGCGTGGCCAACGCGGGCGGAGTGCTGCCGGAGCACTGGGTGAGCAAGCTGGTGGATGCGCTGGACGCGGGGATGGACGTCGCCACGGGGCTGCACAAGAGGCTGTCCTCGTTCCCCGCCATCGCCGAGGCGGCCCGACGCAACGGCCGCGCGCTGCACGACGTGCGCATCCCCGACCAGGACTTCGCCACGGGCAAGGGCACCAAGCGTCAGGGATTGCGCCTGTTGACGGTGGGCACGGACTGCTCGGTGGGAAAGAAATACACCGTGCTCGCGCTGGAGAAGGAGATGCGGGCGCGTGGCCTGAAGGCGGACTTCCGGGCCACGGGACAGACGGGCATCTTCATCTCGGGTCGGGGCGTGGCCATCGACGCGGTGGTGTCCGACTTCGTCGCGGGCGCGGCCGAGTGGCTGTCCCCCGCCAACGACGCGGACCACTGGGACCTGGTGGAGGGACAGGGTTCGCTGTTCCATCCCTCGTTCGCGGGCGTGACGCTGGGGCTGCTGCATGGCGCGCAGCCGGATGCCTTCATCGTCTGTCACGAGCCCACGCGCACCAAGATGCGTGGCGTCCAGCACGCGCTGCCCTCGATTCAAGCCGTCATCGAGCGCACCGTGCTGGAGGGACAGCTCACCAACCCCGCCATCCAGTGCACGGGGCTGGCCATCAACACCGAGCACCTGGACGAAGCCGAGGCCCTGGCGCTGCTGGAGCGCACCGGGCGCGAGCACGGGCTGCCCTGCGTGGACCCCATCCGCACCGGTGTCGGGCCGCTCGTCGACGAGCTCTCTCGCCGCTTCCCCGTCCGGAGCTGAAGGCCCATGCGCAAGCTCACCGTCCGACACGAGAGCTGGCCCATCGCCGGCAGCTTCACCATCTCCCGGGGCTCGAAGACGAGCGCCGAGGTGGTGGTCGTCACGCTGGAGGAAGGCGGCGCCGTGGGGCGCGGCGAGTGTGTGCCCTATGCCCGCTATGGCGAAACGGTGCCGGGTGTCCTGAAGGCGCTGGAGGCCGCGCGGGCGCGCATCGAGGGAGGGCTGTCCCGGGAGGAGGTTTCCGAGGTGCTCGAGCCCAAGGCCGCGCGCAACGCGCTGGACTGCGCCCTGTGGGACTTGGAGGCGAAGCGGACCGGCAGGCCCGTCTGGGCGCTGCTGGGGATGCCCGAGCCCCGGCCGCTCGTCACCGCGTACACGCTGAGCCTGGACACGGCGGATGCCATGGGCCGGGCCGCGGTGAAGTCCGCGCACCGACCGCTGCTCAAGGTGAAGCTGGGACGCGGGAGCACCGAGGACCTGGAGCGTCTGAGGGCCATCCGCGAGGGAGCCCCGACCAGCCGGCTCATCGTGGACGCCAACGAGGGCTGGAGCCCCGCGGAGCTGCCCGGCCTGCTGGATGCGTGCGCGAAGCTGGGGGTGGTGATGGTGGAGCAGCCCCTGCCCGCCTCGGACGACGAGGCCCTGCGGGGCCTGGGGCGCCCGGTGGCCGTGTGCGCTGACGAGTCCGCGCATGACCGGCACGGGCTGGCGGCGCTCGTGGGCAAGTACGACGCGCTCAACATCAAGCTCGACAAGACGGGAGGGCTCACCGAGGCCCTGGCCCTGGCCCGGGACGCGCGAGGGCACGGGCTGCAGCTCATGGTGGGTTGCATGGTGGCCACGTCCCTCTCCATGGCCCCCGCGGCCCTGGTGGCCCAGGACGCGGAGGTGGTGGACCTGGACGGTCCCCTGCTGCTGGCGAAGGACCGCGAGCCGGGCCTGCTCTTCGAGGGCAACACCCTGTTCTGGCCGCCCCGGGAGTTGTGGGGCTGAAGGCCCGGGTGGGGCTTCGTCGTCCCGATGGCACCCGACGACAAGGGCCTCTTGCCCTGGGCGGGCCGGAAGCACAGCATGCGCGGCCACCGTGTCCGTGAACGCCACCCGCCCGAGTCCCCACCACACGTATACCGAGCGCCGCGCCGCCGCCCAGGCGGAGCTGTCCGTCCTGGACCGCATCAGCGCCCGCTACGCCAACCTGCGCACCGTGGCCGTCCTCGCCGCGGCCATCATCTCGGGCCTCATCCTCACCGGACGCCTGCCGAAGACGTGGTGGTGGGGCGCGCTCGGCTTCGTCGTCGTCTTCATCATCCTCGCCGTCATGCACCACCAGGTGTTCCGTCGCGAGGAGCGCCAGCGGCTCTACGTGACGCTCAACGAGCGGGGTCTGGCGCGCCTGGGACATGGCTGGCACGAGTTCACCGAACAGGGCGAGCGCTTCGCCTCCCCCGCCCACCTCTACACGCCGGACCTGGACGTCTTCGGCCAGGGCAGCCTGTTCCAGCTCCTCAACGAGACGGCCACCCGCGCCGGCGAGGAGCGGCTCGCCGCGTGGCTCTCCTCCCCTGCCTCACGGGAGGTCGTCGAGGCCCGACAGGGCGCCGCCCAGGAGCTGGCCCCGCGCGTGGACTTCCGCCAGGACCTCTGCGTGGACGCGCGCACGGTGGCCAAGGAGAAGGCGGACCCCGCGCTCTTCATCCAGTGGGCGGAAGCCGGCTCCTCGCTCGACTCCATCCGCTGGTCCCGTCCGCTGGCGGTGGTGCTGCCCTTCGTGACGCTCGCGCTCTTCATCCTGGGCGAGGTGGGCGTGATTCCCGGCGCATCCGTCTGGGCGGGCCTCATCGCACAGCTCGCGCTGGCCGCCGCCACCCGCAAGACGCTCAAGCGGATGGACGACAACGTGGAGAAGGGCGAGCGGGGCTTCGCGCGGTATGCCCCCCTCTTCGAGCGCATCGAGAGCCAGCGCTTCGAGCATCCCCTGCTGCGCCAGCTCCAGACGGGCCTCCAACAGCAGGGCGAGCCGCCGGTGTCCTCGCACTTCCGTCGCTTCAGCCAGCTCTTCTCGCTCATCGAGTTCAAGCGGCACCAGTTCCACCCCATCGTGCACTGGCTCACCCTCTGGGACATCCACGCGCTGTTCGCGCTGGAGAACTGGCGCGAGAAGCACGGCACCCGCGTGCGGCACTGGTTCGAGGCGCTCGCGGAACTGGAGGCCCTGTCCTGTGTCGCCGGGCTCGCGCATGACCGCCCCGCCTTCGCCTGGCCCACGCTGGTGAAGGAGGGCCCCATCGTCGAGGCGACGAAGCTGGGACACCCGCTGCTGGACGCGCCCGTGCCCAACGACGTGTCCCTCCCCGGCCCCGCGCACGCGTTGATCATCACCGGCTCCAACATGAGCGGGAAGACGACGCTGATGCGCGCTGTGGGCGCCAACGTGGTGCTGGCGCTCGCCGGAGCGCCCGTGTCCGCCGCGTCGTTCCGCCTGTCACCGCTGCATGTGCTCACCAGCATGCGGGTGAAGGACTCGCTGGAGCGCGGCGTCTCGTACTTCTACGCGGAGGTGCAGCGCATCAAGGCCGTGCTGGACGCGGCGCGCGCGGCGAACGGCCAGGCCCTGTTCCTGCTCGACGAAATCCTGCTGGGCACCAACACGCGAGAGCGCCAGCTCGCCTCGCGCGAGGTGCTGCGCCTGCTGCTCGCCACGGGCGCCAGCGGCGCGGTGACGACGCATGACCTGTCGCTCACCTCGCTCGCCGAGGAGACCACGAACGCGAAGGTCCGCAACGTCCACTTCAGGGACCACCTGGAGGAGGGACAGATGGTGTTCGACTACACGCTGCGAGAGGGCGTGGTGGACACCACCAACGCGCTGCGCGTGCTGCGACTCGCCGGTGTCCCCGTGGACGACCCCGAGGCGCCCGAGCGTCGGAAGTAGGCCCGCTCCACCCCGCCGCCCATGCTCCGGGCGCGCAGCCCCATGGCGAGCCCCTGCTCGCCATCACCGCCGGCCCTGCGTCCGGCCCCTGTCTTCGAGTCCAATCCCTTCGTGAGGTGCTGAGCACCCGCTGGCGCGAATCATGTCGGACGAGCTCCGCCTCCGCGTGCCCATCGCTCGACCGCTCCCGCGCCCGACCATCATCGGCTCACGTGGCGCTCGAGCCACGGTCCATGGAGGAACTGATGATGAACCACGCGCTCCACGCGGTCCTGTCCACCCTGTTCATGGCGACCCTCTTGCTGGCCCCGGCCAGCCGTGCGCAGCCCGTGGCCCTCACCTGCCCGGGCACCTTGAGGGTCAACTACGCGCCCGGGCTCTCGAACACCCCTCGGCTCATCACCGTCGACTCGAAGGCGCTCTACGGCCCCTGCACGGGGCTCCCCCTGGGGCTCGTGTCCGCGAGTCTCGATACGTTCGCGCAGACCCCACTTTCGTGTGGCCTGCTCGAGAACGGAAACTTGTCCCTCACACTGAAGTGGAACGACGGGACCTACAGCACGGGGCAGGGTCGAGCCCTCCTGCGCGCCGCGCCCCTGGGAGAGGTTGTCATCGCAACGGAGTCCACGGTGACCGAGGGCCGCTTCGTGGGCGCCACGGTGGTCGTCACCTCCACCCTGCTCCAGACGGACTTTCTCGCATGCTCGACGCCCCAGGGCGTCACCTCCGTCGCGGGCCCCTCCGTCCTCGTCATCACCCGCCTCTTCTGAGGTCTCCGAACGAAAACGGGCCCCGGGAAGCGCTTCCCCGGGGCCCGTGAACTTTCAGGAGCGTGCGGCGCTTACTTCGCCAGCTCGATGAGCGCCGCGGCGCCCATGCCGCCACCGATGCACATGGTGACGACGCCGTAGCGGCCGTTGCGGCGCTTGAGCTCGCGCAGGATCGTCGCGACCAGCCGCGCACCGGACACGCCCAGCGGGTGGCCCAGGGCGATGGCGCCGCCGTTCGGGTTCACCTTGTCCTCCGGGATGCCCAGCTCACGGATGCAGTACAGCGCCTGCGGAGCGAAGGCCTCGTTCAGCTCGAAGACGTCGATGTCCTTCACCTCGAGCTTGTTCTTCGCCAGCAGCTTGCGCACCGCGGGCACGGGGCCGATACCCATGACCTCCGGAGGCACGCCCGCGACGGCGAAGTCCACGAAGTAGCCCAGCGGCTTGACGCCCAGCTCCTTCGCCTTCTCCTCGCTCATCACCACCGCCGCCGCCGCGCCGTCCGTCAGCGGCGACGCGTTGCCGGCCGTCACCACGCCCTTGGCGTTGAACGCCGGGCGCAGCTTGCCCAGGCCCTCGGCCGTCGTCTCCGGACGCAGGATGGTGTCCACCGACACCGTCACCGTCTGCGCGTTGCCCTCCTCGTCGTAGACGGTGGTGGTGACCGGGACGATCTCCTCCTTGAACTTCCCCGTCTCCCGAGCCGTCGCCGCGCGGCGCTGGCTCTCGGCGGCGAACTTGTCGGAGTCCGCACGCGACACGTTGTGACGCGAGGCGATGTTCTCCGCCGTCACACCCATGGAGCTGTAGATCTCCGGGTGGTTCGCCATGATGTCCGGGTTGGCGCTGACCTTGTTGCCGCCCATGGGCACCATCGTCATGGACTCGGTGCCACCACCGATGCCCACCTGGATGTGGCCCGCCTGGATGGCCGCCGCAATCTGCGCGATGGCCTGCGTCCCGGACGAACAGAAGCGGTTGATGGTCATCGCCGGGACGTCGACCGGCAGACCCGCCAGCAGCGTGGCCTGACGCGCCACGTTCATGCCCTGCTCGGCCTCCGGCATGGCACAGCCCAGGACGACGTCCTCGACGTCCGACGGCTTCAGGCCGGGGACCTGCGCCACGGCCTCCTTGATGGCGACGGCCGCCAGGGTATCCGGCCGCGTGTCCTTGAACTCTCCCTTGTGCGCGCGGGTGAACGGCGTGCGGACCGCGCTGGCAATCACGACTCGACCAGGCATCTTGATGTCTCCTTGCCCGGGTAACACCCGGGCATGCAGCGAAATTTATGTCGTCGCCAATGAGTACCGGCCGGCCGTCAATTCCGCAGCGGCTTGCCCTTTTCGATCATGTGCGTCAGGCGGTCCTGGGTCTTCTCCTCGCCGCACAGGCTCAGGAAGGCCTCGGCCTCCAGCTCGAGCAGCTTCTCCTCGGTGACCAGCGCCGAGGTGCTGGTCTCGCCGCCGGTGAGCACGCGCGCCAGCTTCTGGCCGATCTTCCGGTCGTGCGCGCTGACCTGGCCGTTCATCTCCATGTCGTACAGCATCATGTCGATGGTGGCGTAGCCGCTGGGGCCGCCCAGCCGGAAGCGCGAGGGACGCGGCGCGCGGAAGCCCGCGTCCGCCATGCCCAGCACGCGCGCCTTCGCGTCCGACAGGAGGAAGTCGCGGTTGGCGCTGATGCCGTCCGCCTGCGTGAGGAAGCCCGCCTCGCGCGCCTCCTCGGCGCTGGTGGCGACCTTCGCCGTGCCGATGGATAGGAACACCTTCTTGAGGAAGGGGAACGGATCGAAGTCCTTGTCCGTGGAGTACGCGCCGTAGACGTTGCGGAGCAGCTGCATGTTGCCGCCGCCGCCGGGGATGAGGCCCACGCCCACCTCGACGAGGCCCATGTACAGCTCGGCGCTCGCCTGCACCGCGTTGCCGCCCATCGTCACCTCGGCGCCGCCGCCGAGCGTGAGGTTGAAGGGCGCCGTCACCACCGGCACCGGGCTGTAGCGCATGCGCTGGTTGGCCGCCTGGAACGACGTCACCAGCTTGCGGATGTCCTCGTACTGGCCGCTCTTCGCCGCCCACACCAGCGCGACGATGTTCGCGCCCGCGGAGAAGTTGGCGCCGTCGTTGCCGATGACGAGGCCCTTGAAGTTCTTCTCCGTCTCGTCCAGCGCCGTGTGCATCATCTCGATGATCTGGTCATCGATGGAGTTCATCTTCGTGTGGAACTCCAGCAGCGTGGCGCCGTCGCCCAGGTCCCACAGGGTGGCGGAGTCGTTGCCGGCGACCTTCTTGTTGCCGCGCTTGAGGTACTCCACGCGCTGGGTGCGCGCGTTCTCCGGCACCACCTTCACGGACTTCGTGGGGATGTCCCAGTACGTGTCCTTGCCGCCCTCCACGCCGTAGAAGGACTCGCGGCCCGTGGCCAGCATGTCCTCCACCCACTTCGCCGGCTTGAGGCCCAGCTCCTTCATCCGCGCGACGCCCTTCTTCACGCCGTACGCGTCCCAGACCTCGAAGGGGCCCAGGTCCCACCCGAAGCCCCAGCGCACGCCGCGGTCCACGTTGACCACGTCGTCGGCGATCTCGGGGATGCGGCGGCTGGTGTACGCCAGCACGTCCAGCGTCACCTGCTCGGCGAACTTCGCGGCCTTGTCCGTGCCGTTCATGACGACGGCGACGCGCTCCTTGACGTTCTCCACCTCGCGGGCGGCGCCCAGCGACTCGAAGCGCACCTTGCCCTGCGGGCGGTACTCGAGCGTCTTCAGGTCGAGCGCCAGGATTTCCTTGCCGCCGGAGCTCTTGTCCTTCTTGTAGAAGCCGCCGCCGCTCTTGTCGCCCAGCATCCCCTTCTCCACCATCTTCTGGAGGAAGCCGGGGATGGCGAAGACCTCACGCTCCTCGTCCTGGGTCAGCGTGTCGTAACAGTTCTTCGACACGTGGACGAAGGTGTCCAGGCCGACGATGTCCGCGGTGCGGAACACGGCCGACTTGGGGCGCCCCATCGCCGGGCCGAAGATCTTGTCCACCTCCTCGATGGACAGCTCCGCGGGGCCCATGGCCGCGATGGTGCGCATCATCCCGTACACGCCGATGCGGTTCGCGATGAAGTTGGTGGTGTCCTTGCCGTAGACGATGCCCTTGCCGAGCACCTCTTCGCCAAAGCGGTGGATGGCCTTCATCACCGCCGGGTCCGTGTCCTTGCCGGCCACGAGCTCCAGGAGCTTCATGTAGCGGACCGGGTTGAAGAAGTGCGTGACGAGGAAGTTCTTCTTGAAGGCCTCGCCCCGGCCCTCGGTCATCCCGACAATCGACATGCCGGAGGTGTTCGAGGAGATGATGGCGTCCTTGCGGGCGTGCTGCTCCACCTTGGCGAAGAGCGCCTGCTTGACGGCCAGGTCCTCCTTCACCACCTCGATGACCCAGTCGCACTCGGAGATGCGCGACAGGTCGTCCTCGAAGTTGCCCACCTCGATGGCGGTGAACACCTGCTCGGACATGATGGGGCTGGGCTTCTGCTTGCGCATGTTGGCCAGCGCCCCGAGGGCGAACTTGTTGCGGAAGGCCTTGGTCGAGGTGTCCTCGCCCGGTGCGGCCTTCGGCGGAACGATGTCCAGGAGGAGCGCGCGCACGCCCGAGTTGGCCAGATGGGCGGCGATGCCGCTGCCCATCACTCCGGCGCCCAGCACAGCTACCTTGCGGATCCGCGTCGTCATTGGGGAAGGCTCCCTTGCTCTTGTGGGAAGGAGGGGACTGCACAAATGTAGGCGATTGACCCGAAAGTCAATCGGTTCAGCGGGTGGGAGCACTCGCCACCCGGCGCGCCAGGGACTACAAACCGGACCTCCATGGCTCGCCCCGACCCGCACTCGTACAACGACAGCACGCAGCCCGAGACGGAAACCCTGGACTGGAGGGCCCGCGTCGACTTCCGCACGCGAAGGCTGCACGCCGAGGCCACCTTGACGCTGAAGGAAGCGTCCGCCGGTCCCCTCGACCTGGACACCCGGGACCTGGAGATTCTCAGAGTCGTAGACGGCAATGGTCGCCCCTTGCCCTACATGCTCGCGCCGCCCGAGCCGATCCTGGGGAGCAGGCTCCGCGTGGAGCTGCCCCAGGGCGTGCGCCAGCTCACGGTGCACTACCGCACGTCCCCCACCGCGAGCGCGCTGCAGTGGCTGACGCCCTCGCAGACGGCGGGCGGGCAGCACCCGTTCCTCTACAGCCAGTGCCAGGCCATCCACGCGCGCAGCCTGGTGCCGCTGCAGGACACGCCGCGCATCCGCATCCGCTACCGCGCGTCGCTGCGCGTGCCCAAGGCGCTCAAGGCGGTGATGGCCGCCAGCTTCGTCGGCCGCGAGGAGCACGGCGTGGAGGCGGAGGAGCACTACGAGATGCCGCAGCCGGTGCCCCCGTACCTGCTCGCCTTCGCGGTGGGCAGCCTCGCGCCGAAGGAGCTGGGGCCGCGCTCGCGGGTGTGGGCGGAGCCGGAGCTGCTCGAGGACGCGGCGGAGGAGTTCTCCGGCGTGGACGACATGCTGCGCGCCGCCGAGTCGCTCTTCGGGCCGTACGACTGGGAGCGCTTCGACCTGCTCACCATGCCTCCGTCGTTCCCGTACGGCGGCATGGAGAACCCGAGGCTGACGTTCCTCACGCCCACGCTGATTGCCGGCGACAAGAGCCTGGTCAACGTGGTGGCGCATGAGCTCGCGCACTCGTGGACGGGCAACCTCGTGACGAACGCGTCCGCGGAGCACTTCTGGCTCAACGAGGGCTTCACCGTGTTCGCCGAGCGCCGCATCCTGGAGGCGCTGGCGGGCAAGGAGGTGGCCGCGCTGCACGGGGCGCTGGGACGACGCGCGCTGGAAGAGGCGATGCACCACTTCCGCGAGCACCCGCACCTGACGGCGCTGCGCACGCACCTGACGGGCGTGGACCCGGACGAGGCCTTCTCCCAGATTCCGTACGAGAAGGGCTACCTGTTCCTGCGCGCGCTGGAGGACGCGGTGGGCCGCGAGACGTTCGACGGCTTCCTGCGCCGCTACCTGGCCACGTACCGCTTCCGCGCGCTCACCACCGAGGAGTTCATCGCCTTCACCGAGCGCGAGCTGCCCGGGGCCCTGGCCAAGGTGGACGCGGACGCGTACCTGCAGCGGCCCGGCATCCCCGGCGGCGCGCCCTCCCCTCGCTCCAGCCGGCTGGAGACGCTCCTGCGCCTGCGTGGCACCGTGCCGTCGAAGGACGCGGTGAAGGACTGGACGCCCGCGGAGTGGCAGCTCTTCCTGGAGTGGCTGCCGTCGGACGCGCCGCGGGACTTGTTCCGCCAGCTGGACGAGCGCTTCGAGCTGACGAAGAGCCGCAACTCGGAGGTGCTGGTGGCGTGGCTGGTGGCGGCCCTGCGCGCGGGCTGGGAGCCGGCGGTGGCGCGCACCGAGGTCTTCCTGGGCGAGGTGGGCCGCATGAAGTACCTCAAGCCCCTGTACGGCGTGCTCAGCGCGTCGCGCGAGCACAAGTCGCTGGCGCGCTCGCTCTTCCAGCAGCACCAGGAGCGCTACCACCCCATCGCCCGGCAGGGCGTGGAGCTCATCCTCTCCCGCGCCTGAGGAAGGCGCGGGGAGGAGGACGACGACGGACTACTTCGCCGACTGCGCCTTCAGGCGCTTCTCGGAGAGGTCCAGGTACTTCTCGTCCATGTCGATGCCCACGTAGCGGCGGCCCAGCTTGAGGGCCGCCACGCCCGTGGTGCCGCTGCCGTTGAAGGGGTCGAGAATCAGCGCGTCCTCGGGGGTGCTCGCCTCGATGATGCGCTCCAGCAGGGCCACCGGCTTCTGGGTGGGGTGGCTGCCGTGGGCCTTCTCCTCACCGCCGCGCGGGACGGTGAGCGTCCACAGCCGGCCCTCGCCGTCGTCCGTGACTTCCGCGTCGCCGGAGGGCGGCAGCACCCACGCGTCGCGCATCTGCTTGCCGCCGTTGTCCGACTTCATCTTCTTGTAGTTGAAGACGTGCTGCAGCTTGCCGCCCGACTTCGGCGAGGCCCAGATGAGCAGCTCCGTCGAGTGGGTGAAGTAGCGGCAGGCCAGGTTCGGGCTGGCGTTGGGCTTGAACCAGGTGACGGTGTTGAGCAGCTTGTAGCCGAGCTTCTGCATGGCGAAGCCGGCGTTGAAGATGACGTGCTGGGTGCCGCTGACCCAGAGCGTGCCGGTGGGCTTGAGCAGCCGCTGGCAGGCCTCGAGCCACGCCGTGGTGAAGGCGTGGTCCTCCTCCACCCCGCGCGACACGTCCCAGTTGCCCTTCTTCACCGAGACGCGCTTGCCACCCTTGCAGGTGGTGCCGCCGTTGGAGAGGAAGTACGGCGGGTCGGCGAAGATCATGTCGAACGTCTGGGGCTCGAACCGGTTCAGGAGCTCCAGGCTGTCCCCGTGCAGGAGCGTCCAGGCGTCGCCCTTCGCGTGCACGCTCTCGTTGAGGGAGCGCCGGACAATCTTCAGGTCAGGGGCAGCAGCTTCAGCCAACATCACGCCTCCGTCGGACTCTTCGTCGTGGGACGCGGCGGAATGTGCGGTGACTTGAGTGCTACGTCTAATTTCTGGCCTGTAGCACCCTGAAATTTGACCCGGGAGGCTTGCCGTGGAAACGACTCGAGCAGGGCGGGAGCGCCTCCAGTGAGGCCCTCCGACACCCTGCTCGACGGTGCTGCGAATGGCTGTCACGCGGCGAGCGCGCGACGGCTGGAATCAGGCCTTGGCCTTCTTGCCCTTGGCGGCCGGGACGGCGATGGCGCCCTCGGCGGCGGCGGTCTCCGTGGGGTTCGCCGCGTACTTCTTGCGGAAGCGGTCGATACGGCCGGCCGTGTCCACGAGCTTGTACTTGCCCGTGAAGAAGGGGTGGCAGTTCGAGCAGATTTCCACCGAGAACGAGCCGCGGGTGGAGTGGGTCTCGACGATGTTGCCGCACGCGCAGGTGATGCGGGACGGCGGATAGACGGGATGCACTTCCGGCTTCATGACGCTCTCCAGGGTGCCTTGCCCCCAGCCGCCCACGGCAGGGAGGTCCGGCACTGTAATGGCCGGCGCTTATAACGGCGCGCCGACCGGGGCACAAGACCAGCGCGGCTCAGTGGGCCGCCGAGCCCGGGGGCTCGACACGTTCCACCGCCTTCTGGACGACCGGGTCCGCCGGTACGTCGCTGCCGAGCTGGATGTACGACAATAGATGCGTCCGGGCCGAGGGCGTTGCGCCGCCCGCCAACGTCTTCTCCAGGGACTGGCGCCGGGTCTCCAGGCTGGCGACCGAGGCCTCGAGCGCCCGCTTCTGCGCCTCGTCCTTCATCTGTCCCAGCCGCTCCTTCGCCCGGGCGAGGTTCGTCTCGACGATGCGCAGGCTGTCGCGGGTGCGCTCGCGCTCGGAGACGTCCACGAAGCGACCGGGGCCGTCGATGGACAGCTCCAGCTTCGCCACCTGGCGGCCCCGCTCCCCCGGAGGCACCACGGTGGTCAGCCCCACGCGCTGGGCGATGCCGGAGCCCCGCCCCTCGTGCGACTGCATCACGAAGTCCACGCCCTCCAGCTCACCGGCGAGTTGGAGCAGGTCGTTGTAGGGCACGGCGGCCAGCAGGATGACCAGGTCCACCTTCTGCTCGCGCAGGCGCTTCACCTCGGCGGTGACGGCGGGGAGCACGGGCAGCCCCTGGCGCTGGACGGCCGCGGCCTTGCCCTGGGCGAAGGGCTCCATGGGCTCCGGGCGCTCGGTGGCGGGCGAGGCGCCCACGAGGCCCACCTTGAGGCCCCCCACCTGCGTCACCATCGACGCGGGGAACAGCAGCTTGCCCTGCGCGTCCGCGAGGTTCGCGGACAAAAGCTTCAGCTTCGACTTGCGCGACTGCTTGAGCAGGAAGTCCACGCCCAGCGACAAATCGCGCGTGCCCACGGCCATGGCGGTGGTGCCCTGCGCGTTCATCTGCGCGAACACCAGCTCGGCGCGTGCGCGGGCATCCGGGGCCTCACCGCTGTCCCGGCTCTTGAAGAGCGCGTTGCCCGCGTCCAACACGAGGACCGGCACGCCCTTCGCGCGCTCCTTCTCTATCGTGACTTTTCTTCTGGCCAGACCGCCAGACGGGTTGTGTCGTCAACCACAGGGGGCGACTTCGCCCCCGTTGTCTCCGGTGAAGAGGAGCACGAGCTGCTTGGGCGCGGCCCCCGCGACGAGCGGGAACACCAGCGCGGCCAGCAGGGCGAGCCCGGGCAGGCGGAGGCTCACTTCTTGCCCCCCTTCTTCGCGGGCGCCTTCGCCTTGTCCAGCTCGGCGATGCGCTCCTTGGCCGTCTTGGCGGCGGCGGACTTGGGGTAGCTCTTCACCAGCTCCTCGAGCGCCAGGCGCGACTCGTCCTTCATCTTGAGCTGGGCGAAGCACTCCGAGGAGCGCAGGTACGCATCCGGCGCGGAGGGCGTCTTCGGGTGGTCCTGCACCACCTTGCCGTACTCGAAGAGGGCCTCGCGGCACTTGGACTCGGAGAAGTACGTCTCGCCCAGGCCGTAGTGGGCCTCGCCCACGAGCGCGTCCTTGGCCCACTTCTTCATCAGCTCGTTGAAGAGCTGGCGCGCCACGAGCAGTTCGCCGGCCTTGGCGCGCTCCTGCGCGAGCGCGAGGAAGTCCTTGGGGTTGGTGGGGCGCTGGAGCTCCTCGGCCTTCTTCTTGGCCTCGGCCTCCTTCACGGCGGCGGCGCCCTGCATGGCGAGCAGCTTCTGGTCCTGGGCGCCGAGCGCCGTCTCCAGCTCGGTGATTTTATGGAGGTAGGTCTCCACCTGGCCGCGCAGCTGGGACAGGTCCTCCATCGTCTTCTGGAGCTGGATGCCGATGTCCGCGTCCTTGCGGCGCGCGGCGGTGTCCAGGCCGTCCAGGGCCTTGGTGACCTCGGCGACCTTCTCGTCGATCTTCGGCAGGACGATGGCGAGCTGCGCGCGCGCCTCCTTCAACTCCGTCTGCATCTGCGCGGAGTCGGTGCCGAGCCGGTCGACCTTCGCCTCGAGGGCGCGGCCGCGGTCCGCGGGATAGAAACAGCCAGGGAGCGCTACCAGCAGCGCGAACAGGACGAGCCTTCGCATGGGGCCGGCATCTTAGGGCCAAATCGGCGCGTCGTCCGGACTTCTCGCCAAGGGGGCGGCTAGCGGGGTCCGCCCAGGGGCTCCAGGCGGCCGGCCGCGTGCGCGCACGCCACCCGCAGGCGGCTGGGGTTGAGGAAGAAGGGCACCGGCCGGGCGCGGCCCTCCTCCAGGGCGACCAGGGCGCGGCGGTACTCGGAGGCCGCCTCGAGGGGGCGGCGGCACTGCTCCAAGAGCAGGGCCAGCAGGTAGCGGGCGGCCGCATGGTCGGGGTCCAGTTGGAGGCACTGGCGCAGGTCCCGCTCCGCCACCGCGTCCGACACGCCCGACGCGGCGCCGTCCAGCACGCACGCGAAGAGCAGGTCCGCCTCGGCGAAGGCGGGCGCCAGCGCAGGGGCCTCGAGCGGGGTCGCCGAGGAGGACGGCGCCGTGCCCCGGGAGGGCCCCTTGGAAGGTCCCGTCGGGACGGAGGCGGGCGGGCCTCGCGTCGGCTCCACGAGCGCCAGGCGCTCGGCGTCGCTCCGGACGTGGAAGAACGCCGACTCCGTGCGGACCACGCGCAGGGTGGGCGGCACCTGGAGCAGCGGCTCCGAGGACGACAGCACCAGCGTGCCCCCGGGCGCGAGGCTCTCCGCCAGCGTGGCGACGGTCCGGTGGAAGGACTCCACCGTGAAGTAGATGAGGACGTTGCGGCAGAAGATGACGTCGAAGCCGCGCTCGGCCGGGGCCCGGGGATAGGGCACGTCCATCAGGTTGTGGACCTGGAAGCTGGCCCGCTCGCGAAGCCCGCCCACCAGCGCCTGGCGCGAGCCCGTCGACACGAAGTAGCGCTCCCGGAGCGCGGGCGGCACCCGACGCAGCTGCTCCGCGGAGAAGGAGAGCCCACGCGCGCGCCGCAGCGCCGCCTCCGAGATGTCCGTGCCCAGCACGGTGCTCCCGGGGCTCGCGCCCGCCTCGGCCAGCAGGACGAGCAGCGTGGCCACCTCCTCGCCCGTCGAGCACCCCGCGCTCCACACCCGCAGGGGCCCTCCCCTCGCCCGCTCCACCAGCGGCCCGAGCACGTGCTCGCGGAAGTCCGTGAGCTGCACCTCGTCCCGGAAGAGGTCCGTCTTGTTCACCACCACCGCGGAGATGAGCCCCTCCAGCTCCGCGGCGCCCGTGGGCGACTTGAGGAACGCCAGGTACTGGTGCGGCGTCAGCCCGCGACACCGCTCCGCCAGCCGGTCATCCAGCCGACGAATCTGGGGCCCGCTCAAGGCCATGCCCGTACGCGCCGTGAGGAAGGCGCGCACGAAAGCCCATGGCGCGCTCGGAGCACGCACCGCCAGCTCAGCGCCCCACGGCCAACGACTCACCCCGCGCCAGCCGCGACAGCGTCGCCGCGACCTCGTCGCCGTGGATGAGGTGGTCCACCGCCTTGCGCTCCACCGCCGCGCCCGGCATGCCGAACACCACGCAGGACTCCTCGTTCTGCGCCAGCGTCAGCCCTCCGGCCTGACGGATGGCCAGGAGCCCCTCCGCGCCGTCCGCGCCCATGCCCGTCAGCACCAGGCCCACCGCGCGCCGGCCGTAGGTCCGGGCCGCGCTCTCCAGCAGCGTCGTCCCGGAGGGCATGTGCCCGTCGCGCTCCACGCCCGCCTTGAGCGCCACCCGTCCCCGGAAGGGAATCATGGTGTGCTGCCCCGGCGGCGCGATGAGCACGTGGCCCGGCATCAACGGCTCGCCATCCTGCGCCAGCCGCACCTTGAGCCGGCTGGTGTTGCCCAGCCACCCCGCCAGCGACTCGGCGAAGGCGGCGTTGATGTGCTGGACGATGACGATGGGCGCGGGGAAGTCCGCCGGCAGCTCCGACAGCATCCGGCACAGCACCTGCGGCCCGCCCGTGCTCGCGGCCACCACCACCACGCCCATGGACACGGCGGGCAGCACCGACGTCGTCACGCGGGGCGGGGTGATGCCCTTCTGGGGACGGCGCAGGTGGCGGATGACGCGCACCGAGGAGAGCAGCTTGATCTCCCGCACCAGGTTCCAGGCCTCGGGGCCGGCGTCGATGGCGGGCTTGATTTGCAGCGCGAGCGCGCCCAGCTCCAGCGCCCGGTACGTCAGCTCCGGCGCCTGCGAGCGGGGGTCCGCCGTCAGCACCAGGATGGGCGTGGGGCACTCGGCCATGATGTGCTCGGTGGCCGTCAACCCATCCATGACGGGCATGTCCACGTCCATGGTGATGACGTGGGGCCGCAGCTCCTTGGTCATCTCCACGGCCTGCTTGCCGTCCGCGCACGAGCCGACCACCTCGATGTCGGGGTCCTTGCTCAACGCCTCGCAGATGAGCTGTCGGCAGATGAGTGAGTCATCGACCACCAGCACCGACACTTTCTTGCCCATGCCCTGTCCATACCCCGTGCGCGAGGCGCCGAGTATAGCCAATGCTCCGTCCTGTCCTCAGGAGGTTGAGCGGGGGCCCTCAGGACAACAGTCGCCCCACCACATCCACCAGGTCCTGGCGCACCAGGTCCCCCTTGGTGACGTAGGCGTCCGCCCCCGCCGCCAGCCCACGCCGCCGGTCATCCTCTCCACCACGGGTGGTGAGGATGACGACGGGCAGCCTCGGCCGGGCGGAAAGTTCCTTCAGCCGGCGGGTCAGCGCCAGGCCGTCCATGCCCGGCATCTCCAGGTCGGTCACCACCAGGTCCACCGGGGTGCCCTCCAGGACGTCCAGCGCGTCCGCCCCGTCGGCGGCCATGACGGTGTCATATCCCACCGCCTCCAGGAGGTTGGAGATGAGCTCCCGGGTGAGGGGGGAGTCGTCCACGACGAGGATGCGCCGGCGCCGTGACTCCGTCTCCGGGGCCGACGAGCGGGGCAGCTTCAGCGGGGACGTCCCGTGGGCGCTGGCGGTGAGGTAGGCCGCCGACAGCACCATGGCGAGCCGGCCGTCCGCCAGGGAGGTCGCGCCCGTGAGGTGGCCGAAGCGGGCCAGCACGCCGCGCAGGGGGAGGATGGCCTGGACGCGCTCCTCGAGCACGCGGTCCACGACGACGGCGGCGGCGCCGCTCTGGCTGCGGACCACCAGGACGAGCTCCCCCTCCCGGACCTCGCGCTCCGGGGACAGGCCGAGCAGCGAGCCCAGGGACGCCAGCGGCAGCACGCGGCCCTCCACGAGCAGCGCGGGCCGGCCCGCCACCTCGCACAGGTGCAGGGGCTCCACCTTGAGGGCGCGCGAGACGTGGGTGGCGCTCAAGGCGAGCGTCTCCGTGCCCACCTGGACGAAGAGCAGCGGCGCGACGGTGAGGGACACGGGGACGCGCAGCTCGAAGATGGTGCCCCAGCCGGGCGCGGACTCGACGCCCACGTCGCCCCCCAGGCCCTGGATGGAGGCGCGCACGGCGTCCAGGCCCACGCCCCGACCCGACAGGTCCGTGACGACCTCCCGGGAGGTGAAGCCCGGCAGGAAGATGAGCTCGCGGGTGGCGGCGTCGGACAGCGCGTTGGCGGCGCTCTCGTCCAGGACGCCCCGGCGCACGGCCACGCGGCGCAGCTCCACGGGGTCCAGCCCCATGCCGTCGTCCTCGACGCGCAGGATGATGCGGCTGCCCTCGCGCGCGGCGCGCAGGGTGAGGCAGCCCCGGGGATGCTTGCCGGAGGTGACGCGGTCCACGCGCGTCTCCAGGCCGTGGTCCAGGGCGTTGCGCACCAGGTGCATCAGCGGCTCGCGCAAGGCCTCCACCACCGCCCGGTCCGCGCGGGTGTCCTCGCCGTCGACGACGAGCTCCACCTCCTTGCCCAGCGTGCGCGACAGGTCTCGCACCATGCGCGGATAGGGCTCGAAGAGGACGGACAGGGGGAGCATGCGCAGGCCCTGGACCTCCTCGACGACCATTCCCAGGTCGCGGAGCTCTTCGTTGGAGAGCAGCTTGGACTCGCGATGGAGGTCCGCGGCCAGCTCCTTGGCGGTGCCCAGCCGGGCCACCAGCGCGGCGGCGGCGGGGCCCAGGTCCTCGGCCTCGCGGGCCAGCTTTCCCAGCTCCCGGGCCAGGGCCAGGCGGCGGGCGTTGGCGCGCTCCCGGCGACGGGCGACCTGGGCCAGGTTCGTCACCGCGCTGGTCAACAGGTCCAGGCTTGCCACGTCGATGCGGACCGCGTCCATGCGCGTCTCGGGCTGACGGGGCGACGTCGAGGTCCCCTGCCCTGGCGCGGCCACGCGAGGGCCCGGGGCAGGCGTGGGCGAGGGACTCGCGCCAGTCGCTCCTGTTGAGGGGCGGGCGGGGCTCGTCTCGGGACGTGGCGCGGAGGGCCAACCGCGATTCTGCGCGACGGTCGAGATGCCTCCCGTGGGAGGTGGGGCGCCACCGCGCAGTGGAGGCTCGGAGGGTGCCACCGTGGACACGCGGGTCATCCCCGTCCCTGAGACCCGCCAGAGCGGATTGCCACCGGGAGCCGTGCGCACCCCGCTGCGAGCGGGCCCTTCGGCGACAGCTCCGTCCAGCCAGAGGGGCGCATCGGGGACGGCGCCTCCGCTTCGGGATGGGACGTCGGGAACGCGCGCCTCGCCGTGCGAGGTCACATCGAGTGCATGCGCCTCACCGCGAGGCGCGACGGTGAAAGCCGGGGCTAGGCTCCGCGCATCGGCATCCCTTCGGGACGCGGTATCGGCGGCAGGAGCATGGCTCCGCGCATCGGCCTCCCTTCGGGACTCGGCATCAGCGGCAGGAGCATGGCTCCTCGCATCGCCTTCGCTTCGGGATGCGGTATCGGCGGCAGGAGCATGGCTCCGCGCATCGGCCTCCCTTCGGGACGCGGCATCAGCGGCAGGAGCAAGGCTCCTCGCATCGCCTTCGCTTCGGGATGCGGCATCAGAAGCGTGGGCCCCGCTTCTTTCTCGCCCGTCACTTCGGGATGCGGCATCGGCCGCAGCGGCCACGTCCTTCCCGCTCCCGCCATTTCGGGGCGCGGCGTCGGCAGCGGTCGCCCCACTCCTCCCCCTCCCGTCGCCTCGCGAGGAAGCGTCGGCCGCGTGCCCCCCGCTCCGCGAGTCATCGTCACCTCGTGACGATGAATGTGGACCAGAAGCCTCGCGACCGATGTCGCCAGTCGCACCACGCGGCGCCCCGGCCCCAACCGACGCGGCGGCGACGGTCCGCGCCAACGACTCGGCCCCATCGACCCTCGCGCTCGAGGACTCCCCCGCGCCCTCTCCCGTCGGACCGTCCCGGGTCTCCGCGCGGGTACAGGCCTGGAGCCAGCCCACCAGCCGCACCACCTCGGGCGAGGACGCCGCGCCCGGCTGCGCCCCCGAGAGCAACAGCACCGCGTCAGCGGCGCTCAGGAGCGCATCCGCGGAGTCCGCGGACAAGGCATAGCGCCGGGGCTCCACGCAGCGGACGAGTTCCTCCATCTCGTGCACCAGCACGTTGATATCGTCGAAGCCCATCATCCGGGCCTCGCCCTTGAGCCCGTGCAGCTCGCGCAGCGCACCCCGTCCCGCATCCGGGCTCGCCCCTGCTTCCAGCTCCATGAGCGCCCGGTTGATGCGCTCCAGGCGCACCGTCACCAGGTCCCGGAACTGCCTGAGCAGGCGCTCGCTCGGGTTCACCCGCCCTCCTCCCCTCGCAGCGTCTCCTGACCAATCTGGAAGCGCTCCACCACCTCACTCAAGTCCCGCGCCAGCACGAGCAGGTCCGTGTTCGCGGTGCTCACCTGCTTGGTGGCGTTGAGGCTCTGCTGGGTGATGCGGAGGATGTCCGCCATCGTCTCCGCGAGCTGGTCGGTGCCCGTCTGCTGCTGCTGCGTGGCCAGCGAGATGCTCCGCACCGCGTCCGACGTCTTCCCCGCCAGCTTCGTGATCTGCCGCAGCGACTCCGACACCTGCTGCGCCAGCGTGGTCCCGGACTCCACCGCGCGCACGCCGCCCTCCGTCGCGGACACCGCCGCGGCCGAGGCCTCGCGCACCTCCTCGATGAGCCCTTCAATCTCCTTCGTGGACTCGAGCACGTTCTCCGCGAGCCTTCGCATCTCCGCGGCCACCAGCGAGAAGCCCCGCCCCACCTCCGCCGCCTTCGTCCCCTCCAGCTCCGCGTTCAGCGCCAGCAGGTCGGACTTGTCCGCCACGCCGTTGATGAACTCGACAATCTTGCCGATCTGCTGCACGCGCTTGTTCAGCCGCACCACCGAGGAGGCGATGGCGACGTTGTCCTGCTTCATGCGCTCCATCGAGCCCAGGAAGGACTCCGCGCTGCGCTGGCCCTGCTGCGCCGCGCCCAGCGTGCGCTGGGCAATCTGCGCCACCGAGCCCGCGTTCTCGGCGATCTGCCGCGCCGAGCGCGCCAGCTCCTCCGTCGTCGCGCTCGTCTGGTCCAGGGAGCTGGCCTGCTCGGTCGCGCCCATCTCGTAGCGTCCGGAGGTGGTGAGGATCTCCTCCGTCGTCGCCGAAATCTGCGCCCCGGCGCGCTGGAGCTGGGACATCACGTCCGCCAGGTGCGTCCGCATGGTGGTGAAGGCCGCGGACACGTCCCAGATTTCATCCTCCGTCGGCACCACGCGAGGGCTGGCCAGGTCTCCCTCGGCGATGCGCCGCGCCTCGCTCGACAGCTCCCGCAGGGGCCGCCCCAGCAGCGTGCCGCCCAGGTACGCGGTGGTCAGCGCCAGCGCGAAGACGAGCAGCACCAGCGGCCCGCCCGACACGAGCGCCTCCACGCGAAGCCGCGAGGCCAGCTCCGCGCTCGGCGCAGCATGCGCCATGAGCTGCCGCAGCGCACGCTCTCCCAGCGCAGAGGAGAGCTGCACGGACAACACCGCCGGCGTCACCACGGAGATGAAGGCGAACGCCACCAGCCGCGCGCGAATCTCCGCCCGCCTCGGCATCGCCGCGATGAGCTGGCCGTGCGTCATGCCCAGCTCCGCCAGCCACAGCACCACCTTGCGCGAGCGCAGGATGACCAGGCAGTGCACCAGCAGCGCCGTCAGCGGACCGAACAAGAGCCCCAACCCGGCGATGCGCCGCGCCGCGTCCGCGTCCACGCCCGCCGTCCACCACACCGCGAAGCCCAACAGGGGCGTGGTGAACAGCCACAGCCCCAGCGAGCGCAGGAACGCCTCGTCCGGCCAGCGCGTCACCTCCGTCACCGCGGCCTTCAAGACCTCCGGCGTCGCAGCCACGCGCCCGAGCTCCAGCGCCCGCACCGTGCGCAGCCGCGCGAGCGACACCCACGCGCCCAGGATGATGGCCACCGCCCCCATCCCGCACGCCCACCGGACGAACAGCTCCATCCGGCCCGCCATCCCCGGCGCGTCGGAGAGCGTGAGCCACGCGTAGTGCAGCCCGAACACCACGCCGACCAGGTTGGTCAGCGGCACGGGCAGCATCAGATGACGGGTGAAGGACGTCCGCCTGGAGCTCGCACGCGGGCTCATGCGTCCTCCCCGGCCACCACGTGGAAGCGCTCCACCACGCGCTTCAAATCCCTCGCCAGCGTGGACAGGTCCGCGTTGGCCACCGCCATCTGCTTGGTGGCCGCCGAGTTCTGCTCGGTGACGCGCAGGATGTCCCCCATCGCCGCGGCAAGCTGGTCGGTGCCCGTCTGCTGCTGCTGCGTGGCCAGCGAGATGCTGCGCACCGCGTGGGACGTCTGCCGCGCCAGCTCCAGGATGAGGCTCAGGCTCTCGTCCACCTCGGCCGCCAGCACCGTGCCCGCGTCCATGGCCTTCAGCCCCGCCTCCGTCGCCATCACCGCCGCGTTCGTCGCGTCGCGGATCTCCTCGATGAGGCCCTCAATCTCCTTCGTGGAGCGGATGACGTTCTCCGCGAGCCTGCGCATCTCCGCGGCCACCAGCGAGAAGCCCCGCCCCACCTCGCCCGCCTTCGTCCCCTCCAGCTCCGCGTTGAGCGCCAGCAGGTCCGACTTGTCGGCGATCTCGTTGATGAACTCCACCACCTTGCCAATCTGCTGCACGCGCTTGTTGAGCCGCACCACCGCGTCCGCGATGGCCTGGTTGTCCTGCTTCATGCGCTGCATGGCGCCCAGGAAGGCGGCCGCGCCGCGCTGGCCCGTCTGCGCGGCGGAGAACGTCGACTCGGCGATGGTAGACACCGACTCCGCGTTGCCGGCGATCTGCTGCGCCGAGCGCGCCAGCTCCTCCGTCGTCGCGCTCGTCACGTTGAGCGAGCTGGCCTGCTCGTCGGCGCCCGCCTCCTGCTCACCGGACGTCGCCACCAGCTGCTCGGTGGTGGTGGATATCTGAAGGCCCGCGCGGCGCAGCTGGGTGAGCGCCTGGCCGAGCTGCGCCTGCATCTGCGCGAAGGCCGCCGAGGTGGCCCACACCTCGTCCTCCGCGGGGATGACGCGCGGAGGCCGCAGGTCTCCCTGGGCGATGCGGGTGGCCTCCTCGGTGATGGCGCGCAGGGGCCCCGCGATGACGGTGCCGCCCAGGTGCGCCGTCAACAGCACCAGCACCGCCACCAGCCCCGCGACGGCCAACCCCCGCTCGTCGTCCACCCGCCGCACCGCCATGTCCCGCTCCTGGGGCGACTTCGCGCGCACCACCTCGTCCATGGCCCGCGAGGTGCCGGTGACGGTGGCGTCGAGGATGAAGAGCGAGGGGGTGAGCACCGCGATGGCGGTGAAGAGCACCATGTGCCGGCGCATGTGCAGCCGCCGGGGGGGCGCCGCCGCCACCACGTCCAGCGGGGACAGCCCCCGGGCCGCCACCAGCTCCACCGCCCGACGACAGCGCCGAATCACCAGCAGGTAGATGAGCAGCGCCGTCAGCGAGCCCAGACACGCGCCCACCAGGACGATTCGCGGCGCGAGCCCCAGCGACGCGTCCGTCCAGGGGATGAAGATGAACGCCACCACCAGCGCGCCCAACAACCAGCTGCGCAGCGCGAAGGAGAAGACCCTGTCGGGGAAGGCCCGGGCCTCCAGCAGCGCCTGGCGCAGGTGCTCGGCGGAGGCGGGCAGCGCCCCCTCCCCCACCGCGTGCAGCACCCGCAGCGAGCGCCGCGCGTTGAGCCGCACCAGCCACAAGGACAGCGCCGTCACCACCACCACCAGCCCCAGGAAGCGCAGCCACGCCTCCCGGGGCAGCGCATCCGTCAGCAACCCGTGCAAGAGCGCCAGGCAGATGCCCACCGTGCTCGCCGGCATCACCGGCCTCGCCACCCAGAGCGCCAGCCCCCGCACGTCTGAAGGCCCCGTCACGCCGCGCCCCCCATCCGCCGCCGGAGGAACCGCTCGAAGTCCGCCAGCCCCAACAAGGGCCAGAGCACCCCGCGCGCCAGCACGAAGCCGCGCAGACAACCACCCGACGCGCTCACCGCCACCGGCGGCGCGGTCAGCACCGGGTGCGCCTCCGCCTCGATTTCGAGCGCGTCCACGCCCACCGCCCCGCCCGACGTCGCCACCAGCACGCGCTGGGCGCCCGCGGACGCCTGGAAGGCCAGCCGGGCCGAGGCCGCGTCCTCCTCCCCCGGCGAGGTGATGGAGAGCACCTCATGGGCCAGGAACGCGAGCCGATGCGGGCCCGCGTGACACAACAACATGCCCCGCACGGGGCCTGCCGGGGCCATGACTCAGGCGCCCTGGCTGAGGTGGTCGAAGAGCCCTTCGGGGTCGATGACGGCCACATCCCGGGGGCCGCTCTTGGCGGGGCCTCTCAGGTGGACCTGGACGCCCGCGGAGCCCAGGGGCTCGAGCGCTCCCGTCACCGGGGAGACGCCGGCCACCGTGGTCGCCGTCAGGGCGAGGGTGCCGCGCGGCAGCCGCACGAGGACGGCCCGCCGCGAGGACTGGCTGGCGCCGCCCACCAGCAGGCCCATGTCCACCACCGGGATGACCTCTCCCCGGTGGGCGAACACACCCAGCAGGTGGGCTGGAGCCCCCGGTACCCGCGTGAGCTCGGGGAAGGTGACGACCTCCGCCGCGCTGTCCGCGGGTACCGCGTACCAGCTGCTACCGCAGGCGAAGACGAGATAGGACTGACGCGCTTCCGGCTCGTGGACGGCCATGTGGCGCCAAGCCTACCTCAGCCTCCACTAGCGCTGGAACTCGACCCGGCGGTTCTCGCTCCACGCCTCTTCGGAGGAGGCGTTGTTCACCGGGCGCGTCTCACCGTAGCCCACCGTCGTGACGGTGTTGGACTTGATGCCCAGGTCCGTCAGGTAGCGCTTGACGGCCGCCGCGCGGCGGTTGGAGAGCTGGAGGTTGTACTCCTCCGTGCCGCGCTCGTCGGCGTGGCCCGCCAGGGTCAGCTTGCCCGCCTGGCCCGTCTTCAGGCAGTTGGCCAGGTCCGACAGGCGCTGCTGGGCCTCGGAGTCCAGCGAGGACTCGTTGAAGCCGAAGCGGATGGGGCTCCAGTCGCACTTGTCCGCGGAGGCCGTCACGCAGCGGCCGGCGCTGCACTCCTGGCCGTCACCGCAGTCGGAGTTGGACGCGCACGTGTCCGTGGGGACCTGGCAGCGGCCGCCCTGGCACTTGCCACCGGACGGGCACGAGGAGTCGTCCTTGCACTGGGCCTCGGCGCACTTGCCGGCCTCGCAGATGCGGCCGTCACCGCACTGGTTGTCGACGGTGCACTCGGGCGGCTTGGGCGCGCACTTGTTGCCCTGGCAGGAGAAGCCCTCCTTGCAGTTGGCGTCGGTCGCGCACTCCTGGCACGTGCCCTGGACACAGACCTCGCCCTTCTCGGAGCAGGTCGAGTCGTCCTTGCAGTTGGGGTAGCTGGGGGGGCAGCCGGTCAGCACGGCCATGGCGAGGCCGAGACCCGCCCACAGAGAAATCCGACGCATCATTCCTCCCGAAATCATTGAAACGAAAGAAGCACCCGCAGGGGACGGGTAGTCGGGTCGCGTGTAGTCTCAGTCGCCGGGGTGAGTCAAAGCTTTTGTCCCTTTCGAGACACCCCTCCGCGCCCCGAAACCCTTGAATGTCCAAATATTTTCCGTGAGATTGTCGCTGTTGCCCGGGAGCGGCCGCGTGACGTGGTCCCCGGGCCGGGAGCGCCCCGCATGCCCGCATCCGTGCTCATCGTCGATGACGAGAAGAACATCCTGCTGACCCTGAGCCAGTCGTTGCAGCTTGCGGGATATCAGACACATCTGGCGGCCAGCGGGCAGGTGGCGCTCGACGTGGTGAGCGCGCGGCCGGTGGACGCGGTGTTGATGGACGTGAAGATGCCGGACATGGATGGGCTGACGGCGCTCGCCCGGCTCACGGAGCTGCGGCCCGAGCTGCCCGTCATCATGATGTCGGGGCACGGCACCATCGACACGGCGGTGAAGGCGACGCAGCTGGGGGCGCGCGACTTCCTGGAGAAGCCCATCGCGCGGGAGCGGCTGCTGGTCGCGCTGCGCAACGTGCTCAAGCACCAGGCGGCGATGGAGGAGCTGCGCGAGCTGCGCGAGCAGCTGGGGCGCTACGACATGGTGGGCAGCGGCCCGGCCATGCAGCGCATCTTCTCGCTCATCCAGCGCACGGCGCCGTCCGAGGGGCGGGTGCTCATCACCGGTGAGAACGGCACGGGCAAGGAGCTCATCGCCCGGGCGCTGCACCAGAACTCGCGGCGCAAGGCCTCGCCGTTCGTGAAGCTCAACTGCGCGGCGGTGCCGCACGAGCTCATCGAGAGCGAGCTGTTCGGCCACGAGAAGGGCGCGTTCACGGGGGCGGTGAGCGTGCGCCGCGGCAAGTTCGAGCTGGCGCACGAGGGGACCTTGTTCCTCGACGAGATTGGCGACATGCCGCCGGCCATGCAGGCCAAGCTGCTCAGGGTCCTCCAGGAGGGGGAGCTGGAGCGGGTGGGCGGCGCGGAGACGCTCAAGGTGGACGTGCGCGTCATCGCCGCGACGAACAAGAACCTGGAGCAGGAGATTGGCGCGGGGCGCTTCCGCGAGGATTTGTACTACCGCATCAACGTCGTGCAGATTCACTCGCCGCCCCTGCGTGAGCGGCGCGAGGACCTGCCGGACCTCATCGGCACCTTCCTGCGCGAGGCCTGCGCGAAGAACGGGCGGCGGCCGTTGACGCTGTCCCCGGACGCGCTGGCGGTGATGAGCGCCTACGACTACCCCGGCAACGTGCGCGAGCTGCGCAACCTGGTCGAGCGGCTGGCCATCCTGTGCGAGGGCCCCGTCGTCACGCGCGCGGACGCGCTGGAGCTGCTGCCCCGGGGACGCGGCGTCGTGCCGCCTCCGATGGAGACGGTGGCCGCGCCGGCGTCCACGCTGGACTCGGCCGTGGTGGCCGCGGCGAGCACGCCCGCGCACGCGCTGGTGGCGCCCCCTCCCCCGACGTCGGCACCGGCCACCGTGGTGGGCTTCCGACCTCGCGCGGACAAGACCTTCCGCGAGCAGGTGGAGGACGCCGAGCGGGAGATCATCCTCTACGTGCTGGCCCATACCCACGACAACGTCACGGAGGCCGCCCGGCTCCTGGACCTGGAGCGGGGCCACTTCTACAAGAAGATGAAGGCCCTCGGGCTGCGGCGAGGCAGTTCTGACGCGTAAGCATTGGTATTCACTTGGGTCTCCTGGCCGGCCAGGACGGCCGGAATCTGTCGCGTGTTCACGGCGTGCTCAACTGGAGTACGTGCCACCAACTGGAGTGCATTGACTCGGCTGGCTTGGTAGTCGACGTCGCGGCCCACGTAGTAGGTCGCGGTGACGGCAGGGGTTGAGTGCCCCGCAAGTTGTTGCGCTGTCGCAATATCTCCACCGCTGTCCCGCAGCAGGTGGGTGATGAATGTCTTCCGGAGGGTGTGGAACGTCGTCCCCTCCGGCAGCACCACGCCAGCCCTCTTCGCGATGCGCCGAAGGAGGTTCGCCGTCTTCCACGACTTGCTCCGCATGCCCCCCTTCTTACGTTCCAGGGGCGACGGGAACACGAGCGCCGAGGTCGCCGTGGCGCGGGCCCTCTCAATCTCCGGCACGAGCGCTGGATGCAGCGGCACCACGCGCACCTTCGCTCCCTTAGTTGTCTGCCGCTCCCAGCTGCGCCGGAAGTGGATTGTGCCGTGCGGCCCCTCATCCAAGCGAAAATCAGTCCACAGAAGGCCGCCGAACTCACCCCGCCGCCCGCCAGTGAGCACCGCAAGAATCAGGAGTAGGCGATACGGGCCGGCCGCCTCGAGCAGAGCTTCGACCTGGACGCGGGACAACACCACCACATCGGCCGCAGCAACCGTAGGGCGTGGCACAGCGTTCCACGGGTTCTCGCGGGCACACCGCAGCCGGTTGACGCCGTACTTCCAAATGAGCCTGCCTCGGATGTGGAGCTGGCGGACGGTCGACTCGGCCTGCCCCGCGGCACGCGCCTTGACCAGCAGCGCTTCACAATCCGCCGGAGTCACATCGCTCGTGGGCTTGCTCTTGAAGTGGGCATCAAACCAGATCTTCACCTGGCTGCGCATCGGCGCCTGGCTGGAGAGGTGTGCGTGCGCTTCGAGGTACATCGCGTGCAGCTTGGTGCACGGGATGATGTCGAACTCCGCAGGCTCCAACCCCTTCCGGCGACGCTCCGACTTGATGTGGAGTTCCATCGCGTAGCGGGTCGCTGCCTCTTCCAGTTCCGCGCTGCACGCCTCCCGCCTGATGGCACCAGCCGAGTCCTTGTACCGGACGTGCCATGTGCCGAAGTCAGGAGCGCGACGATAGAGTCGTTTCCCCGCTGCGAGGACGGCCTCACCAGCCTTGTTCGGCCGAAAGAACGCTCCAGGCTTCATCGCTCACTCCCACGCTGCCGCCCAGCGACCCACGCCCGAACGGCGTCAGGGTCGAATCGATAGTTGCGAGGACCGAGCTCAATGAACGGGAACCCCGACCGGCGTCGGATCTGCTTCCAGACCCAGTCCTCACTCACGTTCAGAAATCGCGCGACATCGGCAGCGCGCCAGAGCCCCGCCTCCGGAACCACCACGAGCGGCCCACCGCCCTTGCTGCCAGCCCGACCGTCGTCATCACAGCCAACCATCACGTCACCCCCACTACTGTACGGGGAAGCAGTATTTGTGCCGACGCGAGAACAGGGGGCCGCCTGTCCAGGAACATGGTCACCGCTCGCTCACCCCTGGCCGGCGTCTGAAACACAGCCGAGCCTCGTGGCGACCACAGAAGAGAGCCAATACCAGCCACCAGACCCGCAGGCAACCGGGGGTGTGGAAACTGCTTGACGGCCGCGCGCGCACTCAGGGTGCCCGAGGATTCACCGTCCCGCATGACTCCCGTGATGTCTGGGATTGGGTGGCGCCGCAGTCCGCCAAACGAGACGGAAGCCCCCGATTGATACGCTGATACATCCAGCGTCATCACATCGGTCTGTCCCTGGCGGACGTCCATGAATCACCCCGAAAAAAGACGGCGCGCCGACGTCGTCGATGAGGAACCGCCGTCGTGCGCCGGAGCAGTGCCGGGGCGGTTTCGCGCCCGCGAACCTGCTCTACAAGCTGTCGGTGTGCTCGCTGCCTCATCGGTGCTGCTCAGCGAGGGTACGTCGGGGACAAGATGAGCCCGCGACGCGGGCCCTGTCAAGTCCAGCGTCAGTCGTCCGAGTGCGTGGAGTGCGTCTCTCCGTGCATCGGACACTCGTAGGTGCGGACGCAATCGCAGGCCACCGGCTGCCCGCGGCGGCAACACATCGCGCCGTCACGGCAAACGGCTTCCAGGACAACAGGGCGCCGCACTCTGGCGCGGTGCCGAGCTGCGCGCGCGGGGGTCATGGCCCCCTCCGGTCAATCCGGGTCGGGATCTTCATTGGCGCTCCGCCGCGAAGGCCGATGAAACACGCGCCCTCAGACTCGGCAGCGTTCTCCGGGCAGCACGGATTCGGCCGCTTATCAATCTTGACCCAACACCCTCCATGCAGGGGCTCGGCCGGGCTCCGGCAGGGCGGCAGATCCTGCCCTGGCAACGGCTCCTTGGGCACCTTGGTACACAGCGGCTTCCCCCCCATTGCGCGGACCGGCTGTCGGAACTCCACCAAGTCCGTCATGTACCGCGCGGAGTCATCTGCCATTGGGTAGGTGTACTCGACGCGCGCGGAGCCGCCGATGCCTGCAGCCACGTGGTCGACAGACCACGGCCACACCGCAGCCGCCACCGCAGCGACTGCCACGACATGAGGCAGCCACCACGGTGTGCGCGCCTGCACCTGCTGCACAGTGATCGAGACGACGGGCAGCGGCGGCGAGTACATGACCTGCCCCGTGGCAAGGTGGGCCCGGGCCTCGGGCTCGTCGAGCGCGCTCTCCGCGAGCGACGCTGCCAAGTCGAGCGCGTTGTGCACGTGCTCGACGCGCCCGGCGCGCAACTCCACGGAAGTGGCAGGTGACGGGGCTAGGTAAGTGGTGACGAGCACCTGCACGGCGCCCGTGGGCACCCGGAGGGGCGTCTCGCCCGTTGGCACCTCGAGGAGCGCGGGCATGCCGCTTCCCGGGTTCCGCGACAGGTAGACGCGCCCCCGCGCGAGCAGCCAGCGGAGTCGCGGGCCGAGCCCGTACGGCCCCTTCTTGGGGCGGCTCACGTGCCCCTGCCCTTCTTCGCCGCCGGCTTCTTCTTCGCCGCGCGCTCGGGCGGCGGAATTGCGGGGAGGTTGATTCTGCCGTTCGTCAGCTCGTCGGTGGTGATGAGGTGCTCGCACGCAGACATGAGCACGTCGTTGCTGCTCACCTTCTGCCGCGTCCGCTTCGACTTCTTGCCAGCGTCAGCCTCGCGCTTGGCGATGTGGGCCAACTTCGCCCACACCCACCGCGGTAGCCGCACGTTTCGCGGTGTCTCCTCGTCCCACGGTCCGACCGTCTTTCCGATCTCCACGTCTCCGGCCTCTCGTCTGCGGGCCTGCGCGCCCATGTGTGCCTCCGTCTTAGTGGTCCACCGAGGCGCGGCGCAATGCCGACGTCCTTGTGTTGACGCATGATTACGGTACCTAGACAAGGTTGTCGACTTAGAACATTGACATGGTACCAACTCGCGATTACGGTTCTCTTCATCGACGGACGGACGGGGCTCCCGGGAGGGAGAGCGGGGTTGGGCGGGCGCGAGCTGGGTGGCCAGCGAGGACGTCGGGAAGCGCAGCACCCACAAGGGGGAGCACATGGCGACGGACAGAGCTGTGACGACGGCGGAGCTGAGGAAGAGGGTTAAGGACGTGCTGGCGAGGCTGGACCACCTTGAGGCGTTCAGCGGGACGGAGGCGGAGTACGACGCCGCCAACGCTGAGGCGACGGCGCTCGGGGACCTGGCGGACGCGACCGAGCGCGCGGCGGGCCGACCGGGGTTGGACGAGCCCGAGCCCGCGAAGGCGTAGCGGCTCCCGGCCCCAGGTGATGAGCCTGGGCCCTCCTCTCATCGCAGCCCGCCCTTCGGGGCGGGCCCTTCCACCACAGGCTTATCGCCGCGCAGCGCGGCAACTGAAGGGGCAGCAATGGCGAACGACACGACGAACGACGGAGGGAAGCAGCCGCCCCCGGAGCCGAGGGAGTCCCTCCAGACGCTTCTCGCGTCCATGGAGCACCACGGGACTCCCGAGTCCTGGCCCGATGGGCTCTACGAGCAGTTGCAGCTCGCAGCCCTGCACCAGGAGGAGGATGCGACGGAGGGAGACGGCGAGGACGACGCCATCGTCGCGGCGGCTCGTGAGATGTACGGGAGCACGGAGATCGAATTCGACAGCGAGCCGAAGGTGTCCATCGGGGAGGACGGCGCATTCGTGAGCGCGTGGGTCTTCGTCCCGAACTCCTCGCTGCCGATGCGTGACGACTGAAGTGCACCGCTGAAGTAGTCCCCGCCGGGCGCATCCCGGCAACCCCTCAATCACCTCTGAGCTGAATGGAGGCTCGACATGAGCCTGATGGCGGAGCTTTGTCGTGTGGTCGATGAACGCGAGGACCCGGGTCCCTGGCTCCGGCGCACGACGCATGCGGTGGCAGACGCTCTCCGCAGCGCACCCAGGCTGAAGACGTGGCACGTCGAGCGCGGGCTCTACGTGTCCGCGCTGCTGGGCGCGGTCTGGGGGGAGCACCGGGACACGCTCGGGCTGCCCATTCCCCCCACGGGCATCTTCGCAGCCCTGGGGCTGAGCCCGGTGACGGTTGGGTGGCTCGCGGTCGTGATGTTGGCGGTGTCGCTGTTGGACGCCGTCTACGGGGCGGAGCTGGACAGCATCGCCGCCCGGGAGAGTGAGCGGGCCGAGGCGGAGGGGCGCGAGCCCATCCAGGTGGAGTGCACGCCGCGAGCTGCACTGCTCCGTCGACGTCAGCCCTGGATGTCGCTGGGCCTGCTGGCGTACGCCTTCGGCTGGGTGGGCGCCGTCGGCTTCGCGTGGCGCCTGGGCTACCCGCTCTGGCGCCGTTGGTGGCGGAACCGCTACCCGCTGGGCCGCGAGGTGCGCCCGTGAGCGCCGACCAGATGGTGCTCGAGTTGGGCACGGAGGACACCGAGGTTCGAGACGCGTTCGCGGATGGCTTCATGTACGTGCTGGTGAGCAGGCCCGAGCGGTCCGCCGGCCACCGCGATTCGATGGTGTGCGGAGGCAATGCGGCGGACGCATCCGGAATGGTCCGCTGGGTGCACGTCATGTCGAAGCCCGCCGGCGGCGAGGTGCGAGGCTACGCCCTGGTCGGCGACGAGCTTCGCCTGCGCCTGCCCGCGCACCCCGAGAGCTGGCCCGAGGTGGATGCCGAGGTGTGCAAGCGCCTCGAGTGCGCTCGGGTGGTGACCAGGACCGAGCGCGAGTGCGCGGAGTCGCAGACCCATTCCGGGCATGAGGTCGGGCCGTGAGCTGCGTGGGCGAGCTGGCTGACTGCTGTGCGCGACTCCGGACGCTCAGGAAGTGGTGGCGCCCCGAAGAGGTGGACGTCATCGCGGCGTGTATCGAGGAGGCAGAGCAGCTCCCCGAGCGCGAAGCCACGGAGCGTGAGGCGCTGCGCGTGGCGGAGGACGAGCTGCGCGAACTCGTGCCCAACGGGACCGACGCCACCCAGTCGCGGTGGCGCGAACTGCAGCGCCGAGTGACGGCCGCGAGGAAGTCCCTCAACGACCTGGCCGTGGCGTCGAGCGCCCTCTACGCGGCACTCGGCGTCGAGCTGTGGTGGGCGCGCACCAACCACTGGCGCGAGGGCGTCGAGAACGCGAACGCGCACGGCCGCTGAGCGTCGGACCCATCAGGTAGTCTTCTGTTTAGTAGACCTATCAAGTCAGCATGGATGCCACGCGCACACGGAGCACCCCGAGAAGAGCTGGGTGCTCTGCGAGCGCGAGGACGGACACACGGGCCCGCATCGGTGGCGGGACCACGAATGGACCGACGCGGTGGATGACTCCACTGCGGTGGAACGCGAGCTGATTCGCCGCGCCGAGCAGGACGCGGGCGAGCGCTACGAGTGAGGAGAGCAGCATGGCGGACGGAAGCAGCGAGCTGAGTGTCGGGGGCGGTTGGAACGAGGAGCGTCGAGCACTGGTGCGGCGAACCATCTGCCCTCGTGGAATCAGCGAAGACGAGTTCATGCTCTTCATGGAGCAGTGCAAGCGCAGCGGGTTGGACCCGCTGCTCAAGGAAGCCTTCTGCGTCGCCCGGAGGCAGAACGTCGGAAACCGGGAGCGCCCCAACTGGGTGACGAAGCACGAGTTCCAGCCCTCCGAGGCCGGGATGCTCGCCCGCGCGGAGCGCTTCCCGGACTTCAGGGGCATCCAGGCCAGTGCGGTGTTCGCCGAGGACGACATCACCCTGGACCAGGGCCAGGGCCAGGTGGTGCACCGCTTCAACCCCGCCAAGCGCAAGGGCGCGTTGGTGGGCGCGTGGGCCCGGGTGGTGCGCGACGGGAAATTGCCCGTCGTGGTGTGGCTGGACTTCAGCGGCTACGTCCAGCAGACGCCGCTGTGGGCCAAGATTCCCATGACGATGATCGAGAAGTGCGCCCGGGTGGCCGCCCTGCGCAAGGCGTACCCGGAAGCCTTCGGCAGCCTGTACGTGCGTGAGGAGCTCCCTGCGGACGAGTTCTCCCTGGCTGAGGAGCCGCCTCCAACCTCTTCCGTGGTCGTTGAAGAGCCCACGAGCCCGGCAATCAGCCCTGCCCTTCTCCCAGAGAAGACGGCCACGCGCGAGGCCGCGGAGCTGGCCGCCACTGGCATCACCGCGAAGGCGAAGGAGTCCGTGGCGTCTACCAGGGCCCCTTCCCCTGCGCCGACAGCGCAGGCGACCCAGCCCGTTCCGCCCACCCCGAGGAACTCTGCCGCCCTCGTCGCCTTCGGCCCCTGCAAGGGGAAGCTCGTCGGCGAGCTGTCGGACGAGGAGGTGACGGACGCCATCAACCTCGCCAACGAGAAGCTGGCCGAGCAGCCCCGGGCCCGGTGGGCGAAGGCCATGCGAGAGAACCTCCAGGTGCTCGAAGCCGAGTTCTCCTTCCGCGAAAGCCAGCAGCAACCTCGCCAGCCGGGCGAGGACGACTGACACGCGCACGCGTCGAGTCCTCGGCCCGGGACTCCGCGCGCACCCCGTGCCCGTCCGGGCGGGGCCTCTACGTGGCCAGCGCGGGTGAACCCCAAGAAGTCGAGTGAAAGCTCGGCTCCCGAGGCGGCCGATCAGCACGCGCGCCAGCCACACCTGCTGGGCATTGGGCCCGGCAGGCCATTCACGGCGCGAAGTCGCGCCATGCGGTGACCGGTCGGTTTCCCCCTTCCGGCCGGTCACCGCGCCTCTTGCAGTCGCAGCACCGCAGCACCTCACCACGCACGCACACCGGCTCGGTCCGAATGTCTCGGACAGCGGGCACTCCCCTCGTACGCCCAGAGGTCCCCACATGAGGCTGTTGTTCCTGTTGTTGTCGCTCGCTGCCACCGCCGCGAGCGCCGCCCCACCCACCATCAGCTCGAGCGAGCTGGTGGGGTTGTCCGTGCCTGTGTGCACGGGCGACGGAATCCCGTCCACCCTCTGCGGAGGGCGAGACGTCGTCTACTACGGCGGCCGCATCTGGACGGGAGTAGTCGACGAGCCCGTGTTCGAGCAGGCCATGCTCGTCCGGGCCGGGACGGTCGTCATCGTCGGCACGTCCGCCCAGGTGACTGCCGCAGCGAGGCCGAGTCGCTACCTAGTCAACCTCCAGGGCCGCGTGGTGCTGCCTGGGCTGGTGGACGCCCACTCGCACGTCGCCATGCTCGCGCTCAAGCGCTGGACGGTGGGCCCTCACCCGTCGACGTGGGCACCTACGGGCGGCCCGTCCATGACGGACATCGCCGCGCTCGTCGGCCCACGTGCCGCCACCGCGCCGCCGGGCGAGCCCATCGTGGTGTTCTACGGCGCGCAGCTCTACGGCGAGTTGCGCGCCGCCGGCATCACCGCCCGCGCCTTCCTCGACGCCTTGGCGCCGCGCAACCCGGTCTACGCGCTGGAGTGGTCGGGCCATGCCCAGGCTGTGAACTCCGTGGCCCTGGACGAGTCGGGGCTCCGCGACTACCAGCCGGACCCGTACGGCGGCTGGGTGGGCCGTGACGCGCTCGGGCGACACAACGGGCTCCTCCAGGAGTTCGCGGTGCTGCCCGCAGTGGAGATGCTGAGCAGCCGCATCAGCGACGCCGAGTACGTCGTCCAGCACGACGCGTACGCCGCAGCGAGCGCGGCCCGAGGACTCACCACCACCGCCAACGTCGTCTTCGTCTACTCGGACGAACGCGACCGCGACATCCGCGCCGCCATGCGCCGCCCAGGCGCCATGGTGCCCGTGTGCATCATCACCCACTCGGGCAAGCTCTGCTCGGCAGGTCCGGACGGAGTGGTGCGCCGCAAGGTGTTCGCGGACGGGACGCCCGTCGCGAGAAGCGCCTTCGTCTCCATCCCGTACCTGCCCACCGCGGCGATGCCCGAGGGCTTCCCCGCCAACACCGGCCTGGGGCTGCGCAACATGAGCGAAGCCCAGTTCGACTGGGCCCTCCAGGACACCGTGACTCGCGGCGGGCAGCTCCTGGTGCACGCCATCGGCGACGCCGGTGTCGAGCAGACGCTGTCGCGGCTGGAGGCGCGTCCCGACGTCGACTGGAGCGGCAAGGTGACGCTCGAGCACGCCAACATGGCCAGTCCCAGCCAGGTGGCGCGCGCGGCTGCCCTCGGAATCACCTTCGTACGCGAGGGGACGCACCTGGTGCTGCTGCCTCCGATGATGATGGAGGTCAACGACCCGGCGCTCTACGCGCAGGCCGAGCCACTCCGCTCGCTCTACGCGGCCGGCGTGCCGCTGGCGCTGGGCTCCGACGCCTTCGGCTCGGACCCGCTCGACACAGGCGTGCCGGTGGCACCCAACCCCTGGCTGGACGTCATGTTGACGGTGGTCAACCCGTACTACCGCCAGGAGGCCATCAGCGTGGCCCAGGCACTGGGCGCGTACACCCGCGGGTCCGCGCGGGCGCGTCTGCTCCCCAACCTGGGCACGTTGGCCCCGGGCAAGGACGCCACGTTCTTCTTGCCCTCGGTGGACCCGTTCTCGGTGACGCCGGACGTGCTGCCCGCCATCACCTCGTGCCTCACCGTGGTGAGCGGCTCCAAGGCACACCTCGACCGCGGGTGCTTCGGCGTGGGGGTGCTCCAGTGAGGGCCCGCTACCTGATGGTGGCACTGATGCTCTGCGCGGCCGGCTGCAAGACCACCACGCAGGCGAAGTGCAGCGCGCTCCGGACGCAGTACGACAGGAGCCACGCATCCTGCAACGACTGCCTCGATGACCTCGAGGTGCATGGTGATGAGTCCGTCTGCACGCCGCTCTGCGAGGCGCCCTGCAAGGCCGGGAGTGGCGCCGTCGGAGCCTGCTCGGAGGCGGCGCGAGAAATCGCCGCTGAGCGCGAGAAGGCGAAGGCAACCAAGAAGGACTGACGTCCCCTGATTCGCGCGCGGGCCCAGCGGCACGCGTCGCCCGCGCCACCTGCTGGCTCAAACCAATCCAAAACATGGAGCATGCCTTGAAGAAGGCCATTGTGCTGTTGATGTTGTTCGCCTGGGCGCCTGTCGCGCTCGCCGCTCACCCGCCACTCACCCAGACCAGCAACATCCCGGGGCTGAAGCGCGTCTACTCGGAGGTCATCTTCTCGAACTCCAAGCGCCTGCTGTCGACACTGACCAGCGCCTTCCGGAACCGAGTGGATATGTCGTCACCCCTTGCGATGGAGGACATCCAGTGCGCCATGGCGAAACTCGGCGCTGGGTTCGCGCAGGACATGATGTTGAACCCGCCCAAGGGGCTGAGCCCGGATGACATCAAGGGGCTTCCCGATGCCGTAGCTCACTACCGCGCGCTCGAGGAGCAGTTCTGCCGGCCGCCCCCCGGGGCCTCCGTGAACCGCGGGGAGGAGCTCGTCAAGCTGTTCATCAAGAGGAACACCGAGGGCACGTCCCAGGCGAAGAGCATCACCAAGAAGTACGAGTCGCGAGCCGAGCAGCTCGCGGATGACGGCTCCTCGGTGAGCGCCGGCCAGATTGCGCTCGCTGTCGCCATCGCCGTCGCCATCCTCGCGAAGGAAGCCGTCCCGGTCCTCCCGTAGCCCTCTGACTCACGCGCGGGCGGTGCAGTACGGGCCGCCCGCGCTCCTCTCTGCTGTGCCCGAGGTGAAACGTGACGCAGGACGAGATGCGAAAAGCTGTGGAGGCATTCAAGTTCGGGCCGCCCTTCTCGCTGCTGGACTTCCAGGTGGAGCTGCAGCACGACGATGGAGTCCACGTCTTCGTCCGTGTGAGCGCCGCCTTCGCAGAGCGGGAGTCAGGGGATCTTCGGCGCGCCCGATTCACGAAGCGCCTGGCGTACGGCGAGCTGGACCGTCCGGCGCTGCTGGCCTCGCTTCGCGAGGTGTTGCGGAGCTTCATCTTGCACGAGTTGGACGAGTCCATCGTTGTTGACGGTGCGCGGGTGTTCGACCCCCACGATCCGGGCTCGTCTGCCGCTGACATCGCAGCCCTCCAGGCCCAGCTTGAGTTGCTGGCTTCCTCTTCTCCGTTTGCGAACCCCGAGGTGATGGCGATGACGTGTGAAGCGAAGCTGCTGCCGAAAGCGGAACTGGAGGAGGCGATGGAGCCATTGAGCGCCGACGCTGAGAGCCGCGTCTGCGGGCACATCGCGGCCCTCGCCACTGAGGCGGCCAAGGTGCCGGCGTTGGAGGCATGGCGCGAGGCGATGCTGTCCGCGCTCGCCACGGGACTGGACTACACGCCGACGGCCGCCGAGGCGCCGAACCGACTCAGGGGAATCATCACGGACGCCGCGGCCGCCGAGCAGCGGGCGGTGGACGCCGCGGCCGAGGGCGACGCCTCCATGTCGCGCGTCGCCGAGATCAACGCGGCCCTGGATGACGTGTTCTCGAAGGTGGTGGAGGAGCGCCGGGCCCGAGACCAGAAGGTGGATGAGCTCCGTTCCGAGGTCGAGCAGGCTCTGTCGGTGGAGCGTCACGCATTGGACGCGCTCTACCACGCTGTTCGCGCCGGGCGGCAGGGCCGCGCCATGGAGTCCGTACTCGGCTCGGTGGAGCGGGTCGTCAAGGCCAGGGCCATCTCCCAGCCCCAGCCCGCCCCGGCACAGGTGTCCGAGGACGCTGTGCTCGCGGAGGCCGAGCGCGGCTACAAGCAGAGCAAGGCCGAGGGGATGTCCTCGGCGGTGGCGAGGGAGCACGGCGTCATCGCTGCTCTCGCGCTGCGCCCCACCACCACCCCACCCGCGTTGGTGGATGCGGTGGGGCGCGTCCTGCCGGCCCTAGCGCACGTCGAGCGCGTCGCCGATGGGCGCGTTGCTCAGGCGCGTGCGGACCTCCTAGAGGCCGTCGCTTCGCTCCGTGCCGCCTACGACGCGGCCCGCGCCGCGGCTCCCGAGGCGCCGGAACTGGTGGCTGCGGTTGCTCCCCTGGCCGAGGAAATTCGGAAGGTCGAGTCCGGCCCCCGATCCATCGTTCCCCCGTGGCAGGACTTCGACTGGAACCTCCAGCTCCGGAGCGTGGACTGGGTGGCCATCCGCGTCGCCTACGACGCCGCGAGGGCCCGTCACGCGACGCGCGAGCAACCTCCCGCGGACACCACGCCCATCGCGCCGCCGCCGCAGCGCCCTCGCACCATGACGCCCGTGCCGGCCGTCCCTGCGCTCACGGACGCCCCCTCCGCGCCCGAGGTGGTGTGGGAGGCGCCCGGGAGCATCCGCGTTGTCGGGCCGCGTGGCGCGGAGCATGCCGAGGCGCGCGGACTGGATGGGGAGTGGTACGAGCTCAACGTCGGGCCCTGGCCCTATCTCCTGGCTCGCGCCCTGGCCGAGGCGGTGCGAGAGCTGGACTCGCGGCTTCGCGCGTACCCCCGGCTGGTTGACTCCGTTCGGACAGCCCTGGGACACCTGCGTGCCAGCCCCACGGGGCGAGTGGGCGAGGCCATCACCATGCTGTCCGAGGCGCTGACGGGAGTCCCGCATGCGTAGGTCAGCTAGACGGTTCGCCTCAAAGACGAGCGTCCCCGTCTACAGGTCGCGGGCGCAGATTGAGGAGTTGCTCGACCAGCACGGCGCGGACCCACGCCAGACGTCGGAGAGCCGAGAGCGCGGCGAGGCGGTGGTCACGTTCCGCCTGCATGACCGCATCGTCCGGTTCCGGATGCCGTTGCCGCAGGTCGATGCCTTCACCACTCGCAAGCTACGAGGACGCACCGTGCCGGCGAGCGCGGAGCAGCAGCGCACCGCCTACGAGCGGGCGTGCCGCGAATCCTGGCGCGCGCTGCACGCCGCGCTGAAAGCGAAGTTCATCTCGTTGGAGGGCGGCATCGAGACGTTCGAGCAGGCGTTCCTCGCGCACGTGGTGACGGCCGACGGGCGCACCGTGGGCGAGCACGTCCTTCCCGCGCTGGAGGCGTCATACCGGACGGGCAAAGTGCAGCCCCTGCTCCTGCCCGGGGAGGCGCCGAAGCCATGAGCCCGTCGACCATCGCCAGCATCGTCGGCTGGGCCCTCTTCGTCGCCGGCCTGGCCGTCCTCGTCTACTCCCGTGTGCTCGCAGACAAAGAGCACGAGCAGCGGCAGGTTGAGCAGTTCCTGCGGGAGCGCCGCGAGCGACTGGAGCGCGAGCGGTGAGCGTCCACGACATCAACGCCCGCGGGCCGTACCGCTTCACGCGCGCGGGGCGCGACGTCTACCACATGCCCCTCGCGCGCCCGTGGTCCTCGGCCCTCACTCACCACGGGATGTGGAGCCTGTTCGTCACCGACCAGGAGCCCGCGCGCCAGGGCGTTCCCGGCCGCCGGTTCCCCCTCCACCCGCCGGAGAGCGTCCTGGGGCACTGGCTCGCCATCTACGCCACCGCCGCGTACGACGCGGACGCGGTTCGGTGGCTCCGCGAGGCACGCGGCCTGGAGGCGCCTGCTGGCGACGTGTTGCCCGCCGAGTCGTACGTCGCCATGGCACGGCTCGCCGAGGTGAGCACCATCGGCAACGACTCGCGCAGCTTCGGCCGCGACCCATGGTGGGCACCCGCAGGCTCGCCGTACTGCCGGGGCACCATCGCGTGGTGGCTTGAAGAGATGGTGGTGTTCGAGCCCCTGCCCGCAGCGCAGGCCGGACGCCTCACCTACGTTGACCAGGAGCTGCTCCCCGAGCTCCGTGAGCGCGTGCGGCTCGCCAAGGACAGATTCTGGCGTCCCGAGGTCTATCCCGTGCCGCTGGCGCTCCCACTGCTCGCTCCGGAGCCCGCGCCACCACCTGCCCCACCGCAACACCAGGTCAAGCCGCCGCGGCGCGAGCTGCCGGCCAACGACGCCCCCGTCCCTCCCATGGGGCCCGTGCAGCAGCTCGGACTCTTCGGGGAGCCTGGGCCTGCCACGGCGCCCGACGCGCGCTCGAGCACCGAGTCCCCCACGCCACCCTACGCGTCTCCCGCCGAGCTGCTCGACGCCAGAACCCCGTGCGGCACCCCACCGTCGGTGCTCCTGGCCGCCACCGCGCGCGTCCTCGCCCTCCTCGCGGACGGAGCCCGCCACGACTTCCGCGAGGTGATGGCCGCCGCCGGCGACGACCTCAAGGGGCGGAACCTCTACCACCGGGTGACGGCATGCCCAGCTGAGGGCGGCCCGCTCGCGCCGTGGAAGGTCCCCGTCACAGTGGCAGGCGATGGACAGGGGAGGTGCTGGTTCACCGCCCGGGGCGCGAGCACCGAGAACAATGGCGGCACGTCATGATGAGGCACACCCTCACCAAGGCGCTGGAGATGGTTCGCGCCCGCGTGGCGTCCGGCGACCCAGACCTGCACACCGCCCTTTACTTCGTCGCGCGCTCGCGCCGGCTGTTTCCCGAACCCACCGCCGCGCTCTCCGAGAAGGCCGTTGTCCTCATGGACAAGCTCCTGGATGGCATCCGCTACGACGCCACGCCGCAGGAGATGGACAGCCCCTTCCCTGCTGGCCCGACCGAACAGCAGCTCCTTTCCTACCGCGGCTGGATGGAGGCATGCCTCACCGCACGACGGAACATGGCACCTCCAGGCAGGGGCGGGCTGGGACTCGACACGTGGAGCGACGTGGGCGGGCTAACGCGACTCCAGGGCCTCGGACTCGTAACGTTGGCGCTCGAGCGACTGGCCCGCATGCCGGAGTTCGGGGCGGGCCCGCTCTTCCCTGGTGTGCAGGGCTGACATGGCCGGCTATACTCCTTGAGAGGTATGGTTGCCGCTGGCGTCGATGAGAGACAACCACCCCTCCAGTTCCCCTCCGTCCGCTGTTAGCTGCGCTCGCCGTCCGCCGCTGGCTGCGCTCCGCCGTCCGCTGCTGGCTGCGCTCCGCCGTCCGCTGCTGGCTGCGCTCCGCCGTCCGCTGCTGGCTGCGCTCCGCCGTCCGCCGCTGGTTTTGTGCGCCCATTAGCGTTTGCCGCCACCCCCCTTGTTGTTGCGACAGTGGAAAGCCCAATCGTAATTGACACCGAGTGCGACACAACAGCATCACGCGGATAATTCATGTCTCGATTACTCTCACTATCGCCATTTCGGAGCTGATCATAATCAAACCCCACCCACAACAAATCCCCCAAGAGCCCCACGGCAACTCCAGGATAGGGCCTCCGAATTTGACTTGGGGAATACTCAAATGCCGACCCTCTCACCCTCACCTTCGACGAATCAGTAATCAACGGCTTAGAAAAATAAACCGAGAAACTAACAAGATCGTACCACGCCCAAAACCGAACCCCAGCCGCAAACGTAGCAGTCAGGTCGTGATTGTTCACATAGCGCCCCAGGCCACTACTGCCGCTCGCAAAACTCTTCCCAACAGGGAGTTCTACGAGGGGCTCAATTGCGTACTCCCCCTCCAAACCGCCCTCCCCTCCCATGCATATAGCAGTAGCACACCGCGCACCCCGACTTGTCTCGGTCACCTCCGCAAACCGGCGCAATCCACATCCAAAAGAAAGCACTCCCCCCAGAAGAAGCGCCAATCCAAATCCAATTCTCATAGGAAAGAAACCTCACACCCCTGCGAAGAGCCCGCAGCCCTAACCCTCGCCACCGATCCTGCCGCGACACCACGAACCAAAAAGAGCGTCCGATAAAACCCACCGGCACTGGTCTCCTCAACAACATCAACCGCCAAGGGGACCCCTAACGCCGACTCGAACACCAAGCGTGGTCTGGGAACGCTCAACCCGCGACAGTCGTAAACCCGGACGTCCACCAATGCCCCCTCCTCGCCAACCGAAACAACGGTCGCAACAAGGTTTGTCGGGACAGGAGGGATTATCACATCGCCCCTAGATCTAAACAACTCCACCGAACCTGAAGGCGCAACTGAAGCCACGACACCGAACCGAGCTCCCTGCGTAGACACACACAGCGGAGTCAATTCACTCAAAGCAGACGAGGGCGAAATAAACTGATTCGACTTCACCACACCCGGAGAGGACTCACAGGGAGCGCCTCCTCTAGGATTTGCAAAATACACCGACTGCCCCGTCTGAGCATCAATCTCCAAATCAACAGGAATTGACCTTATCAGCACTGACGGGATCCCGCCATCCGCCGACATAAGCGCCGACTGGACAAAGGCCGACTGCTTATATAGGCACGGCGCTGACACAGCACCGCACGCAAGAGTACCGGCCACAAGCTCCGGCTCCAACGTGGTCACGTCGACACGCAGGATCGAATCACTTGAAATACCATTCTCAATCGAGATTACAGCCGGCCGACAAATCCCGTCCCTACCGCCCGAACGAATAGCAATGCTCGACCGAGTCCCCCTGCGGACACGATCTGGCACCAACCGCACATTGAACCTTGCAGTACCGTCTGCACCAAGGATGCACTGCAGAAACGAAGTCGAGCGCTGCTGACACCCAACATCAGGCTCCATCACCAACGGTGTTTCGGAAGCAGGCTCTCGAACTACGCCACCATCGGCTACGGAAACAACCCTTGCGCAACTGTCGAACGAAACATCAAAGTGAACGCCCTCCAACGGCCGACTGTCCCGTTTTCGCGTGCCAACAATCGTGAAAGCGCCGTACCCGTCTGCACTCCCGCCATCTGCCGTGGCCAATCCCAACTCCAGAACCAAGTAGTCCGGAGTAATAACCGCCTCATCACTCTCTAAATTAAACGTCTCAAAATGCATATCCTCCAAGAGACATCCCTGCATCAGGAGCAACGGCGCAAGCAGCAATGCCAACCACCTCAGACGGATTCGACTCCACGCCGCATCAAATGCTCTTTGATTCATTCTCTCCCCCGCACGCCCTCCATAGCACTCCAATTGCAGCAAACTCAACTATGCATCCCAACCCCAGCCCTTACCCTTCAAGAGCCCCCCGGAACACACAAGCCCGACATTGCTCACATCGAACCACAGTCCGAGACCGATAGGCCGCCTGTGCTTCTCAAACCCCATCGCCCGAAGGGAAGGGAGTGGAGGAAGCATATGCATTTACCCTGTGCGCTCAGTCGAGTTCCTGGATCTCGCCTCCTGTGTCTGGGAAGTTGTCGCCTCGGCGGACATGCCGAACTGACGACGTCTCAGGGGCGAGAGCAGGAAGGACGTAGTGCCGTACGCGGATGCATTCAAGACGCAGCTGGTGAAGCGCTACCCAGCTTGAACTGCGTGGCGCGTGCTGGGTGCAGGCGCAGGCCCCCACGGGCGCGGCCAAGGGCATCGTGGAACTCGAGGGGAAATTCTACGCGCCAGCCGCCCGGGACCACGCCGCCAACGGGTAGGCGCCCCGCCGCTGCCGTTGCCGTGGCCCTGATGTACCCTCCGCGCCATGCCACACGACCGCGTCACACGCGCGCGCGAATTCCTGGTGCGCCTCAAGACCTCCACCCCGCGAGAGCTGGTCGACCTGCTCGACAGCGTCGAGCCCGAGCTCCGGATGTTCTTCGAGGACCACACGAGCGAGCTGCTTGAGGACGTAGCCCCTCTCCTCCCCGAGGAGTCCCGCGAGGCCGTGCTCGACGAAGTGCTGTCGCTGATGGTTCTGGGCTACCTGGTGCGCGCGAACGAGGAGGATGCTCCGCCGCGCCCGCCCTCCGTGCTCGCGTAGCGGCCCACGTAACATCCGCAGCGTCCCGCGTTCCCAGGGCATGCCAAACGCCTTCCGCTGTCCGGCCTGCGGATGCCCGCTCCTCACGCGTGCTGATGGACTGCTGGCCTGTCCGAGGGAGGACAAGCCCCGTCATCGCCCGCGTCAACCCGGTTGCCTGTACCGCCCGGGGCGAAACGGACGCCTCCGCCGGGTGCCAACCCGACCACCTCCACCAATCGATGCCATACCACTCAGGTGGTACAGCGCCCGACCGCCGAACGGGTGAAAGTCACCCCTCCCGGCCAGGCCTCCTCATGGGCCTTGATATGCGCACGTCACGTGCGCATATTCATCCCGTCACCCAAAGGGGACTCATGACCTCGCAGCCGCTGTCGCTGGACGTCACGCTGCCCGCTCTCGTCGGTTCGCCCAAGCAGGTGGAGTGGGCCTCGAAGGAGAGGGACAAGCTCATCAAGTTGGCCCTCGGCCGGCTCTCGTCGCCGGCCTCCCGCGCCGCCCATCTCCGTGCCCACCCCGAGGAGCAGGCTCTCTTCCTTCGGGTCCTCGGAGAGGTCGTAGTGTCGCACGCGGACGCGCGCTACTGGATTGACCTTCGGGGCGACGTCCTCACGATGCTCCAGGAGATGCGCCCGGGGCTGACGGTTGGGCTCGCTGCCCTCCAGGCGGAGGTGGGCACATGAGCGCGGAGACGAGTGTGCCGGTGAAGTGGGAGCGTGACGTGCCGGCCGAGCGACTCCTCTCAGAGTTCATGGACGTGGACCGCAAGGGGTGGCTCAGCCGCTCCGGGGGACGCGTCGTCCTCCTTGCCGATGACGGCACCGTCATCCCTCCTGGTGAGTCCCGTCCGCTCCTCGTGGGCGAGCACCTCAACTTCGCTGGGGCAGTTGACCTCTACCTGGTGCTGACGGAGGACCAGCTCGCTCTGGTTGAGGAGGCGCGCCGCGCCAACTACCCCATCGCCGAGGTTCGGTCGGGGCTCGTAGGTGCGCCGGAGGGAGAGTCCTCGCTGGCCCGCGACTTCCGCGCCCTCTCCTGGCTGTCCTCCACTGACGGATGCACGCCCCAGGAACTGGGTGCGCTGCTGACGATGCAACCACGTGGCGTGCAGGCGTGGATTGGCCAGCGCATCCGGGACGGGCTCGACGTCCAGCGGGAGCAGGACGCCAGCGACAAGCGCAAGGTGCGGCTCCGCGTCAGCAAGGAGTCCCTCCGGCGCGCGCTGGACTTGTACTGACGATTTCCGCGAGGGGTTTCGTCGCCGGTGGCGTCTCCCCTGGTGGAGTCTTCGCGGCCCGCTGTGGCCGATGCCTTCGGGCACTTCCCACATGCCTCCGCACGGGGCGAGGAGAGCAAATGAACGCGCTGGACGCAGGCGCAGTCCGGACTCAGTCACCGCCCACGTCGCGGGCCTGAAGGACACCCCCATGGAGATTCTCAACTGGCCCGGCCCACCGCCCGCGGCCCGCGGATACTGGCGACGCGGCAGCGCCGACGCGACCCTGACCGCCATGCGCCAGGACTTCGAGGCAGGCCGCCTCGCTCCCGCCCTCTACGACCTGGCCTTCGGCTCACTCCCCTTCCTCGCTCTCGAGGATGCCTTCGCCGCGAGCGAGACGCTCCGCCTGGACGACGCCCTCTCGGCCCCGCGCTTCACGGCGACCCTCGACCGAGTAGCAGGCAGTCCGGAGCACCAGCACCAGTACAAGGTCCACGCGATGGAGTTGTGGTTCCGCCTCGCCTACGAGCGCGCGGGCAGCCACGACTACGAAGTGGCGCCTGGACTTGCCCAGCGCCTGCGCCACACCGAGCTGCGCGGACTCACGACCGACGACCTCCACCTGCCGCACCCGTGCCTGCTCATTCGGGTGCCTTTGGAGGCTGCGCTGACGCTTCCCGACAGCGACGGCTCGTCCCTCCCGGTGACGGGGATGCTTCTCGCCGAGGAGCCGGAGCCAGGACGGTGCTGGCGCATCTGCGTTGAGGCGCGGCGTCCTGACGGGGCCCGGACGCTCAACCTCTTCTCGGTGGGGCTCTCGGAAGGGCGCATGCTGGAGGACGCCCTCACCGAGCACGCGGCGAAGACAGGCGAAGCCCCCCACGGCGACTGGCGAGCCCTCTGGGACTGGGCCATGAACGTCGCCCTCTACTCGGCCAGCGGGGGAGTGCGGGAAGAGGTGTGGCACAACCGCGAAGCACGGCAGCTCCGCGAGCGCATGGAGAAGCTCCCCAAGGGGGAGAAGCGCGACAAGCTCCGCGCGAAGCTGAAGGGAATGGACCCGCAGCGCCGCATCATCCTCGGCCGCGGTGTCCCTCCCGTGGAACGCCCTCCCGAGTCCGCGGGCACCGGACATCCGCTCGTCGTCCGCGTGCGCGTCTCCGGGCACTGGAAGCGCCAGGCACACGGCACCGAGCGCCGCGAGCGGAAGCTCATCTGGGTGCAGCCCTACTGGCGCGGACCGGACGACGGCACAGCGCCAGTCACGACGACGCACGAGATCCGGTAGCCCCCTCCAGCAGAGGGCCCCGTGGGCGCGAGCAAGTAGTCAATGCGCTCATCCCGAGGCTGGTGACCTACGCACGGCCCTGGGCGAGCATCAAGGCGACACGTCGATGCCTGTGGAACGAGCGCCCGCTCCTCGGCGAGGCGGGCCCGTGATGTCAACGGCGACAATCTCCGACTCGTCCAGCTCTTTCGCCAGTCGCTCGACGACGCGCTCACTCACCGCCACCACGGTCGGACAGACCCTCGCGAAATCGGTGGAGGGCACGTCGTCCAGCCGCAACTCGTTCAGGGGAGGAAGTGCTGCGCCGCCCACGCGGCCGCAAGTCCTGCAAGGCGTACCGTCGCTCCCTCCGCGAATGCTCCCTCCAGGTCGAACCTCCAGCTCCAGCAGCTCGGCCACTCCAGGCCGTGCCTTGAACCGCGTCGGGACCGGGATGGCCCCCGTGAGTCCCTCAAGCCGAGCAGCAACGGGCGGCTGGACGAGGATGATCCACGGCATGTGGATGGACACAGGGGGAAACTTCCCGCTGGCCTTCCCCGTCAGCGCTCCGAACCCTGTACCTGGCCCAACGACTGCGCCCGCCGGCACCAAGGGCAACACTCGCTGCCGCAGGCCTACGAACTCGTCCCAGGGCACGCACCGAGCCCGCTCGAAGTCGCGCTTGCCCGGCAACGAGGAGAGGTCGACCGTCGGGTAGTCGTGACCGACACCACTCCATGCGTCCTTGCAGGTCGGACACTCGACGCCGGGCAACACCCACTGCCGACCGAGGTGGTAGCCCCCGGACCACTTCGACCGCTCCACATCGCGTCGCTCCGTCAGCGT